>CAZRND010000154.1:0-12305 GCA_964601345.1 uncultured Acidobacteriota bacterium | reverse complement strand
CTCGGCGAGGGGAAGGAGGACGATGCCGAACAACGCCGCCGCGAGCGCCGTGTTCCCGACGTGGATCGCCCCCCGGGTCCCCCAGGCCTGCCGGAAGGTCGAGGAATCCAAGGAAGCCAGGCGCCGTCGCGCAGCCAAGTCGAGCCTAGTCAATCACGGCGTGGCGCGAGTTTCCGGGTACCTGCGCGAGCTCTACAGGAGCGGCGAAATTTCCCGCGAGGACTATCTCGACTCGCGGCTTCAAGCCGATCTGGAGCGGGATGTCCGGGACGGACTCGAAAGCGAGCTCACCGGAGATGAAGAGAGCGAGGACGCAACAGAACTCGCGGAGGAAATCGTTAACGAGGAATTCGAGTAGCGACTCCCGCCGGCTGAACTCCGGCGGGAGGCCAACGGAAATCCGGTAGGTAAACGCTCGGAAATCCAGGAAGATATTCTGAGCATACCCTACCCGCCATGGGGTACGCAACCCCGCCTAGGTGAAATGAACATGACAAGTGAACAGATCAAGGTGTCTCTGCGCGCAGCCAACGGCACCGGCAAGGCCAAGGCTTTTGCGGATGTCGAATACCTGCACGGCGAGTCCGGCAAGACCGTAATGCGCGGCTTCATTGTCTACGACGACCCAGGCAAGGGACCAAGGGTAGCGCCGCCGGCACGGAAGGGCGAAAGCCTGTGGTTTGACGTTGTCTCACTGATCGGGCCTATCCGCAAACTCGTGGACGAGGCTGTCATTCGCGAATACCGCAAAGGAGAATCGCAGACGCCTGCAAAAGGCTCCCAAGCGGTCAAGTAGTTCGGCGAGCTCGGGACTCTGAGGGCAGTCCAGGCGGGCACAACACAGAGCGGGCAACGAGTCCACCCGTTCTCGACCCGCGACGCGAGGAGCAAGCCTGGACTGCCCTGAGTGCCCTACTGCTCTGAGCGGAGGAAGAACGGGGAACGGATTCCTTGCTTGAAGGGAGAGGGTGTGTCTAGCGAACTGGAGATAAACGAAACGATGGGCGACTGGCTAGGAACCTTGGTGACGTGGGACGTCTTCTCGACTTGGACTTTTGCCCGACCCGTGCAAGTGCATGGGGCTTACTACTGGACGCGTCGGCATCTGCAGCGATTGGAGAAAATCGCAGGATTGCCTCTGTACGCCTTCTTCGGGCTGGAGCGCGGGAATCGGGGAGGTCTGCTGCATGTTCATGCGCTAGTCGGCAACGTGGGCCATCTGCTGACCTATTGTGGCGAGCGTCTGCCACCGGGCGCATGGGGAAAAGAGTGCTGCATGGTTCATGCCTGGCCTTGCGGCATCGCGCGTGTTGTCTCTTATGATCCTGCTCTGGGCGCCAGACACTACGTCTCCAAGTACGTGACGAAGAGTCTTGCCGAGTGGGAACTGTGGGGTTTTCCCGCAACGCATCAAACAAGGCTTTCCTTGCGGCCATGACACGCAAGCTTGACAGGCCGTGTATTCTCTTTCCGGAGGACAACGGAAAGATGGCCAGACGGCGGCTGCAACTGCGGGGATGCCTGCGCCAACGTGGGCGAACTTGGTACTTGGAATGGTGGGAGTATCATCGTGACATCACCGGCAAGGTCAAGGCCAGGCGCGCCGGCCAAGTGATCGGCTTGGCTGTCGGCAAGGGCGCAATCACGGAACGGGAGGCACGTCGCGAAGCGGACCGCCGTGTGCTCAGACGCGTTGACGAAGCCAACAGGAATCCTTGCTCACTGGCCACTGTTCACGAGTACGTCGAAGCCAAGTTTCAGCCGAATCACGTTTGGGCTCTGACTCCTGGCGGCAAAACGCACTATGAGCGCATCCTACGCCTGCACGTGCTCCCTGCCCTCGGACACCTGCGCTTGCGCGACGTTAACCGAGACCGGGTGCAATGTCTGATCCGAGAGCGGATGGACGCGCGCGCATTAGGTACGCAAACGGCCCGGCATATCCGGAATGTCGTGGGAAAGATTTTCCGTGAGGCCCAAATGGACGGCTTCTTCGATGGGGCTATCCCGACGCAGGGAGTGAAGATTCCAGCGAGGCCCGGCCGCGTGCGGCAAGCCTTGGACGCAGCGAGCGCCAAGCAACTAATCTGGCGTCTGCCCTCGCCCTACCGGGAGATGGCTTTCACACTGGCAGTCACAGGCCTGCGAATCGGGGAACTCTGTGCCTTGCGCTGGCGGGACTTGGACTTTGAGCGCCGTTACCTCCATGTGCGCGAGAGCTACGATCCCACGCATGGGCGAACTCTGCCCAAGCAGGCCAGCACGGGTGATGTTCCGATGCCCGATGCGCTTGTAATTATTCTCCAACAGATCAAGGCCTGTTCCTGTTTCACCGCACCGGACGACCCCGTTTTTGCCGCACGTAGCGGGAAGCCGATTGATCGGCACAATGCACAGAACAGATATATTCGCCCAGCAGCCAGGGAGCTCGGCCTGGAGGCAAGCTGGCACAGCTTCCGGCACACGCTGGCAACGCTCAGCAAGGAACGAGGAGCCAGGCCCGAGGACCGCATGGCCGTCCTTCGGCATCGTTCCCCGGAGATGGCCCGTCACTACGCCCATGGCGATCCGGAAGCGATGCGTGGGATCATGGATGCGATCGCACTGGAGCTAATGCCGGACCAAGGCGAAGCAAGCAAGTCCGAAGGCGTTGTGCAGTAAAGAGCGGCGTCGTTTGGAGACTTCATGAAGCCCACCGTCGTTTGGAAGTGTCAGTCTTGCGGGACCCTCGTTCCCGGGGACAAGTTTGAATGTCCGAAGTGCAGCGTGGGGACAGGCGAGACGTCCCCTGTCAACCTAGGCGCGGCACTCCTCCCAGGAGAGAAAATTGTTGGAGTGTTTCCGGAGACGAGTGCGGCCCTCCAACAGTTCGTTCTCACCACACACAGAATCCGACTCAGCCAGAGGCAGAGCGGACGAACACAGGTGACGAGCATGATGCTCGATCAACTCGACTCGTGCGGCTTCACCAGCAGAGAACATCGTGCATATCTCATTTGCGGCCTTGCCGTCGGGGCTATCGGCATGATTAGCGCTCTGTGGCCCGCCGACGATCACGGCCTCAGCTACTTCCTCACTTCTCTTGGCGTTCTTTTGGGAATCCTGGGGATCATGTTGGTGTTGCTCTACTTTGGAACGCGGCAGCAGGGAATATCGGTCACCGCTGGTAGCACGACAATCAGCCTTAACGTGGGCGGCAGCGACCTCGAAAGGGCAGAACGCTTTGTCAGTGCGATCGAAACGGCCAAGAACCAGCGTTGGCTGTTCGGAGTAGGTCGGAACGACGGCGACTCGACCACGACCAATTCAGTCTAGTTTTTCCGCAATTCCTTGGTGGATTCTGGCGGACAAACGGCGGATGGCAGTATGAAAGCATTTGAAAAAAAGCCAGTTTACGAATTGACTGCAAGCCTTTTAAGCTTGTGGTCGCGGGTTCGAGTCCCGCCCGCCTCACCATTTCTTCATCCATCCTTGTAAGCAATCCGCCCACCAGGCGTGCAGGATGGCGTTCGGATGGCCCTTCGGCACAAACAGTTTTGTGGTGTCGGTGATCGGGCCGCGATAACCGCAATCCAGCGCATCGATCCCCGCGCTCTTCAGATTCTGCAGATATTCGCGCCCCTCCGGATCGTCCCAGAGCACTGTCACCAGGAAGCGCCCTCCATACTTGCGGACCACCTGGCTCATCTCGCTCAGAAGGCTGAGCGTGACCGGGATCCTCTGCGTTTCGCGCCCAACAAGCCGGTAGCCGAGATAGCGGGCATGCAGAAAGCTCACCAATGCGGAGCGCGCTTCGAAGGGCCAGTCGGGCAGCGCAAGCGGCCCGTGACGCACGAGCGTGCCGTTCACCATCAGTGCGTGCGGCGGCGCGAAGCGCTCGCCGCCGAAGGCCCGCAGCGCCTCGATAAACGAGTCGTCCGCAACGTTGCGATCGCCATGCATCGAGAGGAAACCGTAGACCACGGCGAAGGGCCGGCCCGGCGCGCGGTCACGCAGAATCCGCTCGAGCCCCAGCAGCGACTGGTAAGTGCCGTAACCCGGACATCCGTAATTGCTCACGGCGAGCGCGGGATTGGCCGCTTGCACCAGCCAGGGAAACGATTGGTCGTCGCGCACGCTATACCCCTGCGTGACGGAGCAGCCGACGAAGATCAGGTCGCGTGTCGTGCCGGCAGGAAGCGCGGGATCCGCGCGCGTGGCCCGGCGTCCATCCGGCCAAATGGTCATCGGCGTGTGCCCTTCCTCGTTCACACGGTGCACACCCGGATTGCTGACCCAGCCGAGCTCCGGGTCGGGCTTGGCCCAAGTCGTATACGCGGGATCAACCGGCTGATACGGCTTGGCGCCAAAGAGGCGCGCCAGAATCTCTCCCCCGGCTGCGGAGAGCAGCGCGGTCATGACGACGAGAGCGATCCAGAAGATCTTCTGGCGGATAGGACCTACTTCTTCTTCTCAGCCGCCGGAGCCGCGGCCTTCGGCTTGGGAGGCGCGGGCGGTTTGGGATCCCAGAATGCCGGGTCGCCTTTCTTCACTTCCGCCGGCGGATTGCTGAGTTCCGGAATGAAGCGGACGATCATGGTCTCGGTGTTCAAGGTTGTGTCCGCGACGGCCTTGCCGAAACGCTGGTTCTCTGACTCGCTCAGGACGGCTCCGAGCGGCTTGAGAGCGTCAAGGGCGCCGATCGTCTTTAGCGGCACCGTGAAGTAATACACGGCGCCGACTTGGCCGTCGGTCGCTTGCGAGGCGAAGAGCGAAAAGTTCTTGTTGTTCTTTTCGTACCCCTCCTTGACGACGCGAGCGGCGGCTTCAAAATCGGCATTCCGGCCGGGACGTACGCGAACCACGGTGATACGCAGGAAGCGGGATTCTGCAATCTGCTTGTTTGTATCCGAAGGGATATTGGCGCTCATGTCCCAGCGCCTGCGGCGCAACTCGGTGCGGAAGCTATTTTGAGTCGCGCCCATGTCCTGGAACAGCTTGGCCATTCCGGCCATACCGATGGTCTTGTTCATGGCCTGCATGAAGCCCTCCATCGCCGAATCCACCGCCGCATAGTTCTGGCGCATGCTCACGAAGTAGATCGTGTTCCCTTCGCCGTACGTGGGTTCGTAGGTCAACCAGTTGTCGCCGCCGCCCTTCTTTTGCGCGGCAACCATTTTCTTCACCAGACCGTCGAACTCCATCCGTTTATCGGATTTTACGTGGGCGATGTAGATGTCCAAGAGATCGCTCTGCGACTGCGCGGCCGCCCCTACGGCCAGCAGCAGCGTCAGGGTCAGCGCGCCGACAATCTTCGTTTGCATTTGGTTCCTCCTCCTCAAGAGAGGGCTATTATAATCAAGTTCCTTCACCATGGCCACGGTCGAAACTGCGCGGGGCGCGATCGATTCCGGCAATCTCGGGACGACGTTGATGCACGAGCACGTATTCGTGCTCGACGCTGATATCCACAACAATTTCCCTGGGGATTGGGGCGACGAGGAGAAGCGCGTCTCGGACGCCGCCACGCGCCTGAACGAACTCAAGTCGCGCGGCGTCGATACGATCGTGGATCTCACTGTACTCGGGCTGGGGCGTTACATTCCGCGCATCCAGCGCGTGGCGCGGCAGACGAAGCTCAACATCGTCGTCGCGACGGGAATTTACACCTACCGCGATATTCCTTTCTACTACCTGTTCCGCGGGCCCGGGACCGCCTTCGGCGGCCCGGAGACGATGGCCGACATGTTTGTCCGCGACATCGAGCACGGCATCGCCGATACCGGCGTGCGCGCCGCGATCCTGAAGTGCGCCACCGACATTCACGGCTTGACGAGCGGCATCGACCGCGTCCTGCGCGCCACGGCGCAGGCGCACCTGCGCACCGGCGTGCCGATTTCCACGCACACGCACGCGCCCAGCAAAGTCGGGCTCGACCAGCAGCGCATCTTCCACGAGGAGGGCGTCGATCTCTCGCGCGTGATCATCGGCCACTCCGGCGACACCGCCGATCTCGCCTATCTCGAGGAACTGATGGGGGCCGGTTCCTACATCGGCATGGACCGCTTCGGCATCGACGTGCTGCTCTCGTTCGAGGATCGCGTGAACACCGTGGCCGCGCTCTGCGAGCGCGGCCACGCCGGCCAGATGGTGCTTTCGCACGACGCCGCCTGCTTCAACCACTGGCTGCCGGAGCGGCCGGTGGCGGCCGCTCTGCCGCGCTGGAACTATCTGCACATCCACAACGACGTGATCCCGGCGTTGAAGAAGAAAGGCGTCACCGACGCGCAGTTGCACACCATGCTGGTGGAGAATCCCCGCAAGATCTTCGAGAACGTTAAAAGAAAAGCCTGAGCGCGATCTGGAAGTGGCGCGGCTGCTCGCTCAGAGGAGCCGCGGTCGGAAGCGCTCCGGAAAAACCCGTGCGCCCGAATGCGGCGACCCCAAAGTCCGGCGATCCGATGCTGTTCACGGGATTCCCGAGGTTGGTGTGATTCAGGATATTGAAAAAGTCGGCGCGAATCTGCAGCCGGGCCTCTTCTTTCATGCGCGGAACGTGAAGGTTACGGCTGATCCCCATGTCGACGTTGTAGAATCCGGGCCCGGTGAAAGCGTTCCGCGGCGTGAGGCCGATCGCGCCGGAGGCCGGAGACTGGAACTTCGATTTGCTGAGCAGAATCTCCCCCCCGGTGACCGGAACAGGAGGATCGAGATAGGTCGCTTCCACGCTACCGGCTAGATTCGCGCGGTTGGCGTTGAGCTTGCCGAACGCGGGAACGCCGAATCCCGTGTCGGGAGCGATCACGCTGAACGGAAATCCCGAGCGGAAACCGGTCACCGCGCTTAGCTGCCAACCCCTGGTCAGCCAAGGCACGCGCGGCCACTCCTTCGACTGGGCGATCACGTTGAGAACGAGGTTGTGCTTCTGATTGAAATCCGATGCGCCCCAGTCCAGGCTGGAGTTGAATTGCTGCGTGAACGTCGCGTGCGGCAGGTTGCCGGTGATCGCCAGCGGACTGGTGAGGCGGGAAGCGACATTCGACGTCACCACCTGCACCACGGGATTGCGGAAAGGATCGCTCTGGTTATCCTGCGTGCGTCCGAGCGTGTAGGAGACCTGGAACGTCACGTTCCGATGGAGAGCCTGGCGCGCCGACAACTGCAGCGAGTGATACTCGGAAGAGCCCTGGTTCCCCCGGTAGCTGACCGTGTTGTAATTCGGATTCAGGCGAGTCCCGTCGGCATGGCTGTTGAAGCGATTGACTTCGTCGAGGGCGATCAGCTTCCGGCCGCGCGAACCTGCGTAATCGGCCTGCACCAGCAGGCTGCTCGTGATTCTCTGCTGCAACCCCACGAACCAGTTCTCGCCGTAGGGCGTGCGCAGAGTTTCGTCTACCTGAACGGTGCTCTCGAGGCCGAACAGCTTCGTCGTCGGAGGCAGGCCCTGGCGAGCCGGAAACGTGTATTGAAACTGAGCCGGCTGATACAAGGCATAGCCCAGCGAGTTGACGCTGACCTCCTGCCAGACGTTGTCGAAGATGCGGTCGAAGGCGATTCCATATCCGCCGCGCACGACGGAACGTCCCGAGCCCTTCACGTCGTAGGCGAAACCGAAACGCGGCGCGAAGTTGTTGTAGTCGGGATGATAGGGAGCCGCCTGCTTGAGCGTCGCCGAAGCGAGACGGGAGGCGCGATCCGTTCCCGGACCGTAGAACAGGTTCCAATCGGGCGGCCCGTCCGTTCTCGAGGGAACTCCAAAATACTCCCATCGCAGCCCGAGATTCACCGTCACGCGGCCGAAGTGCAGATTGTCCTGGACGAAGGCCGAAAACTCCATCTGACGGTAGTTGCGCTCGTAGGCAGAATCGGGGAGCGGCGCGCCGGTGAAGCGGTCCACGGTGATGTTCAGGCGCGAAGGCGCGTCCGCAGCGAAAGTACCCAGGTAATCGAACACCAGCAAGCCGTCGCGCGCTGTGGAGGTCACCGAGTCGCTGCGTAGCACTTTCACTTCACCGCCGAGGATCAGACTGTGCCTGCCTCGCAACGTCGAAAAGTTGTCCACCGCCTGCCAGGTCGAGTTCTGGAAGGTGTATGCGTAGAAGGCCGGGCTGCCGGGCAGGACGACGCCTTCTCCCGAAAACATGGTCGGAATCTCCGGATGCGGGCGGTCGAAACCGACGGAACTCGTATTGAATCCGCCGCGAATCTCGTTGACGCCGCCGCTCGACAGCGTCCGCGTATAGTTCACGGCAACGTTCTGCCCGCGCACGACGAGCGCGGCGTTGAACTGCGGATACGGACCGGAAAGGTAGTTGTCCGCAGTCGAATCGGTAAAGACATAGCGCACTCCCAGCCGTCCGTTGGAACTCTGCGGTTGGAAATCGAGCCGTCCCAAGCCCAGCGTGTTGCGCGTTTGCACCGGATACTGGAAGGAAACTGCCTCGGCGTCTGGATACGCAGCGAAGGGCGTGCCCGTCAACGGACGGAACTGCGTCAGCAGCTTTTTGGCGATCGAGTTCGCCGGGAGGCTCGCGATATAGGTCCGGCTGGGTACGTAAACCGTGGTGAACGGACTCTCCGTACTGAGATAAGTGCGATCGAACGAGGCGAAGTAGAACAGCCGGTCGCGCCGCACCGGACCGCCCAGAGTTCCGCCGAACTGGTTCGAGCGATACGGTAGGCGCGGAATGCGGGTCCAATTGTTCGCGAACGAATTGGCATTCAGCCGGTCGTTGTTGAAGTATTCGAAGAGCGTCCCGTGCATCTGGTTCCCCCCGCCGCGCGTGATGGCGTTGGCGATGAACGCCGTGGCCCGGCCGAACTCGGCGGAGAAGTTGTTCGTGGTCATGCGGTATTCCTGCACCGCATCGGCGCTGACCCGCGCCGAGGGTCCGGTGAGCAGCGTGTCGTTATTGTCCACGCCGTCGAGCAGAAAATTCGTGCCGGCGACGCGCTGGCCGTCCACGGCCAGGCCGAGCCCGCTGCCGGTGGCGCTGTCGGAGACTACGCCCGGCTGCAACACGAGCAGCGAATAAACGTCCCGCCCCGAGTACGGCAGCTCCTGAATCTTGCGCTCCTCGATCACTGTGGAAAGATCCCCGGTGAGCGTGTCGGTGATCGGCGGAGGCAGATCGACGAGCACGGCCTGCGGGGCCTGCGCGTCCGGACCATAAATGGTGCTGAGATGGCCGCGCAACGGTGAGTTGCGGCTTTGCGCCCGCGAGGGCGTGGCCGCCGTCGTGGGCGGCGGGACAGCCGCCGTCGCCGCGGGCTCGAGCGCGAAGTTGATCTCGACGCGTCCGCCGACGGTGAGCTCGACTTCGGCGCGCTCTTTGGGCGTGAATCCCTGGGCGTCGGCGCGCAGGGAGTATTTCCCTGGCGGCAGCGCCGAAATCGCGTAGAGCCCTTGCGCGTTCGTCAGCACGCCGTTCTCGGCGCCGGTCTGCAGATTCCGGTAGCTGACAAGCGCCGTCTTCACTTCCCCAGCCGTCGCCGTCACACTGCCGAAGAGCGTGGCGGTCGAGGACTGCGGCAAGGCAGGCACCGTCACCAACAGGCTTGCAAGCGTGGCAATGTAGATTCGGATACGCACGTGCATCGACTTTACCACTTTCATTAAGAACAAGGTGCTGTGTTAATGTGTGTACACTGACATGAAGAAGCGGCTGGAAAAGGCGGCGGAAGCGATCGCTATCGACCATCACGCCGAGGAATGGCAACTTGGTGAAATCGACCAAGGGATGAAGGACCTTGATAGCGGACGCACTGTGAGTGAAGAAGACGTTTCGAAGTGGGTTCGTTCTTGGGGTCGGCCCGGTGAGCGCAAAGCTCCCCGATGAGGATTGTTCTTCTAGCTTTCTCTCACCTGCGCCTTTGGACCTGGTCCAGGCTGCGCGTGATTTCGCTCTTCAACTTGGGATCGGTGGCCCATTCGAGCGCCTGGCGATAGGCGGCGATCGCTTCGGGATACTGCTTCTGGGCGGCGTAGACGTCGCCGAGGCGCGCCTGGGCGGCGGCGTCCTTGCCGGCAATCTGAAGCAGTTTCGTGAATTCGTTCTGGGCCAACTCCAGTTCCTTGCGGTCGAGGTACAACTGGCCGAGCGCGCGATGCGCTTCCGTATTGCGGAAATTGAGATTGATGGCCGACTTGAGAGCGTCTTCGGCGTCCTTCTTCTTTCCCTGCCCCACCAGCACGATCGCCAGGCTGATGTAGGCGTCGGCGTCGGGCTTCACCGCTATTGCCTTGCGATATTGATCCTCGGCGTCGCGAAGATTGTTGCGAGCCTGGTAGTATCCGCCGAGCTCGTTGTAGACGTGCGGATCTTCCGGACGCAGCTTGATCGCCAGTTGCAGTTCTCGCAAGGCATCATTCGGCTGGTTCAGATGCATGTAGTAAAGGCTGCCGAGGTTCAGATGCAGGTAGCCGTAATTCGGACCGCGCTCGATGGCCGCCTTGTAAGCTCGCTCTGCCTCGCGATACTTGCCCTGGTTGGTGTAGGCAATCGCGGTGTTGTAGTGCGGATACGCCCACTTCGGCGCGCGCTCGATGGCCTGCTGGAATTGCTCGATGGCGTCTGGATTTCGCCCTTGGTAGAGGTACGAGATTCCGAGCGCGTTGTAGGAATATGGGCCGTCCTTATCGAGCGCGATCGACTCGCGCAGCGCGGGATCGGCTTCGGTGAATTTGCGCTCCGCCACCAGCGCCCGGCCCGCGCAAAAACGCGCCTTGGCCTGCACGCCGCGCTCGCCCGGACTCAACTCGCTGGCGCGGGCAAAGAGCTGCGCTCCATACCGGTAGCGATCGACGCCGAGCGGCGGATCCTCGCCCTTGAGATAAGCGCGCAGGATGCGCTGGCCTTCGTCCTCCAGAGCGGTGGAGAGCGAATCGCGAGCGTCGTCTTTTTGCGACGCGGGAAGCCCGGCGTAGAGGTCCCAGGCGTTGCCGGCGGCGGGCGGCAACAGGCGTCCGTCCTTGATGGCTTGATCGAAGGCTTGCTGCGAGCTTGCGCCTTGCGGAAGGAACGGCCGTAGCGAAGCCAGCAGGACGGGCCAGCGCGGCCAGCGCAATTCTGTGACCGCGCCCTCCGGCGCCGCCTTGTCGACGAAGGACATCGGGACTTCGCCTTCCAGGGTCCCGAAGGACTGGATGTGCTGTTTGCCGCCGGTAGCCTTGGGCAGATTCGCGTTCAGATAGTCGATCAGCTCCTGCACCGTGACTCGCTTGTCCTTGTCGTCATCCGCGTCGCCGCCGAGACCCTTCAGCAGCATGTAGGTGAACGCGCCATGCCCGCCGCCGAACTGCTTCCCTTCCTGCGATAACTCAGACGCCCGGCTGGCGGAGAAACCCATCAGTTGCTTCGCGTCTTTGACCTGGATGTTCATCCCGACCTTGCCGGCGCGGCAGGCGTCCGTGAACATCACGATGCGGCCGGCCTTGCCCAAACGCGTCGAAACGATGTTGTTCAGATCGTCGATGGAGAGCGCCGTACTATAGAGCGACTCCGGCTCGGAATCATAGGTCACGAGGAAGCCGGCCTTGGATTGTTCCTGTTCCACCATGCCGTGCGTGGCGATGAAGATGTAGACCGTATCCTCCGCCTTGGAATTGCGCTGAATCCAGTTGCCGAGCGATATCTTGACCTTTCCGGTCGTGGCTTTGTCGTTGGTGAGCAGTTGGATGTGATCCTTGGGGAACTCGCGGCCGCGCGGCGAAAGGATGAAGTTCTGGAAGGCCTCGGCGTCTTTGTCGGCGAATTCGAGCTGGTCCTCAGGCTTGAGGTTGGGAAACTTGCTGACGCCGACGATGACAGCCCACTTCTGCGGCGCGGGCTCCTGGGGAACCGGCGCTAAGAGCGCCAGCGCCAGGGTCAATCCAACTGCGCGGACGACAAACGATGACATCCTCGCCTGATTATAGCGCACGTGGTAAACTCCCCGTATGGGGCGGTGGGCCTACTTTTCGCTGCTCAGCTTGGCGCTGCTCCTTCCCAAGGCGGCGGCACAGGGCGTCATTACGACCGTCGCCGGAGCGGACTTCGCCTTCCCCGCCGTAACTCTGGCTAAGGACGCGCCGCTCGGCCAGGTGTATGGCGTCACAGCCGACTCGGCCGGCAACGTCTACGCCGCCGATTACGGCAACAATCGCGTGCTGAAAATCGGACAGGACGGCTCGATCCGCACGGTGGCCGGAAATGGCCTCGTTGGATTCTCCGGTGACGGCGGCCTGGCGAGCAACGCCGCCTTGCTCGGGCCGGCGAGCGTCGCCGTCGACTCAGCCGGCAATCTGTTCTTCGCCGACAGGTAAAAAAAGGCCATCCGAAAGGTCA
>CAZRND010000153.1:0-12322 GCA_964601345.1 uncultured Acidobacteriota bacterium | reverse complement strand
ATCCGGTGGAGGCGGTGATCTCGAGCCTGCCCTACTACTGCAACGTCACGGTAGCGGAGGCCGCCCGTAAGGCACGGCTTCATTACTTCGATCTCACCGAGGATGGATTGAAGAAGATGATGACCGAGCGGTACGGCCCCGCGCGTGCCGAAACGATGATCGCGATGTATCGCAGCCGGTATCCCGACAAGTCGCCGTACCTGATTCAGGCGCAGATCGACACCGATGCGGGCGGCCGCCGCAACGCGACGTTGCAGGCCGAGCGGAAGGCGGCGATGGGCAAGGCGCCGACGTACTTATATCTTTGGGCCTACGCCAGCGCCGGCTTCAACGGCAAGTTTGGCGCGGTGCACGGCGTGGACGTCGCCGCTTCGTTCAACGATTATCGCGACGGCATCGGCGGCGCGGGCTCCTCGGAGACGCGCGCGTTATGGAATCGCTTCGCGACGACCTGGGTGACGATGGCCAAGACCGGGAACCCGAACAATCCGAAAATCCCGCACTGGCCGCCGTACGACGCAACCACCCGAGCCACGATGATCTTTGACCGCGAGGTGCGCGTCGAAAACGATCCGCGCGGCGAAATCCGCCGCTTCTGGGAGCCCGAGAAGGGATGATCCAAAACGTAGCCCACTATCGCATCACCGCCAAGATCGGCGAGGGTGGGATGGGCGAGGTATATCGCGCCACCGACACCAAGCTGGCGCGCGAAGTGGCGGTCAAGGTGCTGCCGGAGGAGTTTGCGCAGAACGCCGAGCGCATGGCGCGCTTGACGCGCGAGGCGCAGGTGCTCGCGCAGCTCAATCATCCCAACATCGCCGCGATCTACGGAGTGGAAGAGCGCGCGCTGGTCATGGAGCTGGTGGAAGGCCAGGACCTGCGCGGGCCGCTTCCTATCGAGGACGCGCTGTCGCTCGCGCGCCAGCTCGCCGAAGCGCTCGAATACGCTCACGAGAAGGGCATCGTCCACCGCGACTTGAAACCCGCCAACATCAAGGTCACGCCTGAAGGACAGGTCAAGATCCTCGACTTCGGCCTGGCCAAGGCGATGGAGCAATCGCCCGCCTCGGCTGGACTCGACAATTCCCCGACGCTGAGCATTGCCGCGACGCGCGCCGGCATGATCTTAGGGACGGCCGGATACATGTCTCCGGAGCAAGCGGCGGGGAAGGCCGTGGACCGCCGCGCCGACATCTGGTCCTTCGGCGTGGTGTTGTGGGAGATGCTGACAGGACGGCGACTGTTCGAGGGCGAGAGCGTCTCGCACACCATCGCCGACGTTCTGCGCTCGGGAATCGATTTCGCCAAGCTCCCTGCCGATACTCCCGCGAACATTCGGAATCTGCTGCGGCGTTGTCTCGACCGCGATGTGAAGACGCGCCTGCGCGACATCGGGGAAGCACGCGTCGCGATTCAGACGCGCGCAGCGGATGAGCCGAGGCCGGCACCGGCGGCCAACCATCGCCTGCCGTGGATCGCGGCGGGCATCTTCGCCCTCATCGCCGGCGCCTCCCTATGGACCGCTTACCGCGCAGCGCGTTTCGCGGATCGACCGCTCATCCGCTTCAGCGACGATCTCGGATCGGATGTGCTGCTGAGAGACTCCGCGTCGGGGCCGACTCCGAGTTCAGGGCCGGTCATGGTTCTTTCGCCCGACGGAAACCTCATCGTCTTCGCCGCCGCGGGAGCCGACAACCTTCCTCGCCTGTACACGCGCCGTTTTGACGAGCCGAAGGCGAGGGCGATCGAAGGGACCGACGGAGCTGCGGGGCCGTTCTTCTCTCCTGACGGCCGTTGGGTGGGATTCTTGGCTGATGGCAAGGTGAAGAAAATCCTGGTGGAGAATGGATCGCCAGTGACGCTCTGCGACCTGGATGCGATGAGCGCCACGTGGTCCGAAGACGGAACCATCATCGCCGCGTCCGGGATCGCCGGGCCGCTCCTGCGTGTGCCGGACACGGGTGGACCGCCTCAACCGCTGACGAAGACGGAGGCCGGCGAGAGCTCGCACCGTTGGCCGCAAGCGCTCTCCGGCGGAAAAATTGTCCTGTATACGGCGGGGACGGGAGGCAATTTCGAGAACGCCAATGTCGTTGCCGAACGTCTGGACACAAAGGAAAGAAAAATCATCTATCGTGGGGCCGCCTTTGCCCGTTACCTCCCGAGCGGCCATCTGGTGTTTGTCAGCAAAGGCACGCTCTTTGCGGCGCCTTTCAATGTTAGCCGGCTGGAACTGAACGGCGATCCGGTCTCCGTGCTCGAACACGTGAAGTACGCGCCGGATAGCGGCGGGGCCCAGATCAGCTTCTCCGGCAACGGGACGGCAGTCTTTCGTTCGGACGCAGGCGCCGGATTAGGCCGGATGGTCTGGTGGCTGGAGGCCGGTAACAAGCTAACACCGTTACTGCCCAAGGCAGCCACTTATAATGAGCCCGTCTTGAGTCCCGATGGCAGGCGTCTCGCCGTGATGAGCGTTCAAGACGGCTATCCGCAAATTGGTGTGCACGACCTGTCGCGGGACACGATGACCAGAGTCACGTTCGATGCGGCGGTCCACCATGCGCCCCTCTGGACGCCGGACGGGCGCCACATCGCCTACGGAAGTCAGAACGGCATGTATTGGGTTCGGAGCGATGGCGCGGGTAAGCCGGCCCGGCTCAGCGATGTCGCCGGCTATCCGCAATCGTTTACGCCGGACGGGAGGCGCCTGGTGTACATGCTGCGCTCAGGCAACGACTGCCTTGTTGCGACGCTGCAGGGAGACGCGGATCAACCGACAATCGGCAAGCCCGAACCTTGCATGGAAGGAAACCCTAAGGTCGGCCATCCGCTGTTGTCTCCCGACGGACACTGGATCGCTTACACTTCCATCGACTCCGCGAAACTCCAGGTGTTCGTACGCTCTTTCCCGGACAAGGGCGGCAAATGGCAGATCACAACCGATGGAGGCCTTATGCCCGTGTGGTCGCCCCGAGGCGGCGAACTGTTCTACCAGTCACTGGATACGCGCATCATGGCCGTGGATTACCATGTGAAGGGAGACTCCTTCGAAGCGGGGAAGCCGCGCCTTTGGGGAGACGTGAGACTCGTGGGCTACGGCGGCCAGCAGCGTCAGTATAGCGTTTCGCCGGACGGCAAGCGCGTCGTAGTCCTCACCGATGCGATGGGGCAACAGAAGCCAGACACCCACATCGTCGTCCTCCTGAACTTCTTCGACGAAATTCAGCGACGCCTGGCGGCGGGGAAGGCCAAGTGATGCTGAATGCGGGAACCAGGCTTGGCCCGTATGAAATCCTCGGCGCGCTCGGCGCGGGCGGGATGGGCGAGGTTTACCGCGCGCGCGATCCGCGGCTCGCGCGCGACGTTGCCGTCAAGGTGCTGCCTCCGGAAGTCGCGGAACATCCCGATCGCTTGCGGCGATTCGAGCAGGAGGCGCGCGCGGCCGCGGCGCTCTCGCATCCCAACGTGCTCGTCGTCTACGACATTGGGACCGAAGGACGCGTGCTTTACATGGTCACCGAGTTGCTCGAGGGCGAGACGCTGCGGGCCCGGCTGGGCGGCGGACCGCTGCCGCCGGCTAAAGCCATCGACATTGCAACGCAAACGGCAGCCGGACTCGCGGCCGCGCACGCCCGCGGCATCACGCATCGTGACCTGAAGCCCGATAACATCTTCCTGACGCGCGACGGCGTCACGAAAATCCTGGACTTCGGCCTGGCTAAGATCACCGCTCCGAGCGCACCCGAGCAGACATTGAGCGGCGACGCGCTCGGCACGCTGCCTGGCGCGGTGCTCGGTACCGTCGGGTATATGGCGCCCGAGCAAGTACGAGGCCAGGAGGCCGGGCACACAGCCGATATCTTTGCGCTCGGCGCGATCCTCTACGAGATGCTCTGCGGCCGGCGCGCCTTTGAAGGCGGCTCGGCCGCCGATGTCATGAGCTCCATCCTCAGCCGCGATCCCGTGAGCCTCGCGAGCCGTGCCCGCGGAGTCTCGTCGGCCCTCGCGCGGGTGGTCAGCCGGGCTATCGAAAAGGATCCGGGGAATCGCTTCCAGTCAGCGCGGGACTTTAGTTTTGCGCTCGAATCGCCGGAGCCGGAGAAGCAAGCACAAAAATCCATTGCCGTCCTGCCTTTTCGCAACATGAGCGCCGAGCCGGACAAGGAATATTTCAGCGACGGGCTGGCCGAAGAACTGATCGGCGCGCTGGCGCGGTTGCCGGGCTTGCAGGTCGCCTCGCGCAGCTCGACATTCCGCTTTCGGAATTCGGAAGAGGATATCCGCGAGATCGGGCGGCAGCTCAGCGTTGAGACGGTGCTCGAGGGAAGCGTGCGCCGCGCCGGCAACCGGCTCCGCATCAGCCTGCAGCTCATCAGCGTGGCCGACGGATACCACCTCTGGTCAGAGCGCTACGATCGCGAGATGGCCGATATCTTCGCCATCCAGGACGAGATCACCGAGTCCATCGTCAAGACGCTGGCTCCGGCGTTGCTCGGAAAGCAGGCGCCGCGCGCGCGCCGCCACACCGAGAATCCAGAGGCGTATGAACTGTGGCTGAAGGGTTATCACTCGTGGCAGCAACGAACCGAGACAACGCTGCGCGCCGCCATGGAATGCTTCCAGCGAGCGCTTCAGCTCGATCCCGAGTACGCTCTGGCCCACGCCGGTGTGTGCAACACCATCGTGGTGCTGAGGATTTACGGATACATCTCCGACGCGGAGGGCCGAATGGCCGCCGGAAATTCGGCTCAGCGCGCCATGGAGCTGGCTCCCTCTCTCGCGGAGACGCATTTCACGATGGCGCTCTGGAGCTTGTGCTTTTCGGAGGACTGGCGCGTCGCAGAGACACATTTCCAAAGGGCTTTGGAAATCGATCCGAAGCTCACCGTAGTGCATGCCTACCGTGGTCTTTTCCTGTCGGCCGCCGGACGCTCCGAGGAAGCCGCGACCGTAGCGCTCCGCTGCGCGGAAGTCGATGCGCTCTCGCCGTTCACGAATGGCCTCTCAGCCATGACGTTGTACGCTTCGCGCCGCTACGAAGATGCCTTGCGGTTGAGCCGCCGGGCTCTGGAGATCGATCCCAACTTTGCCCTCGCGTTGTGGGCCGGCGGGCTGACCCACTGCCGGCAAGGGCGGCCTGGCCAGGCGATCGACTTGATCGAGAAACTGGTTTCCCTAACCAGGCGCCACTCGGTTTTTGTCGGCTTGTTGGGATTCGCCTACGCTCTGGGTGGACGGATGTCCGACGTGGAGACCATTCTTGCCGAGCTCGATGAGCGAAAAAAGAATCAGTATGTCGCGCCGATGGCGTACCTGCTGATCCATCACGCGTCGAAGAATCCGGAGAAGTTGCGCGAGGTCCTGTTGGCCTGCTTCGAAGACGGCCAGCCGGGATTCCCGATGGCCGTCTTCGCCGGGCAGTATCTCGAGGAATGGTCGACGGACGCGCGGTTGCGCGAGCTCCTGCAGCGGCTGGGCGTGATTGCTTGAGGCCTGAAAAGCCGATACACTCAAAATTCTCATGGCGGAACCGCTGAAAATCGGCATCGTCGGACTGGGCAAGATGGGCAAGGTCCGCGCCAAGACGATTCGCGACAACGACAATACCGTGGTTGTCTCGGGCACCGATCCGAATCCGCCGGCGCGCGGCTTCGAGGACATCCGCGTCCTTCCCGACTACAAGGCGGTCATCGATTCCGGCGTCGACGCCGTCTTCGTGTGCACGCCGAATCGCTTTATCCCCGAAGTGGTCTGCGCCGCGCTCGATGCCGGCAAACACGTCTTCTGCGAAAAGCCTCCGGGCCGCTCGATGGCCGATATCGAGCGCATCGTCGAAGCGGAGAAGCGCAATCCCGGGCGCGTCCTCAAAATCGGATTCAACCACCGCTATCACTTCGGGATCATGGAAGCGAAGAAGATCGTGGAGAGCGGCAAGTATGGCCGCATCCTCTGGGTCCGCGGCGTCTACGGCAAGGCCGTCGGCACGGAGGGCGAATGGCGCTTCGATCCGGCGGAGTCCGGCGGCGGCATCCTGCTCGATCAGGGCATCCACATGCTCGACCTGTTCCGCTATTTCTGCGGGGAGTTCACCGAGATCAAGAGTATGTGCACCACGGCGTTCTGGAACATCCCGCTCGAAGACAATGCCTTCGCCCTGCTGCGAAATGAAAGCGGCCTGATCGCTATGCTGCACAGCTCGCTCACGCAGTGGAAGCACCGCTTCTGCCTCGAAATCTTCATGGAAGACGGCTACGTGATCGTCGACGGCATGCCTTCGTGGAGCCGCAGCTATCGCGACGAATGGATCATTCAGGGGCGCAAGCACACCGGATACGCAATCGGCAACCCGCCCGAGGAAGCGACCTTCTGCAACACCGACCCGTCGTGGGACCTGGAACTGGCGGAGTTTGTCGAATGCGTGCGCACGGGCAGCCCGGTGCGGCACGGAACGTCCAAGGACGCCTGTGAAACCATGCGGCTCGTCTTCCGCATCTACGCCGCCGACGAGACCTTCCAGCAGAAGATCGCGAAATCCCAAGCCCAGTGAAGAATCCGGCCCCGATCGCCGTTGCCTCCCGGTCGTTCTCAAAACATCCGGTGTTGCGCGGAGAGTTGCTCGACCGCTACTCGAATGTCCGCTTCAACGATGCCGGCGCATCTCTCGAAGGCGCGGGACTGATCGCGTTTGCCGGCGGCGCGACGAAGCTCATCGTGGGGCTCGAGCGTGTCGATGACAAGATCCTCGCCGGACTTCCCGATCTGAAGGTCATCAGCAAATACGGCGTCGGCACCGACGTGATCGACAAAGCCGCCATGGCGCGGCGCGGCGTGCGCCTCGGCTGGACCGGAGGCGTGAACCGGCGCTCCGTCACCGAGGTCGCCGTCGCGTTCATGATCATCCTGCTGCGGGAGATTCCGCAAACGAGCGGCGATCTGCGCAAAGGCGTTTGGAAGAACCGCAAAGGGAAGCAGCTCACCGGAAAGACCGTTGGAATTATCGGATGCGGGCACATCGGCAAGGACCTGACTCCCATCCTGCGGGCCTTCGGATGCAGCGTGCTGGCCCATGATACTCTTGATTTCCCCGAGTTCTATGCGGCGCATCAGGTGGAGAAAGTGGGGCTGGACGAACTGCTCCGCCGCAGCGACATCGTGACCTTGCACGTGCCTTGCGACGCGAGCACGCGCAATCTTCTGAGCGCGGAACGGCTGGCGTTGATGAAGCCGGGCGCTCTGCTGGTCAACACCGCTCGGGGCGGATTGGTGGATGAGGAGGCGTTGAAACGAATGCTCCAGGATGGCCGGCTCGCTGGCGCGGCGTTCGACGTCTTTGCCACGGAGCCCCCCGACGACCTGGAATTGCTCGCTCTTCCAAATTTCCTTTCCACGCCGCACATCGGAGGCAGCTCCGAAGAAGCGATTCTGGCCATGGGCCGGGCCGCCATCGTCGGACTCGAGGAGAACGCGATCCCGTCATGAGAAAAAACACGCTGAAAGAAATTTGGGCGCGCAAGGGGGCGGTGCTCAACGGCTGGTGCTCGATCCCCAGCTCCTTCTCGGCCGAGATCATGGCCCACCAGGGCTTCGACTCCATCACCATCGACACGCAGCACGGCCTCATCGACTACCAGATCGCGACCACCATGCTGCAGGCAATCTCGACCACTCCAGTGATCCCGCTGACGCGCGTGCCCTGGAACGATCCAGGCAATGTGATGAAGATGCTCGATGCCGGTTCCTACGGCGTGATCTGCCCGATGATCAATACGCCCGCGGACGCCGAAAAGCTGGTGGCCGCGTGCAAGTATCCGCCGCGCGGATACCGCAGCTTCGGCCCCATCCGCGCGAAATACTATGGCGGCGGAGGCACGCACGGCGGCGGCGATTATCACAACTTCGCGGATGAAGAGACGCTGGTGATCCCGCAGATCGAGACCCGCGAGGCTATCAAGAATCTCGACGCGATTCTCCAGGTGCCGGGAATCGGCGCCATCTACATCGGCCCCTCCGATCTCTCGATGGCGCTGGGTCACGAGCCGCGGAAAGGGCAGAGCGATCCCGAAGTCGTCGCGGCAATGGATACGATTCTTGCGGCGGCGCAGCGGCACGGCATCCCCGCTGGGATTCACACTAATTCCAAGGACGTATCGGTGGCAATGATCAAGAAGGGATTTCAGTTCGTATCGCTGCAGAGCGACGACCGCTTCCTGATGTCGCGCGCCAAAGAGGAAGTGGACGCGGTGAGGAGCAAGCTATGAGCTTTCCCGGCCGCAAGTTCGAGAGCGCCGGAAGCTACGCCGACGAATACTTTGCCAGAGTGACGGCCGCGGCAGCCTCCCTCGATCGCGCCAAGCTCCAGCAGGCCGCCGAACTGCTCGTCAAGGTGCACCGCGCGGGCGGGATGGTCTACTCTTGCGGCAACGGCGGATCGGCGGCCATCGCCAATCATTTGGTTTGCGACCACAGCAAGTTGGTGAAGACGGACACCGATCTGACGCCGCGCATCTATTCGCTTAGCACGACGATTGAGATGATCACGGCGATCGCGAACGACCTGGCCTACGACCAGGTCTTCGTTTACCAGCTCAACGCCCTGGCGAAGCCGGGCGATGCGCTGGTGACGATCAGCGCGTCGGGCGATTCGCCGAACGTCGTCAACGCCGCGAAATGGGCGAAGGAACACAAGGTCCCGGTCATCGCGCTGACCGGCTTTTCGGGCGGCCGCTCGGCGAAACTCGCCGATATCAGCTTACACGTCACGGCGGATAATTACGGAGTGATCGAAGACGTGCACCAGTCCGTGATGCACCTGCTCGCCCAGTACATCCGCCAGGCGCACATGGACTCGTCCCTTATCCCGCAGCGGAAGTTTTAGAGCGCAGCACGCCCAGCACGGTTCGCACCGATTCCAATCCCATGTTCGCCAGCGATTGGTCTGACGAGCCCGCCACGTGCGGCGTCAGGATCACGTTTTCGAGCTGCAGCAGCAGATTGTCCACCGCGAGTGGTTCCGCTTCGAAAACATCGAGGGCCGCACCGGCGATGTGGCGATCATGAAGCGCCCGGATCAGGTCGCTTTCGTTTACCAGCCCGCCGCGCGCTGTATTGATTAGGTAGACGCCGCGCTTCATCTGTAGCATCGTTTCAGCGCAGATCATCCCGCGCGTCTCCGGCGTCAGAGGGCAGTGCAGGCTGACAATGTCCGCCTGCGATAGGACATCCTTGAGCGTTGCGATTCCGGAGGGATGATAGGCGACCGCCTTGGCGTGAAACGGCGGCAGCAATTCTGCGACTCGGCGGCCGATGCGGCCAAAGCCGATGAGGCCCACCGTTTTTCCCGCCAGCTCCTGGCCGGCATAGCTCCTCTTGTCGAAGAGGCCGCCGCGAATGCGGCGGTCCTCATACGGAACGTCGCGAAGCAGAGCCAGAATCAAGGCCAGCGTGTGCTCGGCGGCGGCTTCCGTGTTCGCTCCACCCGTGATGTGGACCGGGATCCCGCGCCGTTTCGCCGCCTCGACATCGATGTTGTCCAAGCCCACGCCGTGTTTGCAAATCACTTTGAGATTCTGCGCCGCAGCCAGGACTTCAGCCGTGATCTGCCCTTGGCGAACGATGAGGCCATCGGGATTGAAGGCCGTGAGCTTGGCGACCAGATCTGCGGGCGTGTCCCTGGGGTCGCCCGTTTCGGAGACGCAACCCTCGTCGTGCAGCAGCGTCTCGGCCGCCGGAGCGAGGCCCGATCCAGTCACAAAAATCCGAAAACTCATGGCGGAAGAATACTACGAAAGACGGGCTACTGGCTCTTCCCACGCGCGGCGATCGGCCAGGTACATTCATGCCGGTCACCGCGAAATCCGTAGATGTTGTTGTAGAGGTTCACGGTCGGATCGCAATGCGGCGGAATGAATTCCACTTGCCGGCCGAGCGCAAGATCCACCGAGGACTTCGAGAGATCGAGGCGACCGTGTTCGTCGCCGGCCCAGGAGAATGTAGCGCCGGGGAGATTCTTTGGCTCCGGGCCGAAGGGCCTGTCGGTAGCAAACGCCTTCCATCCGCCGTCTACGATGGCCACGCCGGGGCGCTTGCTGATCACGGTGGTCAGCACGCTGAGCGAGTTCTCGAAATCGCGATAGGCAGGGCCGTCCTGACCGCCGATGCGACCGTACTCGACGTCCATGAAGATGAAACTGCCGGGCTGGATCTCGGTGACGCCTTCGATTTCGGTGTCGATATTGTAAGTGCCGGTCGATCCGCCACTCACCCAGGGACACGCAATGCCGTTCTTTTCGAGCAGTCGCCGCGTCTCGACCGCTAGTCCCATTGTGGTTTGCGAGCGCTTCTTGCGATTCTCAAATCCGTCGACGTGCGCCGCGGTTCCGTCATAAGACTGCAAGCCCGCAAATCGAAGATGGGGTTGCGAAACAATGAGTCGCGCAAGATCGAGCGCCGGCTCGCCTGGCGCGATGCCGGTGCGATCGTTCAGCAGCAGGTCAATCGCGACGTTCAACTTGACGCGGCAAGCGCCCGCGGCCTCGTTCAGGTCGCGGACATTCTGAGGATCTTCCACGCAAAAGATCGTGTCCGGGTTGCGGGCGGCGAGAACCGCGGCGCGCTCGATCTTCGCTGCGCCGATGACCGGGACCGTCACCAGCAATCCGGTGACGCCGTGGGCGGCGAATACCTCCGCTTCGCTGAGCTTGGCGGCGCCTGCGCCCGCCGCACCCGCCTGGATCATCTTCTTCGCGATCCCGGGGCCCTTTTTCGATTTCCCGTGGGGCCGCCACGCCTTGCCGCGATCGCGGGCATGCTTGGCCATCTTGGCGATGTTGGCCTCGAATGCATCGAGGTCGAGCAGCAGGGCGGGTGTGGGGATTTCGGAGCGGCTGCCTACCATGTCTTTTGCCAGACGCGGGCCACGGGATACCGGCCGGTGTCGCCGGCGCTGTACTTCGACTGCTGATACCACCACTGCAGGCGCGCTCGGGGATTGGCGGCAAACTGCGGATCGCCCGCGAGCTTCTCTTCGAACTGCCTTCGCAGCTCGGGGGAATCGGCCATCATGCGGCGCGCGATCGGCTCGGCCAGATACTCGCCCACGCCGCCTTCGCGCCCTTCGAGCACGGCGTTGCAGAATCCCCAGCGGATCAGGGAGTCGGGCGCCTGCGGCTCGAGCATTGAGAAGATCAGCCGCGCGCGCCGCTGCTTCATCGGTACCCAGAATGACCCAGCGGCAAAGGCCATCCGCTCCTTCACCAGCGTCGCATCGAAGCTGACCATGACGCGGCCCTCGAAGGACGTGGTCGAGAACTTGGTGTTCGAAAAACGATACGTCTCAAAATCCTGCTCGACGGGTTTGGCCGTCCGTTCCATCTCGACGCCGTGCAACGCCAGCACGTCGGCGAGGTCCTTGAACGCCGCAGGGATCAGGTATCCGAGCGGCATCTTGGCCTCGGCGGTCGTCTCGATCTGATCGTGGATCACGGTGTCGAGATCGTCTAGCTCGGCGAGATAGCGGTTTACGTTCGCGCCGGTCACTTCGCTCTTGAACGGCCCGTTCTTCAGCGCGTGATAGACAAGCGGCCGGCCTTTGTCACTGACCTTGCCGGCGAGATAAACCGGAGCCGCCGCCGGATCACCCGCGCGCGCGGCGAGATTGCGGTCCGCCTCGCGCACGACGCGGCGCAACTCGTCTGGATCGCGCAGGATCGTCTCGATCGAGTGACGCATGATGTCGTAATTCGCCCAGGTTCGCGTCTTGGCAGCCTTCAAGCTGTGCGTCCCGTACCGCAAAGACGGCCGGTTCTGCCCCGCGGAGTAAAGATGCGAATAGCGCGGCGAGAACACTTCCATAAAGAACTCGCGCTTGCCGCCCGCGCCGCCGCGCAGCGCTCCGTAGGGCGCGACGAGGTGTCCATCCGCCGCCATCCGCCGATCGAGCTCCGGCACGAAGCGCTCGCGCACCCACGCGCCGGCGGGATCGGCCAAGTCCTGGTTGCGCGCCATGTCCCAGGTGACGTCGTACTGAAAGTCCGCGCCGTCGGTGACGTGATTATCGATGTGGAAATCGGGCATCCAGGCGTTGAAGATCCGCAGCCAGGCGCGCATTTCCGGCGTATCGGCCTTGATGTAGTCGCGATTCAGGTTGTAGCCCTGCGCCGTGGCCCGCAGTCCCGTGGACTTTGGTCCGTTCTGGCTGGCGCGATGGTAGGGACTGAAATCCTCGTGCCCGTCGACGTTGAAGACCGGAATGACGACGAAGATGGCGTGATCGAGCCACGCCGCGTAGCGCTTGCTCACGGTCATGTCGCGCACCAGCATCAGG
>CAZRND010000152.1:0-12333 GCA_964601345.1 uncultured Acidobacteriota bacterium | reverse complement strand
CACGACGCCCGATTAGATGTAAAGTATCTTCCGTGCTTCTATCTCCGACAGACTCTCAGGCTGACACTTTCCGGGAACTGGGTTGAGGAAATCAAACTGGACGAATAAAGCCTACAGACGGATGCAGTCGAACAGGACAAGGTCCGCATACCTGAGGAGAATGCTCAAGAGGCTTGAGGATGAAGAGTCCCGGCTTGAGCAACTGGTGGCGGCGGGAGAGCTGACACCAGAGGGTAAGCAACTCGGCTCGCAACAGTTAAGCACGAGGCGCCGGGATTTTCTGGCCGAGCTGCAAACGCTCGAAAAACCAAGGAACTGACGCAGTGGACGCCAGCTAACGTGCGAGCCTCCGCGGGTTCGCGCTCCGGCAATCATGCGGAGTTCCTCGGCGGCACGTCGCGCGCCAGTAAAAAGCAACTGGCACTTGCCGTGCGCCTTCGTCGGGCTTCCTTGGCTCGCGCGCCTAACGGCGCCGCCGCGCCCAAGCATCGGTCGCGCCCTAAACGGGCATGCCGCAGGCCAGGAAAGAATCCGCTCGCAACTTCGGCTCGTGGCCTGGCCTGCGTCGTGCGATCACCCGGGCTGGCGGCCACGCTCGCCACCCAAAGTGGCAGGGGCCTCGCCAGCGCCCCTTGCTTCGAAGAAGTGCACAACGGCTAACGCCGGACCTTGGGGCGCTACTAGGCTCGGCCTCGCGTGGCCGCTCCCTCGCTTTCCCCGCGGCGGCACGTTCGCGGGCTCTGCTTGGATGTCGCATGGAACTCTTCCGCTAGCCCTCTACGCGGAGAGGACACGATTCTCAAGTCATTCTGCGGAGTCGCAGCGTTCCTGATTCATCAGCAAATGCGGCGGGAATGGCCGTTTGCGCCTAGTTGATGCGGGCGACGCGGCCCTTGGTGGGATAGCGCTCGAACTGCGCGGGATCGTGGCCCGGAACCACGCGACCGGCGTCACCCGCCAGTTGAATCATGCGGGTTTGCGCCGCGAGGTTGCTGCCTTCGTCCGACGGATCGAACGTTGCGCTGGCCTTCTTCGATTTCAAGTTCTCGTACAGGTAACAATTGTCGGACGCCAGCACATACGGCTTCTCGCCGGCCACGCGGATGTACTGAGACGAAAAAGTGTGCCGCGCTCCGGTGTAGGCGGTAATGCCCGGGAGGAACTCGACTCCGTCACCGTTGACGAACTTCAACTTGCCCGCCGTATTTCGCTTCACCAGCTCAGCGGCGTCTTCCCCATCAATGCCGCCCTTTCGGCCGCCCGGCTGCCACGCCGCGCCGGTGTAATACTCGTACTCCGCTTTCTGAATCCAAATGGTGGCGTTTGGGAACAGGTCCATGCCGCCCATATGGTCCCAGTGGGCATGGCTGATGACGATATCGGTCACTTGAGCCGGATCGACGCCCGCTTGCCGCACCGCCTCATCCGGTGAAAGAAAATCCACAGCGTGGGATTGTTCAATTCGGTTCGAGCGATGAAATCCCGTGTCGTACAGGATCACATGCCCGCCGCCGCGGATGAGCCAGATGACCATGGCGATGTCAACACGTTGATCGCGCGGCGCGCCCATCACCAGCCCGGCGAGCGGGTAATTCTGAATTGTGGCGTAACGGATCGCGTCGATGTGGTACTCCGGAGCCTGCAAGAGCGCCAGCGCCAGCAGGAAGACCTTCACTTCACCACAACTTTCTCAACGCTCACGTTATCCACCTTGTCGTAGACGCGCACGGCGATGGTGTGCTCGCCCGGCGCAAGCTCCGCGGTCAGGAAGCTGAACTCTTCCTGGAGGGAATCGGCGATCTGGTCAGCGGGAAGGACGAACTGCCAGTCGCCTCCGTCCACGGAAAACTCCGCCTTCTTGATGATCGAGATCGCATCCACGGCGCGGAAGGTGACGCGAACGCGCGGCGATTCCCGCCGGGCCTGCAGGTTCTGAATCGCGGGCGGCGTGTTGTCGATGTCGAAGGGCTGGCTGATCTTCTCGTCGGTGAGCGCCTCCGATTCGGAGTTCGACGGCGAATCGGACGCCACGACCTTCACCACGTACCTTCCGTCGGGGAGAGTATTGGCGTCCCAGGAGTAAAACTTGTCGGTGATGCGCTCTTTGAGGACCTTCCACGCTGTCTCGTTGACGCCGCGGATGTAGAGGGCGTAGACAAGCTGATCGTCGTTGTCGTCATGCGCGGCCCAGCGCGCGCCTTGCGCCCCCTTTTGGGGCATGAGCTGCGCCGGCGCTTCAAAGCGCGGCGTCGAAACCGGCGTCAACGGCCGGGGCTGTCCCAGCGGAAGCAAGTTCAACGGCTGAGCCGGCTGGTTCTGCGGCAGCACAATGATGTTGAAGCGATAGCCGCCCGGCGTGGCCTCGATTTCGTCCACGACGGGAGCCAGGTTCTTCGGCAAATAGGCGATCTCGACCAGGTCGAGCATCGGAGTGCTGTTCCCGGATGCCTTGGTGAAGGCGACTTTCCACTGCAGGAAGCGCGCTCCCGGACTCTCGGTGATTTCCCCCGCGGCGTTCGTGTAGGCGCGCGACCACGGGCTCCAGTTGCGGTCCGGATTGTCCACGTTGCCCGAGCGCGTGGATATCGACGTGGTGGTTCCCGGCGGCGAGTTGGTCTTCCAGTGCACTCTGCCCCACCTCGCGAAATTCCGGGTGTCGAAGATTTCGGATTCGAAGTGCCCTTCTTTCTCGTACTCGCTGCCCATTTCGTAAACTTTTCCGACGTTGCCTGCTCCCGCGTAAACCAGCCCCTTGGGATTGCGATACAAGGCCGTGATCTGCGTGGAGGTGATTTTCACGAGCGTGGTGTAAAGCGTGTCGCTATCGAGCTGGAAAAGTTTCCCCTTGTTGCCCGATCCGAGCAGCGGCTTGCCGGCCGCGCTGAAGGCCAGTGCATAGACAACGTCGTCGCGCGAGAGCCAGAGCCGGCGCGGAGAGCCGTCGGGCATCAGCCGGTAGATCTCCGTGCCGCCGGTAACAGTGGGAGGCACGATCGGCGCGCCCGGCAGCCACACCGACTGTGGAACGATGGCGCCGGGCGTCGGAATCGGGACCGGAGGCGCGGCCGGCGGCGCCGTGCCGCGCGGCGGCTTGTCGCCAACGGCGGCCGCGTAGATGCTGCCGTCATCGGCGACGGCCAGAGAAGTGATTTCCTTCTTGCCGGCTTGATAAAGCACAAAGCCGGTTCCGGTTCCATCCGGCTTCGGCGTAACGCGAAGTATCAATCCACTGGGATCGGTGCCTACGATCAGGTTTCGGCTTCCGCCCTTCCCTTCGAGGGCCAGCGATCGCACATGCGTGTCCTGGCTATCGAAGAAGAGAGCGCCCTTGCCGTCGCGGTCCACACGGAAGACCTGCCCCTGATCGCCGGTGGCGATGTAGAGGAAGCCCGCGGGATCCCACGCGATCGCCCAAACGTATTTGGCTCGCGGCTCGTAGAAGACGGTGGATTGTCCGTCGGGAGAGATCTTGTAAATCTTGGGATCGGGGGAAGTGGCCGCGAAGAGGTTGTCCTTCTCGTCGAAGGCCAGCGCGTGGACTTCCAGCTCCTTGCTCGTGAAGATCGTCTCGAGTTTGGGGGCGGCGTCGGGGTCCTTGGCGTCCTTGGTGATACGCACGATCTTGCCGGGCGAGCCGCCGGCGGCGTACAGGCGGCCGCGGCTGTCTTCCGCCAGCGCCCAGATGTAGTTCAGTTGCGGATCGCCGTAAGCGCGGAACTTCGGCGCCAGCAGAAGCTGCCCGTCGCTCCGCAGCGAGACGTTGGTAGCGGTTCCCTTATCGAAATCTTCGTAGCGATCCTGCTGCCAGATCCGGGCATTGTCCGCAAAGGCGGACAAGGAGAGGGCCGCCAGGAATGTGAGGAATTTGAGCATAGGTTATGAAAGCCAGACGTTTTTATTTCACGGTCACCACAATGGTCTGATTACCCGAGACCATAAAATCCACCGGGATCGATTCCTGCTGCAGGGAAGACTCGCCCATCATCGTGAGGCGGTTCTGCACGCGGCCCGAATCCATGACGCTGGCCACCGACGAGGGAATGCTGGGCAGAACTTTGTCCTCGACGAAAGCCGTGGGCGTCGCGTGCAGCATGGTGATGAAGAGCTGTCCATTCGAATGCTCCCGGTTGAGCAGCGCCACAATCTCCTTCAGGCCGGGGGCCCGATTCTGCTGCAGGAGGAACGAGCTGTAGCGGTTGACGTAATCGGCGTCGCTGAACTGCACCCGCATCTCGCCCTTGGGCGCGTTAGTGGGGACACGCAACTTCACGTCCAGGACCTTGCGCTCTCCCCGGTAAGGACGCAGGAAGATCCGGGCGGCCACTTCTTCTCCCGGCCGCACTTCGGTTTTCTCGAGCCAAACGTGCTCGATGGTAGCCACTTTGCGTTCCGGAATCAGATCGAAGTCGAGCTTGATCCCCGTCACCGTAGGCGTTTCAAACGAGTTCAGGTACATGCGACCAAAACGGTCCGCCAGCCAGAAACTCAGGGTCAGTGGCGCGGGGGCCGGAGAATTCTCCGGAGCCGCGTACAACTGCTCCAGCTTCACTTCCGGGTATCCCTGCAATTGGAAATTCGCTTTCACCTTGTAGGTCAGATCGTCGCCGTAGACATTCACGCCCGAAAGCGTGTTGAAGGTCGCCAGCGTCAGCATGAAAGGCGTGAATTTCGCGTTCTGGAAAACTTCGTAGTGATAGACGTTGGTCTTTCCACCGGCGTGGATCGTCGCTTCGACGGGAATCATGTGCGCCGATTCGCCGAGGACGCCCATGATCCCGGAATGTCGATCCTGCCGCAGCACACCGACGGCTTCAATCGAATTCATGATCTTGAACGGCTGGAAAGGCGATCCAAAAGTGGTCACGACCTCCGCGGAGGCCATCGGCATGTCCACCTTGCCGAAATTCAACAGCGGATGCCCGAAGGCCAGCACGCGACGCCCGTCGTTGTAGGTCACCGTGCCGCTTCCGGCCACCGCCAGATCACCCGAAATCAGCACGCCCGCCACGGCCGCCCCCGGCCGAAGCGCGCGACGCAGCTTGTCCGGATCGGTCGTGGGCTTGACATCGGAAAGGGAGCCGCCCGACGCGCCGCCCATGGCCACCGTCACGCCCATCTGTTTGAAAGTGTCGGCAAACGTCCGGAGGACGCTTTCGTTGAAACCTGTGAATGACAACGGCGTCTCGATGGGAGTCATGAAGGCATCGGCGCCGGCGTTGGTCGCGAGCGACGGCTGGAGCATGCCTTTCACTTCCTCCGGCAGGGGTAGTTTACCTAGCGAAGCGACCTGCGTGGCGGGACGCGAGGCGTCGATTTCATTGATCTCGAGCATCAGATCGGCGGGCGTCACTCCGCCGATGTTGTCGTTCGGAAATGCTCCGAATCGCAGCGATAAGGCTCCGAGCAGTTTTCCATCGATGTAGACGGGGCTGCCGGACATTCCCGCGGCGACGCCAGTCTTACCGGCCTTGCCGCCGACTCGCACCAGGATGATGTCCTGCTTGGGCCCCCAGACGTTCTTCAGGACACCGACGATTTCGATTTCGAAGGGTTCGGGAACCGTGCCTTCGAAGACCGTGAATCCAGTCGCTTTCATGCCGGCCTTGACCTTGCTGAGAGGAAAGATCTCCACGGGTCCAGCCGCTGGAACGGCTTGGGAGATGGCCAGAGAACTCAGAATCAGGAATGCTGCAAACGAGAGCAAACCACGGCTAGACATTCAATGACTCCCTTGGGGGGCCGCTGACTGCAAAACGCCTGAAAAACAGGCTTCCTTCATTTTTAGCATCTATGCCCTGGTTTCGCAATGGAAAAGGGGTCCCAGCCTGACGGTGGGACCCCTGGAAAGAACGTTTTCCCTAGAAGTACAGCTTCGCGCCGATCTGGATAATGCGCGGGTCGCGGAACGACGAGATCGTGCCAAACAAAGTGCTGGTGTTGTTGGTCGACCCGATGCCGCTCAGATTGGTGTGATTGAACGCGTTCGACGCCTCGCCGCGCACCTGCAGGCGGAAGCGGTTGTCCACGCCAAACAGCACGTTCTTCGAGAGGGAGAGGCTCCACGACTGGTAGCCGGGTCCGCGGATCGTGCCGCGTCCGGCGTTGCCGAACCGGTGCTGTCCGGCGGGAACCGCGGCGAAGCAGGCGGTGTTGAACCACTGGACGCGGTCGCGCGCCGCGCCGCTGTTCGGATCGCAGATCATGTCCGGACGCGCGCCTTGAGCGCTCGATCCAAGGAGTCCAGTCGCGGCCGGATCGGTATTGCTCGTCGCCGCGGTGAAGGGCAGGCCCGTGTAGGCGCTGCCGATCGCGGAGATCTGCCAGCCGCCGAGCGCCTTGCCGGTGAGGCCTTTCTGCGCCTTGAAAAAGGGAAGCATGTAGATGCCGTTCACGCTGAAGACGTGTCGGCGGTCGTACTGCGTGGGCCCGTACTCGCTGTTATGGAAATCATAGCGATTCTGCGGCGCAGAGCTGCGATCGGTCTGCGAGTCGGTCAGGCCCTTCGACCAGGTGTAGGCGAATCCCACTTGATTGACGCCCGAGAAGCGCTTCGTCCCGTGAACCTGCAGCGAGTGGTAATTCGAATCGGCCCACGGCTCGATGATGTTAATCGCGTTGTAGCCGACGTACGGACGGATCAGGTTCAGGATGTTCTCGCTGGCCGCCGACGTGAAGTTGGTGGTCGTCGGAACCAGCCCGCTGGAGTAGGCGAGGTTTCCTGGAATCGTGTTGATGTCGTAGATGCCCAGCAGGTGGGTGCCTTTGGTTCCGACGTAAGAGACATTCAGGACCGCGCCGCGCGCGATGGAGCGCTGGATTTCGAAGCTCCACTGCTGCGTATAGGGAACCATGAAGTCGGGCGCCGTCGCGCGCAGCACCTTCGGCGAATTACTCACCGTGGCCGTTCCGCCGGCGGGATTGTTGAACGTGACGCCCGTCCCGCTGATGCTCACGGAATTCACGAAGGGCGGATTTTGGAAAATATTCTGCTCGTAGATTCCTACCAGCGTGGAATCGAAGAAGACTCCGTATCCGCCGCGAACCGCGGTCTTGCCGTCCTTAAACGGATCCCAGGCAAAACCGAAGCGCGGGCCGAAGTTGTTGTTATGTTCCTTCCCCACTTTCGCGCCGTAGGGCGAGTTCCCGCCATTGACGCTAATGCCGTTGGTGTAGATCGCCGGCGCGTTCGCCGCCAGCAATCCGACAGACGTGCCGGTAGCGATCAGCGGCGCCGCCTGCGAAGACTGGTAGAGGGCAGGATCGAACGTGGTCAGCAGGTTGTTTTTGTCGACCGGCTGATGGAATTGGGAATAACGGAGTCCGACGTTCAAGGTCAGGTTCGATTTGAACTTCCAGTCGTCCTGCAGGTAGAGTTCCCACTGCTTCTGGTGCATGTCGGGCGTCAGGTCCAGCGAGGCCTGTGAAAACGTGGCCACGTTACCGAGCAGGAAGTTGGCAAAGGCTTGCTGGAACGTGGTTACGCCCGTCGGTACGCTCGCCGGGGAGAACGTGAAGGTTCCGGTGTTATTGCCTCCGGCATTCTCCGTCTTCTGATAGCTGTTGACAACGAACCCGAACCGCAGGGTGTGGGCGCCCCGCACATTCGTCATGTTGTCGAAGAAGTTGTAGTTGCGGTTGAAGTCCCGGTACTCGCCGAAGCTGGTGATCGCCGTTCCGCCGGAGACGGAGAGCGAGGGCACGCGCTTCAACGTCACGGGGAAGGGCAATTTGATCAAGGGAGCGATATCGGTCGCGTACTTCGAGTTCAGCGAGCCGACCGGATCGCTGACGATCGCGCCGTAGGAGTAGCTCCAGCCCAGCTCGTTCAGCCAGCGCGATGTGAACGTCGAGATCGCCTTCAGCGTCCAGTTGCGGCCCGGCGAATTCGTGCTGGTGACGGATACGCCCGGCACCGGCGCGCCGGTGAAGAGTCCCTGTGGCTCGGTGGTCGGAATCTGGTCGCGCAGGTAGCGCGCCGAAACCTGCAGCTTGGGTCCGAAAACGTGATCGATCTTGTACAGCTCCTGCTCGAAGAAATACACGTTCCGGAACAGCGAGGTCAGGCTGGTGGACGTGGCGGAGAGCGGAATCGTCGAATAGACGTCCTTGATATAGGCGGCCGCGACCGGATCGATCTTGCCGATCGTGTTGGACTGCTGGTTGCACGTCGAGCCGGTGTACTGCACGCAAACGTTGGCGGTCCCGAAGTTGCCGGCGAGCATCCCCGTCGTCGGCAGAACGCCGACCGCCGTCGCATAGGTGATGACGCGGCGGAACTCTTCTGAGAAAAAGAAGAACGTCTTGTTCTTGTCCTGGTTGTAGTGGCCCGGAACGTAGATGGGGCCGCCCAAGGTCCAGCCGAAGTTGTTGTACCGCAGCGGAGCGGGCGAAGCGATGCCGTCCGGACCCAGGTTCACGCGGTTGGCGTTATTCAGGAAATTGTTCGCGGCGAAGGCGTTGTTGCGGACGAATTCATAGATATCGCCGTGGAATCCGTTCGTACCCGATTTGGTGACCACGTTGATCTGCCCGCCGCCCGCGCGACCGTTCTCTGCGGAGTACGCTCCGCGCAGGACTTTGAACTCCGCGAGCGCGTCGATACTGGGAGTGTTCAGAAGCGTCAAGTTGGAGCCGCGATCCACGTTGTCGGCGCCGTCCACAAGCCAGGAATTGGCGGAGCTGCGCGCGCCGTTGATCGAGAAGGGGATCGTCGCCGTTGCTCCGGAAGGAAGCGTGACGCCCACGTAAAGCTGGTCCACGGAGTTGGAAGTAACGCCGGGGAGCAGGTTCAGCAATTCCTCATAATTGCGCGTCACCAGAGCCAGCTCGCGCACCTGAGTGCCGTTCACCACGCTTTGCTGGGTCCCGGTCGCCAGGTCGACGCTGATCGGAGAAGCTTCCACGTTCACGACTTCGGCTACGTTGCCGACCGTCAGCGTAAAATTCACGGCCAGCTTGTCGTTCACGCTGAGCGCAATATCGGTCTGGCTGGCGGTCTTGAATCCCTTGGCTTGTACGGTGATCTTGTAGACGCCTACCGGCAACACGGAGGCCACGTACAGGCCGGCGTCATTCGTCGTCAGCTCCGTCTTGACGGTCGTGCCCTGGTTCATGACCGTGATTTGAGCCCCGGGCAGAACGGCGCCCGTCGAATCGCTGACGGCGCCGGAGATTGAACCGATGGACTGCCCGTGAACGGCCGACACACTTAGGATGACGGCAACAAAAAGCAGACACAGTTTACGTGTCATGAAATTCCCCTTAAATTGGAATGGTCCCACCCGGATCTCGCCATCCGGAGCTACACAATTCTAACACGAGGCTTGCGCCTCGAGTTGCGTAAAAAACGATTTAAGACCGTTACTGGATTGCTATCACGGCGATGTTGCTGCTCTGTCCCGCTTCGGTCAGGAAGATGGGTACCGCCGTCCCCGTCGGAGTCTGTGTCGAGATCTGCAAGTTGATCTGGAACAGACCGACAAAGCCCGGCGCCAGACCCGAGAACGTCACCTTCTGATCGACTCCGCCAATCTGCAGCGTGGGCACGACGAGCGTCGTGGAGATCGGGTTGGTTGCCGCGGGCTGGCCGGTGATCGGCGGGTTCGTGACTTCGCCCAGACCGGTCGCGTAGATCGTGATGAACTCCCCGCGCCGCGCCGGATTGAGGGGCGATACCAGGCTGCCATCGGCCACGCGAACGGCGATGATCGGACCGCCGCCCAACTGCGTGTTGGTAAACAATCCGGGTGTCGCCGGCACGAAGCGGAAGAAGACGGGAGCGCTGCGAAGCCCGTTCCGCAGGACGATGATGTCCACGGTGCTCATCGAGCCGAGATTCGTTGGCGCAATCGCGTTGATCTGCGACGGCGACACGAACAGGAGCGGCGTGGGAAGTCCGCCGAGAAGCACCATCGTCTTCCCAAGCGTCGTCGGCAACGGCAGGCTGGACGCGGCGATCGGAGTATCCGCCAAGTTGTCGCCGAAAATCGCGAAGAGCGAATTCGAAGACAGTTGCGGGTTGTTCGGATTCGGATCCGTGAAGCTGGCCGGGTTGACGATTCCCTTGATGAACGGCACCGCTTGGCTGTTGACGGTAATGTCGGCGACGAAGGCGGTCCCGGCAACGCCGGCGGCCATCTTCAACGCCCCGATCCCCGAGCTGGTGGAGAGGGTAAAGGCGCTGCTGGCCAATCCTTGCAGATCGGAGACGGCGTTCGGCGGAGAGAAGACGCCTCCGCTCAACAGCGCCTGGAAGAGGACCTGGGCGCCGCTCACCGGATTTCCAAACTGGTCGGTCACCTGGACCTGAATGATGTTCGGCAGGCTCTGCCCGGCGACGCCGGCCTGATTGTTCCCGCTGATCACGTTAATTGCGGCTACGGGTCCCGGCGTGCCGGTGGCTCTGAAGAAGACCGTGAGACGCTGTCCGGCTACGGTGGCGGAAATCGCGGCGTCTCCCGCGGTGGTTCCCAGCGTAACCGCAGTCGACGCCAAGCCGGCGGAGTCCGTATTGACCGACGCGGGATTGAAGAGTGCGCTGCCGGCGATGACGGCAAAGTCGATTCGCAGTCCGGGCACGGGATTGCCGTTGCTGTCGGTCAGCAACACTACCAGCGGACTCTGCAATGGCGCTCCCACTTGCGCCGTCTGGTTGTCACCCGACTTGACGGCGAGTTGCACCGTCACGGAACCGACGATGTTGGCGCTGAAAGAGACCGGGGTCGTGACTTGCGGCGCGGTCACAGCGATCGTTACCGGTCCGCCGGCGGCGCCGCCCGTAACCATGATCTGCGCCACACCCTGCGCGTTGGTCGGCCCCACCACCTTCGCCGTGGCATTTCCGGTCACGGTAGCCGTAACGGTGACTCCGGCAATGCCGTTCGCGAAGCGATCGACAACTTTCACCACCAGGAACTGCGCTAGGGCGGTTCCCGCGGTAGCCGTTTGGTTGTCACCGGAGACTTTTTGAATCGCGCTCTGCGGCAGAGCCTGCCCGGTTATCGAGAAGACCACCGGACTTCCCTGAACGCCCTGCAACGTTGCGTTCACGATGTTCGGACCCGCCTGCGTGCCCACTTGGAAGCCGGAGCCGGCCAGCCCCTGGGCATCGGTGAGTCGAGGCTGGGCGTCGGTAAGAGCGCCATTCCCGCTGACCACCGAGAATCTCACATTGATTCCCGCCGCCGGGTTCCCAAAGCTATCCGACACCTTCACTTGCAGCGGGGCAGAAAGGAGTTGGTTCACTCCCGTGGAGGCCGGAGGCGTTGAGGCCGACTCGATCAAGGCCGGCCCCGCAGAGGTCTGTTTGATGGTGTAACTAACGGTACCGGCGCCGGGCACAGAACCGACGACAGTTACATTCCCAGCCACGGTTCCGGCGCGGAACGAGGTCTGCGCAATTCCGTCCGTGTTGGTTACAGCGACGGTCGGACTGAGCGTGGCGTCCAGGGTAGAGGTCGAGAAGGTGACCGAGGTTCCCGATACGGGGTTGTTCGACGAATCCATGACCATGACCAGCAACGGGTCGAGGAGAGGATTCCCTGCAGGCACTGGCGTGTTCACGGTGACCGTTGTCGTTCCGGTCTGCGCTCCAGTGCTACCAAGTCCCGCGTAAAGCTTCGCAGCTTTGCCGGTGAGGGTCGTTTCGTTAAAGACGACCGGGCTGCCGATCAAGCCCGAGGACACCGCCGTCAGCACGCTGGTGCTGGGCTTGTTACCGGTCGTGAACGTGGTTTGGGCCAAGCCATTCGCGTCACTGACGACAGACGGCGTCGTTACCGTGCCCTGGCCGCTGGTGAGAGAGAAAGTCACGGCGGTACCCGAAACCGGAGCGCCGGTTGAGCTGGTGATCTTCACTACCAAAGGCTGCGCTAAGAGCGATCCGGCAGGAGCGCTTTGTCCATCGCCGCTCACCAGGACCATCTTTCCGGCCACGGCGGCTGCGGCAATCGCGTTGGCATTAAATGTCAGGGTCGGCAAGCCGGCTACAGTGGCGCTTGTCGTCTGATTCCCCAAAATCGGTCCGAGAGTAAGCGTAGCCGTTGCCTGTCCTGTGCTTCCCGTCACCGCGGTGGCGGGGGCCACGGCGCCGCCGCCGGAAGTGACGACGAAGTCCACCGGAACTCCCTGCAGCAGGTTGCCCAAGGAATCGGATACCTGAACAACGAACGCCTGTGTCAGCGGCGTCGAGACCACCGCGGTCTGGCCGCTTCCGCTCACGATGATGAACGAAGCGGGAGACCCGGCGTTGGCGGTCAAGCTAAAGGTGAGCGTGGTCACGCTGGACGTCGTTGCTCCCACGCTGGCCGGACCCGGTTTCGGGCCCAAACTCAA
>CAZRND010000151.1:7819-12349 GCA_964601345.1 uncultured Acidobacteriota bacterium | reverse complement strand
GCGGTGGGATAAGGGTGCTATTTCGGAAGGATTGATGCTGGTCGAAAAAGCGCTGTGGCGCCCACACCCTGTTCCTGCTGGGAGCAGCAGGCGACCAGCAGGGAATTTGCCCCCGGGCCGTAGTATGAACCGATTATGCGGTCCTCCTGGTCGCCTGCTGCAAGCAGGAGGGATCGCAATCTCACTGTGCGAGATCGCCACAGATCTCGCTGGCTGCGTTCCTTGCGTACCGGTTTATTCGCTTTCCACGATTCCTAGATTTCTACCACATGGCGCCGTTGAGAAAATCCTGCGGCGGACCGTTGGAGCTGCCCACGGACGGCGCGATTGCGCGGTGCTTATGCTGCTTGCCAGGCTTGGACTCCGCACCTGCGAAATCGTCAGTCTGGAACTGGAAGATGTCGATTGGGAACGCGGTCAGATCACGGTTCGAGGCAAGGGCGGACGATGGTCCAAAATGCCGTTGCCGTCTGAGGTCGGCCAAGCCATTGCTGCCTATCTACAGCATGATCGCCCACGCTGCTCAAGCCGCCGCCTATTCATCAGTCAACGCGCCCCGATTACTGGGCTGCAAAGCGGATGCGCAATCGTGAGAACCGTCGCTCGTGCCCTGGACAGGGCCGGCATCGTTTCTGAACGGAAAGGCGGTTATCTGTTCCGCCACACTCTGGCGACCGAGATGCTCGGCCGCGGCGCGTCTTTGCGTGAAATCGGTGAAGTGCTGCGTCATCGGAAGGCGGGCACAACACAGATTTACGCGAAGGTCGATTTTCGTGCATTGCGAGACCTCGCTCAACCGTGGCCGGGAAGTGCGCGATGAGAGATCTCCGAAAAGATCTGGGGCAGTACATCGAACTTCGACAGGCCCTTGGATACAAATTGCGCAAACACAAACCACGGCTGAACGAATTCCTCGCATTTCTCGAAGCGAAGAGCGCAGATCATATCACCACCAAGCTGGCCGTCGCCTGGGCGACAGAGTCGTCGAGCGGCCATAAACACAGCTGCTTCGAAAGGCTGAGCTTTGTTCGGTCGTTTGCCATACATATGTGCTCTTTGGATGGTCGGACGGAAATTCCGCCAGCGGGGACTATGCGACGGCCTGAGATTGTTCTTCGGCCGTATATCTATACACGAGACGAGATCGCGCGGCTTATGGCAGCCGCCCGCAATCTGTTCTCGCCGCAGAAACTTCGCTGCCATACGTATTACCATCTGGTCGGATTGCTGGCAACAACTGGTATGCGCAGCGGTGAAGCCGTTCGGCTCGCCAGCCGCGACGTAAACCTGACGGATGGATTGATAACAATTCGTGACAGCAAGTTCGGCAAATCGCGCGTCGTCCCGCTGCATCCCACGACCGTAGAATCGTTGATCAGGTATAAGGCGCGCAGGGATGCGTTTCTCAAGAAAGCCGACGCCCCAACCTTCTTCATTAACGAGCGCCGTGGGCCAATCAGCAGCCCCCACAAGAGCTTCCGCGATATCCGTTGCGCGGCTGGGCTGGAGAAGACGCGCGATGGAACTCGTCCCCGGATGCACGATCTGAGGCATACGTTCGCGGTTCAGACATTGCTCGGCTGGTACCGCAACGGTGCCGATGTCGAACGCAATCTGCCGATCCTATCGACGTTTCTCGGGCACAGCCAGGTTGAAAATACTACTGGTATCTATCGTCTACGCCCGAGTTGCTGGGGGCCGCATGTGAACGGCTCGAAACACGATGGAGGCGCTCACAATGAGTTCGGCGAATCTCGCGGCCTTTCTTGAGGCATTCTTCACCGACAGGCTGATTGCTCAACGGCGAGTCAGTCCCCACACGGTGGCGTCGTACCGGGACACCTTTCGTCTGCTGCTGCAGTTTGCTCAGAAGGAGTTGGGGAAGTCGCCATCCAAACTTGCAATACCGGATCTGAATGCGGCACTCATCGGCGCGTTTCTTGACGACCTGGAGAAAACTCGGGCCAATGCCTCTCGCAGCCGTAATGTCCGCCTCACAGCGATCCGGTCCTTTTTCCGCTACATGGCGCTGGAGTGCCCCGAGCACTCGGCAGCAATCCAGCGCGTACTCGCGATCCCACCAAAGCGGCAATCCAGCCGGTTAGTGGATTTTCTGACGAGGCCCGAGATTGAGGCTCTCCTGGCCGTGCCGGATCAAACGACGTGGCTGGGCAGACGAGATCGGGTCTTGTTGCTGTTCGCGATTCAGACTGGTCTCCGCCTGTCGGAGATCATCGGACTCCGCCAGGGCGACATTTACCTGGAGCGTGGGGCACACGTCCGCTGTGAAGGTAAGGGGCGAAAGCAGCGATGCACCCCGCTCACTCGAACCACCGTACAGGTTCTGAGGGCTTGGGTCCGCGAACAGAGAAAGGACGAGGCCAAAATCCTCTTTCCCAGCGCTCGCGGTGGGCGACTCAGCCATGACAGCGTTCAGTACTTAGTCGCAAAGTACGTCAAATCGGCGGCGAGATCCTGCGTAACGCTGCGCAAGAAGCGGGTAACTCCTCACGTGCTGCGGCACACCACCGCGATGGAGCTCTTGCAAGCCGGTGTCGATCGGGCCGTCATCGCTCTGTGGCTGGGACACGAGTCGGTCGAAACTACTCAGATCTACCTTGACGCGAACCTTGCGCTCAAGGAAGATGCACTCAAGAAGACGTCGCCTGTGAACGCCTCGGTCGGGCGCTTCAAGCCAGACGATCAGTTGTTGGCATTTCTGCGCAACCTTTAACACCGGGGGACTATGCCGTATGAGGATCAAGGCCATACTCGCGCAACTGCGCGCAGACGAGTCCAAAATCGGATTCCTAAAATGCATACGGCATAGTCCGGCATTCGACATTGTGGCTGAAGCCGGTGCTGGTGGGCCAGTTCGAGTTCGTCGAGTGGACGCCGGACGGCCACTTGCGGCATGCGAACTTCATCGCGCTCAGCGAGGACCGGGACGCTCGGGAGGTGCGGTGGCTGCATCCAAGGTCCGGTATTAAAAAAGAAGCCTCCTGGTAGCAGCAGGCGAGCAGCAGGATCTTCACCTATTGTTCGCTGCGACGCAGAAGCTCTCCGGGCTACTTCAGATGTCCGAAAAGTACTGGCTTCTTCGCCACGACATCTCCGGTCTGCTTGAATTAAACAGGCAGGCAGTTGAAATCGGCGAAAAACGGGCGAATATCCTCCTGCGCGCCTGCTGCTACCAAGAGGTCTCGCTCAGCTTTCTTCTGCGGTACAATTGGTTCATTTCGTACGCAAGGCTTGGTTCTATGGAGAGCTGAAGGAGCGTCTTGGGGATGACGCCGGACGATTGGAGTAAGGTCAAGGCGCTGTTTCAAGCGGCCCTGGAATTGGAACCATGCCAGCAGGCGGCCTTTCTGGCGCAACACTGTGCCGACGAAAAATTGCGGCGGGAAATCGAAAAGCTTCTGAGCAACCATGAAGAGGCTGGCAAGGCAGAACACTTCCTGGACTTTCCGGCGGGGGTGGCGGCGAAGGTGCTCGTCCAGGCGCGAAGCCCCACACGACAGTCCAGCGAGGCAAGTCCCAGCTTGGTCGGCACCACAGTTTCGCACTACCGCATCCAAGACAAGCTGGGAGTGGGCGGAATGGGCGAAGTCTATCGCGCTCGTGACACCAAGCTGAACCGAGAGGTGGCGCTGAAGGTATTACCCGAAGCGTTTGCGCAGTCTCCCGAACGGATGGCACGATTCCAGCGCGAGGCGCATCTCTTGGCGGCCCTGAACCATCCCAACATTTGCACGATTTACGAAATCGACGACCAGCACGGCCAGGCATTTATCGCCTTGGAGTTCATGGACGGAGCGACATTGAAGGAGCGGATTGGGGGACGACCGTTGGAGGTCGACCTGATTCTGTCGCTGGGTATCGAGATCGCTGATGCATTGGACGCGGCACACACCGCTGGCATCATACACCGCGACATCAAGCCCGCCAACATCTTCGTTACCGGCCGCGACCAGACCAAGGTGCTCGATTTCGGCTTGGCCAAGCTGGCTGGCGCGCGCAACAATTCCGTCTCGGCAACTAGCGATGATTTGCTGACGAATCCGGGATCGGCCATCGGGACGGTCGCCTACATGTCGCCCGAGCAGGCGCGCGGCGAAGAGATCGATGTCCGCAGCGACCTGTTCAGTTTCGGCGCGGTGCTCTACGAAATGATCACCGGGCGCGAGGCGTTTTCGGGCGCGACGACTGCGGTGATCACCGAAGCGATCCTGAACCGGCCGCCCAGCTTTCCTCCGAGTCCCGACTGGCCCGCGGAATTGAAGCGCATTTTGAAGAAAGCCCTCGAGAAAGAGCGCCGCCTGCGCTATCAAACGGCCTCGGACCTGCGCGGCGATCTCGAACGGCTGAAGCGCGATGTGAGCTCCGGCGCTGGCGCGGGCGCCCCGGCGAAGACGGCAGGAAAATCCGTCGCTGTGCTCTATTTCGAAAACCTGAGCGGCGCGAAAGAGGACGAATATTTCCGCGACGGCATCACCGAGGACATCATCCCCGAGATTTCGAAGATAAAGG
>CAZRND010000151.1:0-7809 GCA_964601345.1 uncultured Acidobacteriota bacterium | reverse complement strand
CGGCTCCGGGCGCTAGCCCGGCGTGGTGACCGGCCCCGGCCCGCGGTTCTGGCCTATCGCGACAAGCCGGTGACGGCGCCCGAAGTCGGGCGCGAGTTGCACGCTACGCACGTGCTCGGCGGCAGCCTGCGCCGGGCCGGCAACCGCCTGCGCTTCACGGCGCAGCTTGTCGAGGCCGAGGCCGGGCACTCGGTCTGGGCCGAGCGCTACGACCGCGAGATGGCCGACGTCTTCGAAGTGCAGGACGAGATCGCCCGCAGCATCACACAGGCCTTGCGCATCACGCTGACGCCCCAGGAAGAGAGGGCTCTCGCTAGCAAGCCCACCGAGAACACCCAGGCTTACGATTACTATCTGCGCGGACGCTCCTATGTGCGGCGATGGACCCGCTCGGACCTGGAATTTGCGCTGCAGATGTTCGAATTCGCGATCATGCTCGATCCGGGCTTCGCGCTGGCCCATGCCGGCGTGGCTTACGCCTGCGCCCAATATCACGAAATTCACGAGCAGAGCGAGCGCTGGATCGAGAAGGCGCGTGGGGCGTGCGAGAGCGCCCTGCAACTGGACGGGCACCTGCCGGAGGGACTGGTCGCGCGCGGCCGCATCGCCTATGCGACGCGTCAATATGACGATGCGATCCGGGACGCCCGCGAAGCGATCACGCGGAAACCGGATTGTCCGGATGCCTACAACGTCCTGGCGCGCGCGTATTTCGCGTCCGACCGCTTCCAGGAAGCCGCCGATATCGCCGATAAAGCCATCGAAGCGAATGGCGACGACTACAATGTCTACATCCCTCTGTTTAACTCGCTCAAGCAACTGGGGCAGGTGGAGGAGGCGAAGACGATGCGCCTGCGCCGGATGCGCGTCCTCGAACAGCAGATCGAACGCGTTCCGGAAGACGTGCGGGCGCGCATCCTGCTGGCCACGACGCACGCAGCCTTGGGGAACGAAGACGCGTCGGTGAAGGAGTTGCAGATCGCCGTGGCGCTGCGGCCCGGCGACTCCATGATCCTCTACAACGCGGCGTGCGTTTACGGGCTGTTCCAGAGGAAGAACGAAGCATTGGAGATGCTGCGCCGGTCCATCGAGGCAGGCCACAAGAATTACGACTGGATTTCCCGCGATCCGGACCTCGCTTGCCTGCACGGCGATCCCGAGTTCGCATCTCTGATCAAACAAGCAAAAGGCGCGTGAACTTCCTTCTCGCTCTGGCGCTGCTGCTCGACGGGGCCAACTGGCCGCAGTTTCGCGGACCGGCCTCGAGCGGCGTCGCGGCCGCAGACGCCGCGCCGCCAGTGGACTTCGGCTTGGCGAAGAAGCTGCTTTGGAAGCGGACGCTTCCTCCCGGACATTCCTCGCCCGTCGTCTGGGGCGATCGAATCTTTCTTAACGCCTTTGACGGCAAGCTGGAAGTCATTTGCCTCACGCGCCAGTCGGGCGCGATCCTCTGGCGGCGCTCGGCGCCCGTCACGCAATTTGAAGAGACGCACGTGGTCTCAAATCCCGCCACGGCCTCGCCGGCCGTTGACGCCGAGCGCGTGTACGCCTATTTCTCGTCATACGGGCTGATGGCGTTTCGACATTCGGGCGAACCGGCGTGGACTCTACCGCTCGAGATGCCGCATACGCATCACGGCAGCGGAGCTTCGCCGGTTTTGGCTGGCGATCGGCTCATCCTGAATCACGACGCCATGCAGGGCGGATACCTGCTGGCGGTCGACACCAAAACCGGCAAGGAAATCTGGCGGCAGGCTTATACTGTGCCGCAAACGCGCCGCGTCGAGAGCTATTCGACGTCGGTCGTCTGGCGCGACCAGGTGATCGTCCACCGCGCGGGCGTGATTGACGCTTACGACCTTGCGACCGGCAAGCCGCGCTGGTCGTTGCCGGCGAGCACTTCGGGGCTGAGCACGCCGGTTACGTCGGGCGGCACGATCTACGCGCAGACCTGGAACGGCATGGGGGAGGCCGATCAGCGCGGCGAGATGCCTGACTTCGCGACGCTCGTCAAGAAATACGACAAGGACGGTGACGGCGCCGTCAGCGAGGCCGAGTTTCCCGACGACATGATCTCGGCGGGGCGGCCGGAGATCGAGAGCGTGCCTAATTCGCAGAACTACGTGAAGACGAATTTCCGCTCCCTCGATCGCAATCGCGACGGCAAGTTGCAAGAGGATGAGTGGGAGTCATTCCGGACGCGCTTCCTGGCCCAAACTCAGGAGCACGGCTTGCTCGCGCTGCGTCCCGACGGCGCGACGGCCACGATCGTGTGGCGCGAGAACCACGCGATTCCCGAAGTGCCCTCGCCGCTGCTCTATCAAGGGCGCATCTACATGGTTCGCAACGGCGGCATCGTGACTTGCCTCGACGCCGAAACCGGCAAGGTGATTTTCCGCACGCGCGCGCCGAACGCGGGCGGACCTTACTTCGCATCGCCAGTGGGCGCGGCGGGGCGCGTCTATCTGGCGTCCGGGCAAGGCGTGGTGACGGTGCTCGCCGCCGGCAAGGATCAACTCGAAGCGCTGGCGCGGAACGACCTCGGCGAAGAGATCATCGCCAGCCCGGCGATTGTAGGCCGCGCGATCCTGATCCGAACCTCGAAGAACCTCTACGCGTTTGGAGAGAAGTAGGATGAAGATGACGGAACCGCTCTTATTTGCGAACGCGCAAAGCCCGAAAGCACGTCTACGCGACCCGCTTCATATCGCAATCCCGTTTTTGGCCGCCAAAGAGACGAGATAATTCACGAATGCTGAGCACGAGACGAGCATGAACTTTGCATCTTCGAGAGAGTGTTTGCTCTCATCCAGGAGTGCATGCCGAATCCCGCCCGCGTCGGAGGTATACCCATAGAGGCTCAAGAAACTTTTCCTTAACGCGCCATGCAGTCTGGCCTTCTTCTCGAGGTTGGTGATTGCCTCTTCCAGGCTTGCTTTTGGATTCTTGGTCAGGAGCTTGCAAACAGACTCTACAGCGCAGATCGACTCTTTGATGGAGTTCCTGTAGTCAGGAGCCTTTCGATCCGTGAAGAGCTCCAGAGACCGCTGCAGATGGACCTGGACGGGACTTAAGGGTCCCTCAATTCTCAGCGCTTGCTCGACAGCCGCTACTTCTGCTTCGCCTGTTAGTTCAGCTATCTTATTTCCGACGAATCTGTAAGCGGATGATTCTACCTCCAGTTGAATGTTGCAGCCGTTCGTGAAGCGTTTTTGGAATTCACCTCCAAGCGACATGGCTACAAATTCCATGAAGTCGTATACCTCATTCCACTTGCAAACTGAAAGCCGCTGCCTCACTTCGGAATAGAGATTCCCAGGCTCGCGAGGGATCGTATCTGTGCGTAAACCATAAAAGTCGTGCCACAATAGTCTGGCCATTGCAGCGAGGTTGTCCGAAGGAACGTCAGAGTAAAACGCGTCCTTGTTGAGATCGTGGAATAAGTCAGCGAACACGTTCCAAAGTTTGTTGCGGAGAACCTCGTCCATGCCTTCTCGTTGAAGGGCGGCGCGCATCGGCTTTAGACCCTTGCGTTGAGAGAACAACTTCATACGAGTCAGGCGTGGATTTCGTGGACGGCTTGGACCGGTTCAATCCTTGCGATGCGCTGCATGAGCCTTTTGTCTTGGGCCGCGACCTTCAGGTCGTAGTCGGCCTGCAGGCGCATCCAGAATTCCGGCGTGCTGCCAAAGAGGCGAGCGATTTTCAAGCACATCACAGCGGAAAGGGGCTTTCGTCCCGCCAGGATGTCGTGCACCATCTGCCGCGAAACACCGAGGGCCTTTGACGCCGCCGTCACCGACATCCCAGCCTCGGGAAGGACGTCTTCCCGGAGGATTTCGCCTGGATGAACCGGAGGCATTCCGTTCTTCTTCACCATATAACCTCCTTAATGGTAGTCCTCAAAATCGATGTCGCTTGCCGCGTCACCTGTCCACGCGAACGTAATCCGATAGTTGCCGCTGACGCGCACGGACCATCGCGGCGGGCTTCCGCGCAAACCATGGAACCTGTATCCGGTGATATTCATGTCGCTGGGATGGGTGGCGGCATCCAGGGACTGAAGGATGCGGACGCACTTCGGTATGTAGTCCGGCCGAATCCTGCGGGTCTTACCGCTGCGGTAGATCTCTTCGAGACCCTTGTGCCTGAAGCTGCCAACCACCGAGAGAAAGTGTAAACTAAAAGCCTGACAGATGGCAACCCGGGACTCAGTTCTCGGTGGGCTTCCTCTCGATCTTATCGATCACCAGCACTGTGACTGGGCGCTTCTGCTGCTCGAGCTTCAGTCCGAGCTGGCGATCAATCGCTTCAGGAAGCGTGATCGCGCCGTTGGGATCGGATGCCGTGTCGCCGCCGCCGCCCGGCGCTCCTGCTCCGCCGCCTCCACGGACACCGTCGCCGCCTCGTCCGCCACCGCCGCCCGCCGCTCCCGCGGGACTGAAGCTCAGCGTGAAGTCGAAGGAGCCTTTGAGGCCGGTCGAGTCGAGCACCGGGCTGTGGATGTAGCCCGGTGCGATGTCCTGCAGCTTCTCGGCAAACTGCGCCATCGTCATATTCTGGACCGTCACCAGCCGCGCGAGGATCGGTGTCCTGTTGCGCGGATCGTTCTTCGCGTCCGGCGCGGGACCTTCCTTGAATTGCGTCCGACTGTTGGGATCGGCCGCTTTCATCTTCGGCTTTCCCGGCATGAGCGTGTAGGCGGACATGGTCCGCTCTTCGGTGTGCGTCACGATCTGGAATCGTTCGATCAGCAGAGACTTGAACATGCGCATGGCAGTCTGGAAATCGATGGGCGGGCCGTTCTGTGGTCCGCCGGGCTGATCGGAAACCATCGCCGCCTCCGGAGCCTTGGCGACAATCGTGTATCGGTCTTCCGCCAGCCACTTCGGCGCGCCAATGATCATGTCAGGAGCAAAATTCCAGACCTGCTGCATGATCAACTGAAGTGTCACTCCCTGGGCCGTCACACGCCCGCCCGGATCCACGTTGAATCGAATTCCCTGAACGTCCGGGTCCGTCGGCCGGATCGTCGCCACTTCAAATTCCGTGGGCTGCGTAAAGGTCTTCAGCTTTTCGGTCACCTCGGGAGAGTTGGGTGTCGGCGTACGATTCACGCTGTCTACCAGGACGACCGGCATCGGGACCTTCACCGGCGTGAGTACGAGGCCTGCCTGCTTTTCGAACGCGTCCTGGATGGTGACGACCTCCGATTCCACGCCTGGGCGAGGCGGCGGTGTGAACTTGATGGTGAGGTCCCAGTTTCCCTTCAACTCGGTGCGGTCCACGATCGGAAGGCTGTTGAGATACCGGTCCGAGAACGGCATGGTCTTAATACCGTCGGCAAGCCCGGCCATGGTGACGTTGTGGCACGCGTAAGTGAACGTCGGCAGGGCCTGACCTTCGGCGCGCGGGCCTTGCGAGAACCTGCAGCCGGTTTCTTTGGACTCGCCGTCGGTTGAGACTTCGGATTGTTTAAGCTGCGTGCGCTTTCCCGTGGTGAGCGCGTAGGCGGGCATGGGACGGGTGTCGTTGTGGAGCACCAGCTTGAAACGGTCCGCCAGCAGCGCCTTGAGCATGGCCCTCAGCGCGTCGGACTTGGTCTTGGGAGGCGCCAGCGCGGTGATGTCAAACCGGTCCCAGTCGAGCCAACTCGGCCCTCCCTGGATGTTGTCGCCATCCAGACCATACGCCTTCGAAATCAGGTCGAGCATGGTCGCGTTCCGGATTTCATATGCCCCTGCGCGGACATAAGGGCCGGTCATGAAGGCGTTGCGGACTTTCGGGCTCTCGCGGATATCGGCCGCATCGAAAGCGACGGGAGATTGGGCCAGGGCAAGAGTCGCAAGGGTTAGGCAGGCAAAGACACGTGTCCTCATGTCCTCTATGACGAAAAAGGCATCGAAAAGTTGCAGGATTTTTCGGATAAACTAGCAGCCTCATGCCGCTTCAATCCGGGGACCGTCTTGGGTCTTACACCATCGTCGCGCCGCTCGGCGCGGGCGGGATGGGCGAGGTCTACCGCGCCACGGACACGAAACTGAATCGCGACGTGGCCATCAAGGTGCTTCCGGCCTCACTGGCCCGCGATGCCGAGCGCTTGGCGCGCTTCGAGCGCGAGGCGCAAGTGCTGGCGGCTCTGAACCCTCCGAACACCGCGCAGATTTACGGCCTCGATGACCCGGCGGGAACCCAAGCCCCGGTCATGGAGCTGGTGGAAGGCCGCACGCTCGACCAGGCCATCCTGCCGGGCGGCGTCTCCGGAGCGCTGTTCTTCGACGTGGCGATGGCTCTGGCCGACGCTTTGCACGCGGCGTATCAGAAGCGCGTCACGCACCGTGACCTGAAGCCTGCCAACATCATGCTCACCACCGACGGCCGGGTGAAGGTTCTCGACTTCGGACTGGCCCGCATGACGGAGTCCGAACCGGCCGACTTCGAGAACGCGGCGACGCAGATGGGCCTGACGCAGGCGGGCGCCGTTCTCGGCACGGTCCCCTACATGTCGCCCGAGCAGGTGGAGGCGCGTCCGCTCGATCATCGCACCGACCTGTTCTCGTTCGGCGTGCTGCTCTACGAGATGGCCACGGGCAAGCGGCCTTTCCAGGGCGATACATCGCCGGCGCTGATGGCCTCGATCCTGCGCGAGCATCCCAAGCCGGTGTCGCAGACCCGCGCCGATCTTCCCGCCGATATCAGCGCCATCATCGGGCGGTGCCTCGAGAAGGATCCGCGGAACCGCATCCAGACGGCGCAAGAGATTCTGGTGGAGTTGAAGGTGCAGCGCCGGCTCTACGATTCCGGGTCGCGGAAAGAATCGGGCATACGGATTCCGGGGTCAAGCAGCATGAAGATCGCCGTGGCGCCATTCACCAGCCGGACGGGGAGCAAGGAAGTGGAAGAGCTGGCCGACGGCCTCACCGACGACGTCACGGCGGGCCTGTCGCGCTTCAAGTACCTGACCGTGGCTCGCGAACAACAGAACGCGCGCTACGTGCTGGAAGGAAGCTTGCGCGCATCCGGCGCGTCGGTGCGCATCAGCGCTCGGCTGCTGGATTCGGAGACCGGCTCGCACCTGTGGGCCGAGAATTACGATCGCACGCCCGGCGGCTCGAGCGTCTTTGAAACTCAGGATGACATTTCCAGCCGGATCGTAGCGGCGGTCGCCGATCAGAATGGAGCGCTGGTGCGCTTCATGGGGATGTCCTTGAGAGACCGGCCCGTCGCGGAACTGGCGGTATCCGAACTGGGCCTGCGGTTCTGGCTCAGCCGCGCCTGATTACCTGGGGGCTTATTACTCCGGGGATTCTTCTGGCTGGTCCGGCAAGCAGGCGCGGCAGGGGGTGCAGCCCGCTTCCTTGGCCGCGGCCACCGTCATCTTGTCCAGGTCGCTGTCGCCCATGAAGCGGATGAGGATGCAGCTGGCCCTGTGATACCTGGGAACTCCGGGAACCACCGTTACTTCCGTCCCTTCCAGGTCGGACGCGGCGCTGGATGCGGGAGCGACGGCTTTGGTGATCGTGGTGGCTTCGTCCGCGGGTTCGTCCTCGGACGGCGCGTCCTCGGACGGCGCGGCGTGGCCGACGGGTGCGATGCCGTCCGCGGGTTCGGGTTCGGTGGCCGGCGTTGGCTCGGCCTGGCCGTCGGCCTTGGAGAGGGCGTCATCCTCGGAAACGGAGCCGGACGCGGGAGCGGAGCCGGACGCGGGGCCGGACGTGGCGGCGGGGGTGTCAGCGGCGGGCTCGGGATCGCTCGCTGGCGGCGTGCTTTCCGCGGCCGTGCCTTCCGCGGCCGTGCCTTCCGCGGCGG
>CAZRND010000150.1:0-12388 GCA_964601345.1 uncultured Acidobacteriota bacterium | reverse complement strand
CGCTCCTGAATTCGCGCGGAGAGGTGATCGGCATCAACACCGCGATCATCGGACCCACGAATCTCGGCATCGGCTTCGCGATTCCCATCAATCACGCCAAGCTCGTAGTGGCCGACCTGCTTCGCGAAGGTCGAGTGCAGCGGCCTTACCTGGGCGTCGATACCCTGACCCTATTCCCCGAGCTGGCCGACCAGTTGTCCTTGCCAACCGATTCGGGTGTCTTGATCCTCGATGCTGTTTCGAATAGCCCGGCGGATCAGGCGGGCCTGAAGGGCGGACAGCGGATGATCATCATCGGCAACTATCAGGTTCCGGTGGGCGGCGACATCGTCACCGACGTGGACGGACAGAAGGTGCATACTCGGGAAGACCTGATCGCGGCCATCGACCGCCGCCGCCCCGGCGACAGTATGAAACTCAGCATCTATCGCGGCCGCCAGCGCATGGAGATAACGGTGAAACTCGGGGTCCGTCCCGTGCAGCGATAGGCTATAATAGTCTTTTCACTTCTCTAAGGAGCTATCTTCATGGCAACAGGTAAGACGGCCAAGACCGCTAAGGCCACGACGGTCGCGGAAGTTCCGTGCCCCGAATGCGGCAAGCCAACTCGAGTGATCAAGCGCCTGAAGGACCGCTCCCAGGGCATCGCCGGGGGCATGTTCCGGGCGTGCACTGCGTGCACCCACGAGCGGAAACTGTAGGATTCAGCGGTATCTAGACAAAATCCACGTCAACGTGGCGCGGCAGGATGCCGCGTTCGTGTCCCAGCCGCAGCAGGCGCCGGGTGGCTTCGCGTCCGCGGTCTCCCATGTCCAGCGTGAACTCGTTGACGTACATTCCCACGAATTTGTCGGCTGACGGCGAGTCCAGGTCGCGGGCAAACTGCATCGCGTAGGCCAGGGCTTCATCCCGATGCTGCAGGGCATACTCGATACTTTGATAGACCAGCTTCGCCATCTCGCGTTTCAACTCTTGCGCTAGATCTCTGCGGATGACCACCGCGCCCAGCGGCAGCGGGAGCCCCTCCTGCTGCTGCCACCAGCGTCCTAAGTCGAGAATCCGATGCAGGCCGAGCCGGTCGAAAGTCAACTGCCCCTCGTGGATGATCAGTCCCGCGTCGGCGCGGCCTTCGCGGACGGCATCCAGAATCTGGTCGAAGGGAACGACGATCGTCTCGATATCCGGCTCGAACAGCTTGAGAGAGAGAAAGGCGGTGGTGAGCTTGCCCGGCACGGCCACTTTCTTGTGCTTCAGCTCCTCGGCGGGAAACAGGCGCGAAGCGACCACCAGCGGACCGTAGCCGTCACCGATACTCGCCCCTGTGGCCATCATCTGATATCGCTCCGCCAGGTAAGGATAGGCGGCAATGGAAATGGCCGTCACTTCAAATACCCCTTCGTGGGCCTTCCGGTTCAGGGACTCGATGTCCTCCAGCACGTGGCGCAGTTTCAGGCCGTTGGGTCTCAGTTTTTCGGTGGCTAAAGCGTAGAACATGAAGGCGTCGTCGGAATCGGGGCTGTGCGCAATCACCAATTCCTTGCGCTCGGTTGCAACGTCGGGTGTGTTCATTGTCCGGGAAGCTTCTAGCCTACCATAGGCGCGGCAACCGGCGAAACCGGGAAGGCGGCTTCGAGAAGCTTAGTTTTCTCTTGCCTTTCCTGTCGAATCAATCATACGATCAAGACTCCACCGAAGCTTGCCCCCTTCAGTAGAAGAGAGAGAAGTTGCAAAGATATTCTCAGTCACATTCGCGCCGACGCAACGGCAGACGCCGCGGCCATGGAGGACCTCCGGGAGTCCCGAACCGGCCGGTGCATCCGCAGTACGGACAGGCGACGCAACCGCTGGTGCTGGATTCGCCGCCCTCCACGCCGCCTCCCATCACCATCCTTGCCGCGGTCGACGACCTGTTCTTCTCGGTGAAGATCACCGAGACGGCTCGCAAAGTCGGGGCCGGAGTGCGCTTTGTCAAGAGCGACAAGGAGCTGTTCGAAGCCGCCGTCGAGAAGCCTTCGTTGATCATCATGGACCTGAACTCCGCGGCGATGAAACCGATCCCTTCCATCGTGAAGCTAAAGGCTGATCCGGACTTGAAGAAGACATCCGTGATCGGCTATGTGTCGCACGTGCAGGGGGAATTAAAGCAAAGAGCCCATGAAGTGGGCTGCGACATGGTGCTGGCGCGATCGGCGTTCTCCCAGAATCTTCCGAACCTGCTTCGCCGGCACGGCGCAAAGTAACTAACGCGCCTGCTTCTGCAAGTACCTGGTCAGATCGGTCTCCACATCCGCCAAACTCATCCGGTAGACGCTGCGAAAAGCTGCATCGACGGCCGTGCCTGTCGCCAGGCGGTCGAGCACGCGTCCCAGGTCACCGAGTCCCTGGCTTTGCTTCAGCATCTCGACGGCGGCCAGGGATACCGCGTACGCGGCCGGGACTACACTCGCATCGAGTCCGGCAAAAGGCTCCGTAAGCGCCGTGAGAGGAAGGCGGCCGTTCTGGAGCCGCGCCGCATAGCGGGCGCTCGTTTTGCCCTCTTCCACCTGGGCCAGGCCCTCATTCAGCCACGCCGGACAACGACCCTTCGCGCGGGCCCGCACGAAGCTGTGCGTCATCTCGTGCCGCAGGACGGACCGCAACTCCGGCGTCACGCTGGTCAGACCTTCGAGGGGGACACGGATCTTTCCGTCGAATAACGCCCCCGTCCAGGAAGGCGCCTGAGTCACATCGTAAAAGGCCTGCCCGGTATAGAGGATCACCATGATCGTGTCTCTTGGCGAGTCTTCCAGATCTCGTTCGAGGTCGCGGAAGAGCAACTCCATGGCAGCCAGAATCTCGCGGCCGAATTCGGGAGAAATTTGCCGGCCCTCAAAACGCAACGTGAAGTGTCCGCTGCTGGCTTCGAGGAAACGTTCTTCCGCCGCAGTCTCGCGCTGGGCGCGCTCGAGCAGCTTCTCGACCTCCGGATCGGGGCTCAGACTTAGCGATTTCTTCCAGTTTCGGATCGCTTCCTCGACACGGTCCAAGTTGTACTCCGCAAATCCCAGGAACTTCCAGGCATCGGCGGAAGTGGGTGCTTGCGTGCAAGCCCGCATCAAGATTTCGCGCGCCTGACGGTACTCCTGGCGCTGGATCAGCACGACCGCCTCTCCCATCAGCATGCGTGGATCGGTTGGGGCGGCCTCCGCGCCCATTTTTGCGAGCTCGAGGGCGGAGTCCATGCGGCCATGCTCGATCTCAAACTCCACTGCCGCGAGGAAGGAATCCACCATCATCTCCTTGCGCATGGGACTGAGTGCGGGCTGGCGAGCGAGGTCCTCAAGATATCGCCGGTCCACCTGGCCGTCGACGAAGAGACGCTCGGGTGTCGCCGACCGAACCGGGAGTTTTGGAACCGCGGCCGACTTCCGCAGGCCCGTTCCGCCGTCGGAAGCAGCGGGAGTCGGAGAGCTATCGCGCTCCACACGATCCACCAGGGACTTGGGCAGCGTGAATGCGCCTTGCTGTGTTTGGTAGATGACGCGAGAACCTTCTTCCGTCACGCTTTCGGCGACGACGCGGCGTCCGTTCTTCAGCACGATCGTATCGGCTGCGGATCCCAGAGCGAATACGACGGCCCAGGCGAGCCAGAAAGGGCGCATTCCCGCTATGCTACCATGAAGAAGTGAGAGGCTTCTTTACCGTTGCTGCACTCGTCTGTCTCGCGCTTTCCTCCTGCGCGGCCGCCGCAACAACGGAGGAGCTGCTCACGCAAATCCGCAAGAATCGCATCGATTCCAAGTCCATTTATCAGGTTCGCGACCTGACGCTGCAGCGCGACGACGTGCGGATCTACTTCACCGACGGAATCCTGGCGCTCTTCGAACCGGTCGGCGGAACGCAGATCGCCGGCGCTCTCTTCGTTGGCGACGGCGAGTTGCTCCTGATTCCGCCGAATACCGCGGAGAAGCGCAACCTCGCACGCTTCATCGGTACACCGGTGCTGAACGAAAAGTTTTCGAGCGCCTATCTCCGCTTCACCGACGACACAGCGGCCCGTCTGCTCGAGGGCGTGCGATCCGGCGCGGCGCGCAAAAAAATCGAGGGCGCCGAGGGTACGGAGATCATCGAGCAATGGGGACCGGTAACCCAGAATCTGAATTTGATGCACGACATTCGCATCCTGGCCGATGTGCTCAACACCGCGCCGGCCGGGTCGGTCCGACCAACGTTCTTTTCCGCTCGGATGTTCGGACAGCGCTTGGGGGCCTTCGACATTTGCGTGGACGCACGCTCCTATGAGCCGCTGATCGCGGGCCAAAGCAACTGGAAGGACGGCCGAAGATACACCGACCTGTGGCTTTCGTCGGCTCCTGGTCCTAAGTCCACCGAGGGCCGACGTGCTACGTACGAAGGGACACGGCCGGTCTCGTACCGCATCGAAACGTCCATACTCTCCGGTCACGAGCTGCAAGGAAGCACGGAGGTGCAGGTAGAAGCGCAGTCTTCCGGCGATCGCTTGATCACGTTCGAGCTGTCGCGCTTCCTCCGCGTCAGCGCGGCGGAGAGTGAAGGGCAGGCGATCCCGTTCTACCAGAACGAAACGCAGGGCCAGGTGCGCGAGGAGAATGTGACCCGCCGGAGATCCCACGACTTGATCTCGGTGGTCCTCCCGACCGCGATGGAGAAGGGCCGCAAGTACTCGGTGAAGTTCCGTTACTCGGGCGAAGTGATCTCCGATGCCGGGCACGGCGTCCTGTTCGTGGGGGCGCGCGGCATCTGGTATCCCAACCGCGGCTTTTTTGCCGCCGATTATGACCTGACCTTCCGCATCCCCAAACGCCTGAACCTGGTGGCGACCGGAGACCGCCTGGATCAAAAAGAAGAGGGCGAGTGGCGAATCTCGCATTGGAAATCCCGCGGGCCGCTGCGAGTCGCGGGCTTCAACCTGGGAGACTATGAGGAAGGGGAGGCGAAGGCTCTCGACGGAACGGTCGTGGAGGTTTACGCCAATCGAAACCTGGAGACGGCCCTCGAAGCGGCACGGCCGGTGACGGTAATTCCTCCGCCCGTTTTGCCGCCTGGAGCTCGCCGACAGCCCGCCGTGACCCCTACGGAAACCACCGGCCCGCCTCCGCCGCCGAGTCCTGCGATGGTGGCCGCTCGAATGGCGCGCGACGCTTCACTGGTTCTTGATTTCTACACGAAGAGTTTCGGACCGCTGCCCTTCGGGCATATTGCCATCTCGCCCGTGCCGGGAAGCTTCGGGCAGGGCTGGCCGGGACTCGTTTACCTTTCCACTCTCTCGTACCTGGTGCCCTACGACAGCATCCGCCGCCCGATGTCCCACGCGACGGAGCTCTACTACCGGGAACTGTTGCTCCAGCACGAGCTGGCGCATCAATGGTGGGGACATGTCGTGAAAACGGAAAGCTATCGCGACGAATGGATCATGGAAGCGCTCTCCAGTTATTCCGCTCTCCTCTGGCTCGAACAGCGGTCGCGCACCGGTGCGCGGGATGCGCGCGCGCTTCTCGAACAACACCGCAAGGACCTGCCCGTCAAGAACGACGACGCAATAGCCGAATCCGTGGGGCCCTCCGTGCTCGGCTTTCGCCCGAACTCTTCGAAGACGCCCAACGGCAGCGAACTGATCTTTTACAAGAAGGGGCCGTGGATCATCCACATGCTGCGCCAACTGATGCGCGATCCCAAGTCGGGCTCGGATGCCGCGTTCTTCAAGTTCCTGCGGACGCTGCGCGACGAATTCTCGTCGCGCCCGCTGACGACCGCTGATTTTCGGACCGTCGCCGAACGGTTTGTGAATCCCGAGTTGAACGCGGAGAGAGGTCGCACACTCGAGTGGTTCTTCGATCAGTGGGTCTATGGAGTCGGCATCCCCGAACTGAAGGTCACCGCCAAAGTGGACAAGCCCCGCACGGCAACGGCCAAGCAAAAGGTCACGGGAACCGTGAATATCGAAGGCGTGGATGAATCGTGGATTTTGCCCATTCCCATCTTCGCGCAGACCGCCCGCGGCGACGTTTTTGCCGGCGTCGCGGTCGCCGGCGTCGGAAATAGCGCCGAGGAAAGCAAGTTTTCCTTCCCCGTCGTGGGACTCGTCCAGAAGGCCGTCGCCGACCCGCAACAGAGTCTGCTCACCCAGAAGAACTAAGCCGGTTTTGTGGTATTTTGTTTCCTGCCACATGAGCGCCTACGGCCGTTTGAGCGTGATTGATCCGTCGGGCAAGCGCCAGGAACTCCCCTTGGAGAAGGTGCCCTTCACGATGGGGCGTCTCGGGGACAATGATCTGCTGCTGCGCGATAATCGCGTCTCGCGCAACCACTCCCAGATCATCCGCGAAGACGGCGCTCTTTATCTTATCGATCTCGATAGCCGCCACGGAACCTTCGTCAACGGGCAGAAGGTGGTCGGCAAACATCTCCTCGCTCCAAACGACCGCATCGAGTTTGGCGTCACGGACTCCTATGTCGTCGTCTTCTCGAGCGAACAACCCACGGTCAGCAAGTTGCTCGATCGCTTCAAGGGTCCGGCCGATTCCGGCACCGTCCGGGAACTCCAGAACCTGAGCGCCATGCTCGAGGTGAGCCGCGTCTTGCATGCCGGGCTCTCTCTGCACGACATCCTCACCGCGGTGGTCGATTCCAGCCTGGTGGTGGCTCGCGCCGAGCGGGCCTTCCTGATGCTCAAGAGCGACGTGGGCAAGATGGAATTCACGGTGGCGCGCGATCGCTCGAAGACCAGCTTGGGTCGCGACGACCTGAAGTTATCCCAGAGCGTGATCGAGCGAGCTCTGCAAACACGACGTCCGGTTATCCACACTGATTTGGGAAGCGGAGCCGACGACCTGCTTGCCCAGCGCAGCATCGCCGACCTCGAGCTGCAAACCGTGATCTGCCTGCCCTTGCTCAAGGTCCAGGTGACCGAAGCCGTCGAGACGACGGTCTACAGCTCGCAGGGCGAAGTGATCGGCGTGCTCTACATGGACAGCCGCCAGCCCACGTCCGCATTCTCCGATACCAGCCGGGAAATTCTTCAGTCGCTCTGCATGGAAGCGGCGTCGGTCGTCGAAAACGCCAAGCTGCTCGCGGCTGCTCGCGAATCGGAGAAGTTGCAACGGCAGCTCGAGATCGCCCGTGAAATCCAGCAGCAACTGTTGCCGAAGAAGTTTTCAGCCGGTGATCAATTCCAGGTCACGGGATTGAATGTGGCCTGTCAGGAAGTCGGCGGAGACTATTTCGACATCTTTTCGCTCGGCAACGGCCGGTACGGCGTGGTGATTGCCGACGTTTCGGGAAAGGGAATGACGGCGGCACTGCTCGCTTCCATGCTCCAGGGTGTTTTTTGGGCCACTGCCGTCTCGGGCGCCTCCCCGGCGGAAGTCGCGCGGCGCGTGAACGGTTATGTTTGCGAGCGCTCGACGAGCGACAAGTACGCCACCTTGTTCTACGGCATTCTCGAGCCGGAGGGAAAGCTCGTTTACGTCAACGCCGGCCACAATCCGCCGATGTTGATCACGACCGGCAAGGACATCCAGCCGCTCAATCCCGAGAATCTGCCAATCGGTATGTTCCCGTCCGCCGAGTACTGCGAGTCCACCATCTCCTTCGGTCCGGGTGAAACGTTGGTCCTCTACACCGACGGCGTCACCGAAGCGAACAATGCAGCGGATGAAATGTTCGGCGAGGATCGCTTGAAGGAACACCTCAGCGTTTCGGCGGCGAGTTCCAGCGTGGAGCAGCTTCGCGACCGCTTGTTGCAGGCGGTCCGCGGATTCGTCGTGAACGAGCCGCAAAGCGACGACATTACCGTAGTGGTGGCCAGAAGGAATTGACTCCTTTTCGCAACGTAACCGTAGGCGGGCTGCTTTCAGCCCTCGCCCGAGAACTCCCCGACCACGAAGCCCTGATAACGCCCAACGTGCGATGGACGTTTGGCGAGCTCGAACGCCGCGCCGAGGCTTGTGCGCAATCCATTCTGGCAACGGGACTGCGCAAGGGCGATCGCGCCGCCGTCTGGGCCACCAGCCGTCCGGAGTGGGTCCTGCTGCAATTCGCGTTAGCTAAGGCCGGCGTCGTCCTCGTCACAATGAACACCGCGCTCAAAGCCGCCGAAGTGGAATACCTGCTGCGCCAGTCGCAGGCCAACGCGCTCTTTTTGATCCGCGGATTCCGCGACCTCGATTACGTCAGCATCTACCGGTCTCTTCCGCCGCTTCCCGACCTGCGGCATGTGTTCTTTCTCGATCCTGGAGAGCCGCCTTCCGGCATGCGCCCGTTCGCCGAGCTCGAGCTGGGCGGACCGAAAACGAACTTTGAGCCGCAATCGCTCGACGACGTCATCAACATGCAGTACACCTCGGGCACGACGGGATTTCCCAAGGGCGTCATGCTCACGCACCGCAACATCGTCAACAACGGCGCGTCACTCGGAGATTTGCTGAAATACACGCCGTCCGACCGTGTCTGCGTGCCGGTGCCGCTGTTCCACTGCTTCGGGTGCGTGATCGGCGTGCTCGGAAGCTATACGCACGGCTCCACGATGGTCCTGGTGGAATCATTCGATCCGCTGGTTGTACTCGAAGCCCTCCACAAGGAACGCTGCACGTCGGTGTATGGCGTGCCCACGATGTTCCTTGCCGAGCTCGAGCATCCCGAATTCAAGCGCTTCGATCTGACCGCTTTGCGGACGGGCATCATGGCCGGGGCTCTCTGTCCAGTGACGGTGATGAATCGCGTCATGACCGAGATGCACTGTCCGGAAATCACCATCGCTTATGGACTCACGGAGGCTTCACCGGCGGTCACGCAGACGCATCCGTCGCATCCTCTTGAGAAGCGCATGACCACGGTCGGCAAGGCGCTGCCCGACGTCGAGGTGAAGATCAGCGAGCTCGGCGAATTGTGGACGCGCGGCTATCACATCATGAAGGGCTATTACCGCGATCCCGATTCGACAGCGCGGGCCATCACGCCGGACGGCTGGCTGCGTACGGGCGACCTGGCCGCGATGGACGAAGACGGCTTCATCACCATCACCGGGCGCCTGAAGGAAATGATTATCCGCGGCGGCGAGAACATCTCGCCCAAGGAGATCGAGGAGTGCCTGCGCACCCACCCGGCTCTGAGCGACGTTGCCGTATACGGCGTGCCGGATCAATACTTCGGAGAAGAAGTCGCGGTCGCCGCCAGACTGAAGCCCGGCGAGAAACTCACGACCGATGAGCTGAAGGAATACGTTCGCAGCCGGCTGGCCCGCTTCAAAGTGCCCAAGTACGTGGATTTCGTCGAGCCGTTTCCCCAGACCGCCAGCGGCAAGATCCAAAAATTCCGCTTACGCGAGCAGTGGCAGAAGCTGCGATCACCTGACGGGGATAGTCATAGTCGCTAGGTCAACCGGACCGCGGCCGACCGGGATCAGAGTTAGCAGCGAGTTGCTGGTCCGGCGGATCACGGCAATATCATTCGATCGAGCATTCAACGTCAGCAGGTATTGCTCTCCGGCCAGCGCCAGCTTGATCGGGCCCGAGCCGGTGTGCACGGCAGCGAGCGTCTTGCGATTGTCGATGTCGATCACCGATACGTTGTCCGAGGCGCTGTTGGCGACGTAAAGGTGAGTTCCGCCTGCGTTGATCACTCCACGAACCGGCTCCGACCCGGCCGTCATCGTCATCGCCACCTCACTTGCTGCGGAGTTGACGATGGAGACGGAATTCGATCCGCTGTTCATCGCGAATAGTTCGCCGCCATCCGGCTTCGGAGCGAGATCCGTGGTCAGGCGGCCGACGGGAAGGCGGACCAGAAGCTGCGCCCTTTCGACGTCGACAACCGCGACTTGTTCAAGGCTCGGAAGCGCGACGAAAAACTGGCGGCTGTCGGGACGAAACGCCATCGCTCCAGGCGCGCCCGGCAGCGGGATGCGAAAAGCCTCCTTCAGAACTGCGGTATTCCAAAAGACCACTTCGTTTCGTTCCGGCAATCCGGCGACAAGAAATCGCCCGTCGCCCGAGAGAAGCAATCCTCGCGGCTTGGCGTTGAGGCTGAGCGTGCCGGCCACTTGCCGCGCCTTTAGATTCAGAAACGAAATGCTCTTGTCCCCGCTGTTCGACACGAAGGCCGTCTGCCCGTCGGGCGAGACTACGAGCGCCTCCGGCTCGCGCCCTACACGGATCGTGGCCGTGACGCGCGAGGTCGCGCCATCGACAATCTGCACCTGAGCTGCTCCGCGGCAAAGCACAAGCACCTCGTGGCGTTGGGGAACCGGAGCCAGCGCCACGGGATCCCGTCCGACCGGCAGCGTGGCGGTTACGACTAGACGATTGAGATCGATGATCGAAAGGGTTTGATCCTGCGAGTTGGCGACAAAGGCCAGTTCCTTCCCGACGGGGGATGCCTGGCCGGCAAAACATCCGGCCATCAGGAGAAAGCTGAGAACGATGGCGGCGATCCGGATCACAAGACTGCTGCAGGCGTCCGCCGAACCACCGCGGCGATCTGGCCCACTTCTTCCATGAGCTCCCGGAAGTTCTCCGGCGTCAGCGACTGCATGCCGTCTGACAGCGCGCGCTCCGGTTGGGGATGAACCTCGATCAGCAGTCCGTCGGTCCCGACGGCCACGGCGGCTCGCGAAAGCGGAAGGACTTTGTCGCGTCGTCCTGTCCCGTGACTCGGATCCACTACGATCGGCAGATGGCTCAAGCGCTTCACCGCCGGCACAACGGATAGGTCGAGCGTGTTGCGCGTGTGATCGGCAAAGGTGCGCACGCCGCGCTCGCAGAGCATCACGTTGTAATTTCCTTCGGACAGGATGTATTCGGCGGCCATCAAGAATTCGTCTAGCGTTGCGGACATGCCACGCTTCAGCAGGACCGGCTTCTTTGCGTGCCCAGCGCGTTTCAACAGTGAAAAATTCTGCATGTTGCGCGCGCCGATCTGAATGCAATCGGCATACTGCTCGACGAAATCGAGCGAAGCTTCGTCGACCGCTTCGGTGACGATTCCGAGGCCGGTTTGCGCGCGGACCTCGGCTAGAATCTTGAGTCCTTCGACTCCCAGGCCTTGGAAGCTATAAGGCGAGGTGCGCGGCTTGTAGGCTCCGCCGCGAAACAAGTGAGCGCCGGCAGCACGCACGGCGACGGCGGTGCTCAACGCTTGTTCTCGCGATTCGATCGCGCAGGGTCCGGCGACGACCACCATGTCCGGACCGCCGATGGCGACTCCCGCGACTTTGACGATGGTGTTTTCTTCCTTTACCTCGCGGCTCACCAGTTTGTAAGGTTTCGAAACACGGATCGCTTCAGCGACTCCCGCGAGCCGGTCAAATTCCGCCGGATCGATCGCTCCTGGATTCCCGGTGATCCCGATGGCGGTGCGCGTGGCCCCGGGCATCACATGCGGACGAAAGCCCAACACCTCGATGCGCGCGCAGACGGACTGAATGTCCTGCGCGGAGGCGTGCGCCTTCATCACGATGAGCATGAAGAAAGTCTAAAGGTGTTTTCGGTAGAATCCAAGGACTCTCTTCCAGGCATCCGCGGCGGCGGGCGCGTTATAGACCTCTTTCCGCGTGTCGTTGAAGAAGGCGTGATCGACTCCTGGGTAGATGTGCGCTTCGAAATTCTTTCCTAGCTTCTTTAGCTGCGCTTCGAGCTGGTGGACAGAGTCCGGCGTGACGAAGGTGTCTTTCTCGGCGTAGAGACCCAGGACGGGGGCGTAAAGGTTGGGCAGATCGGGTTTGACGTTTGGATGTCCGCCGTAGAAAACCACGCTTGCGCCCACTTGCGGATTCTTCGTCGCGGCGTAGAGCGAGAGCGCGCCGCCCATGCAAAAACCAACAACACCCACTTTTCTTCCGCGTGTTTCCGGGCGCTGGAGCAAGGACTGAATTGCGCCGCGCAGATCTTTGTCGGCCTCGTCGATACGCATCGCCATCATCATCTTTCCGGCCTGGTCGGGGCCTTTTGCCGTTTGTCCGTGATAGAGGTCGGGCGCGAGAGCGACAAATCCCTCCGCCGCGAAGCGATCGCAGACGTCTTTGATGTGCGGCACGAGGCCCCACCATTCTTGAATCACGATCACGCCGGGACCCTGTCCTTGTTTCGGGAGCGACAAGTAGTCTGCCATTTCGCTGTTCCTCCGATGGTAAGCATAACAAGAAAAAGTTAAGAGGGTGTTGACAGAACGGCCAAAACCGCGGTACATTTGAAAGGTTCCGCTGAGGACAAGTTCTTTGACAATCTGGTTGAGTATGTAAGTGCAGTAAGACTCGTCTTCCAAGTGAAGTCGAGCGACTGACTCACAAAATCGTCCCTCGCGTCAGCGTGGGGGACAACGGGTTTCAAACGAGAGTTTGATCCCGGCTCAGAATCAACGCTGGCGGCGCGCCTAA
>CAZRND010000149.1:0-12404 GCA_964601345.1 uncultured Acidobacteriota bacterium | reverse complement strand
CCAGCTTCTCCACGATGCGGTAGTGTCGCAGCTTCTGCCCGATCATCCGGCTCCGATTAGCGCTTGGCGAAACTCGCGCTTCAGTATGAAAGCGTAAAAGTCACGTCCACCTCTGAACTAACCTCGACCGGCTCGCCGTTAAGCAAACTTGGCTTGTACTTCCACTGTCGCACCGAATCAATCGCCGCCTGGACCAGAAGCCGGTGTCCCTTGATCGGTGTGCAGCCCACGATCGTACCTTCCTTCGAAACGATGACGCTGAGCCGGACGGTCCCAGTTACGTGAGCCCGCCTGGCCTGGGGTGGATAAACCGGCGGTACCGTGCTCACGCGCTTCGTCTTCAGTTCAGCGGCGGATAGGACGAGCCGGGCTGGCGCGTCTCCCTTTGGAGCCTGGGCCACCACAGAGACCGCGAGCGCGAGAAAAGCCGGCAGAAGTCTAGTTCTCATGACGTCGCTCCCGGATGTTCTCATACGTGCCCCAGATTGTACTATCTGCAATCATAGCGGTGTGCGGCGCCCACAGCCAGCCATAATAGAATCGTGAGACATGGTCGCGCCTCCCCCCATCGTCGACTACAGCGAAGTTGCTCCCCAGAGCGCGGCGAACGCTGCTTGGCCCTTTTGGCAGCGGATCCTCTTTCGGTTCTCCTTTGTCTATTTCCTCCTTTACAGCCAGAGTTCGATGGGCGGCATCCTCGCGCGGAATCTGGGGATGTCCTGGATTCAATCCGTCGTGGGGTTCAGCGGGCCCCTGCTCTTCAACGCCAGCCAGTGGCTCGCGATTCACGCTTTTCATCTCAGTGGATTCCGCACCACACGTTTTCCCACCGGCAGCGGCGACACAACGCTGGCCTACATCAGCAATCTTTGTGTTCTTATCTGCGCGCTGATCGTGACGCCCGTCTGGTCCGCGCTCGACCGGCGGCGACAGAATTACCAAACCATGTTGGCGTGGTTTCGGATCTGGGTACGCTATGTCCTGGCGTTCACGTTGTTCGGCTATGGATTCCTGAAGGTCTTCCCGCTTCAGTTTCAACCGCCCGGACCAGTGCGGATCACGGAACAATTTGGCGACTTCTCGCCCATGGGAGTCTTGTGGAGTTTCATGGGCGCCTCGATTCCGTACATCATGTTTTCCGGATGTGCCGAAGTGCTGGGCGGATTGCTGCTGGTGTTTCGTCGCACCGCGTTGCTCGGCGCGATGGTCAGTTTTGCGGTTATGGGCAATGTGGTGGCGCTCAACTTCTGCTATGACGTGCCGGTAAAACTGTATTCCTCGAATCTGTTACTGATGTCCGAGTTCTTGATGGCGCCGGATCTGCCGCGGCTGTGGCGCATGTTCGTACTGAATCAGCCGGTACCCGCGGCGGATACCCCGCCCGTTGTTCCTTGGCCACGGCTGCGAAATGTTGTCCTTATTCTCTGGATGCTCTTTGTGGGGCGCGAATTGTACCTGCATATCTCGGGCGCTATGATCTCGTACCGCATGGCCTATCTCGCTCCCAAGCCGGTGGCCCTTTACGGACTATACGATGTCGAATCCTTCAGCCGGAACGGCAAAGAAGTTCCGCCCCTGTTGACGGAACCCCTGCGTTGGCGGCAAATGATGGTGCAATCCCAATTGGGCATCACCGTACGCTTCATGGACGATTCCCGAATCACTTACCTGACCGACTACAAAGGGCCGGCCCGCACCGTGAACCTCTCGCTGTCGTCGGATAACATGCCGAATCCGATGCAGAACAGGCCGAGCGACGCAGCACACCCGCCTGCGAAGTACCCTCTCACCTATTCATGGACGGATGGGGAGCACCTGGTTCTGGAAGGAAAGCTGCTTGACGACGTGATCTCCGTGCGCCTGCGCAAACGGCGTGTCTCGGAGTTCCCGCTGTTCAACCGCGGGTTTCACTGGATCACGGAACTGCCGTACAACAGGTAAAACGTGGTGGAGGCGGCGGGAGTCGAACCCGCGTCCGGAAAAGTTTGCTGCTGGAAGAACTACATGCTTATTCCATTCGCAAAGTTTCACGCCCCCCGATAGCGAACGGACAAGAACCGGGTGACGCTAGTCCGATTGATCTCGATGTCCACCTACGGACCGAAGGCGTCCACCTAGCCCGCTAAGATGACGCCGCTCGGCAACCCGCGGGCTGGTTACCGGCAGCGCTTCACTGCTGTTTAGGCAGCGTAGGCCAACTGCGTATTGGCAGTTGTAAGTTTCCAAGCTGTTACGGGCGCTCGGGCCCCGGCATGCCTTCCAACCTCAACTCAATCCCGTCGAAGCCGTTACGCCCCCATCGGGAAAACCAACACCTCCTATTTTATCACCGCTTCAGCAGCCCGGCACAATCCACCTGCCGGCTCGCCCCGCCGTCGTTCACGCACATCTTGCTGCGGTTGCCGCGCGGATCGGTCTCCCAGAGCGCCGCGCCGCCGTACTCGCCCTTCTTGTTCAGCGCGTAAAAGTTGAGATCGAGCTTCTCCAGCTTCTTGCGATTGTTGAAATAATTCGAAACCACCCGGCGCAGCGCCTCCAGGCACGCTTCCACCGGCGGCGTTCCGCGCCGCATTTGCTCCACCACCGTATGCGCTCCGCTGATCTTGATGTTCTCCTCGCCGACTCCGGTCGAGCCGGCCGCGCCTACATCGTTTTCGACAAAGAGCCCGGCTCCGATGATCGGCGAATCCCCGGTGCGCCCCGGGATTTTCCAGGCCATGCCGCTGGTGGTTGTGGTTCCGGAGATCTCGCCCTTGGCATTGATGGCCAGGCAGGTGATCGTACCGGTCGGCGGATGCGCGGCGACCTCGCGCGCCCAGGCGACGACTTCCGGACCGAGATCCGTGTCCCGCACAGCGGAACTCTTCGGTGGGGCGTCCGGAGCTGCCAGACCCGGTCCCCAGAAATCTTTATCGCTCATGCTCTCTTTCCAAGTGAGCCAGGCGAGGCGCGACTTTTCCGTCAGCAGATCCTGGCTCTTGAAACCGTGCGCCAGAGCGAAGCGCAAGGCTCCTTCTCCGACCAGCATGACGTGGCCGGTGCGCTCCATCACGACCCTTGCGACCTGCGCCGGGTTCTTGATGTTGCGCAGCGCCGCCACCGATCCCGCCCGCCGCGTCGGACCGTGCATGACGCTGGCATCGAGCTCCACGACGCCTTCTTCGTTGGGCAGCCCGCCGTACCCGACGCTCGAGTCCTCAGGATCGTCTTCGTTGATGGCCACGCCGGCGATGACGGCATCGAGCGTGTCCGCGCCGGACTGCAGCATATCCATAGCTTTCTTCGTGGCGCGGAGTCCCGTGCCGCTCGAGATCACCAGCGGCAACTTGCCGCCTGCGGATTGCGCCGCGAGGCCGGCCGCGGACCAGAGCGCGGCGGGCGCCGCAGCCAGAATGTTTCTGCGGGTCGGTCGGAACATTCGTCCCCCTTAGTTTGAAGTGGCGTTGCTCAGGGTTCCCTCCCAGCCGGTGGAGGAAAGGCTGAATCCTTCGCGAATCCGGCTGCGCAACTCGTTCCAAGTGGACTCGGGCATGGAAAGGAACACGTTGACGACGGCTGGATCGAATTGCGTGCCGCTGAAGGCCGAGATCTCTTCCCGCGCCTTATCCAAGGACAGGGCCCTGCGGTACGGACGGTCCGAGGTCATGGCGTCGAGGCAGTCGGCCACGGCGAAAATCCTCGCGCCCAGCGGGATCTGCTCGCCGCGCAGGCCGCGCGGATATCCGGTGCCGTCGAAGAATTCCTGGTGCGAAAGCACGATCTGCGCCGCGTCGTGGAGATAGTGTACGCGCGCGATCAGCTCATACCCTCGCTGGCAATGCGTTCGCATCAAGACCGTTTCCTGTTCCGTCAGGGGGCCGGGCTTCCTCAGAATGGAATCGGGGATGGCCATCTTGCCGATGTCGTGCAGGTACGCGCCGCGCGCGATCGTCCGGAGATCGTCGTGCTTCACGCCCATGGCGTGAGCGATGGCGATGCTGAAAGCCGTGACGCGCTTCGAGTGGCCTTCCGTCTCCGAATCCTTGAAGTCCAGGGCGTTGCCGAGAGCTTCCAGCGTGAAGTCGTAGGAACGCTGCACCTCTTGCAGCGTGGCTTCCAGACGTTCGGTGCGGTCCCGGATCAGGTCTTCGAGATGAATCTGGTAGCGGCGGTTTTCCTCGACCAGCCGCTGCCGCTCGATGGCCCTTTCCACGGTCAGGTACAGATGATCCTTCTCGAACGGCTTGACGACGTAATCGTAGGCGCCGGTGCGGATCGCTTCGAGCGCGATGCGAATGTCATGCAGGGCCGAGAGCATGATCACCGGGACGTCGGGATACAGGTCGCGGCACTTCTGCAGGAATTGCAGGCCGTTCATCTCCGGCATGATGATGTCGGAGAGCACCAGGTGAAAGGACCCGCCCTTCAACCGTTCCAGGGCCAAGGCGCCGTTCGCCGCCTCCATCGTCGCGTAGCCGCGCTCCTGAAGAAGGGAACAAACGATTTCGCGCAGGGCGTCTTCGTCCTCCACTACAAGGATGCGGCCCGGGCTTGGGGTTTCTGCCATGTGCCTTCGGAAAGAGAATGTTACTACAAGTCATTCTCCTGGGTTAATGTTTTACAAGAGCCATGGACCGGCATTTGCCAACTTTGTTGTTCACCGCGGGGACGCTGATGGGTCTGCCGATCTTCTCGTGGAAGAAACGGCGCGCCAATCCTGTCTGGCCCTCGGCGGCGGCGACGATTCATCGCCTGATTTCTCACCGGGCGTCGCAGCTCGACGGTAGGACCGTTCTCGAGCCGGTGGCCGGCGCCATCGAGAGGGAAATGGAGCGGCTCGAAAACATCGCTTCCTGCCGGCTGTTCCTGGAGGACGATCCCGAAACTGCGGTTCTGGACGAACTGCTCGCCGCCGGCAAAGACGTTCTGCCCGTCGTCCGGCGCGCATCGAAAGAGTTCGCCAAGGCGATGGAGTCGGGCGTCACGAACGCCCTGGCCCTGGCCCCCCTGCAGGTCGGGGGACAGCATGTCGGAATCCTGGCTATGGCCTTGCATCGCCCTCTGGGTCCGGGCGAGCAGGAGGCGGTCAACGAGCTCGCCGCTCAGATCGGCTCCGCGATTCAAAGCGACCGGATTCTGAACCGGCTCTCGCTGAGCCACCGGGAATGGGTCAAGACGGTGGATTCCATCGAGGATCTGCTCCTGGTTCATGACGCGAACGGGCGGATTGAGCGGCTCAACAAGGCCATGGCCCTTCGCTTGAGCGGGAGCGCCGCGGAACTGAAGGGCAAGCTGTGCCGGGACGTCTTTCCTCCCACGACTCAGGCTTGGAAGACCTGCCCCTTCTGCGAGTCGGCCGGATCACCCGAGGAACTTCACGGCGCTCTCGACGGGCATTTTCTGATCGCCACGTCCCACCCGGGCCCGACAAGCGTGCTGCATGTGGCCAAGGATTTCACCGCGCGCAAGCTCGCCGAAGACCGCTACCGGCACATCTTCGAGAATGTCCGCGAGGGCATTTTCATCACCGACACGAACGGCCGCTTCATCGACTGCAACGAAGCCTTGGCGCGCATGCTCGGGTACGAGCGCCAGGAGCTGCTGCAACTCGATATCCCTACCAAGCTCTGGGCGCGTCCGGAAGAGCGCAAACGGGAACTCGAGCTCATGGAGCGCGAGGGGTACCTGCAGGATTACGAAATCAGTCTGCGAAGGAAAAATGGGGACGAGATCGTGGTGCAGGAGACTAGTTTCGCTACGCGCGACTACTCCGGCCGCGTCATCCGGCACCAGGGATTTCTCCTCGACGTGACCGAGCGCTACCACGCCGAGCACGAGCTGCTGCGGCAGAACGAAATCCTCTCCAAGGTGAATGCCCTCACCAGTCTTATCTCGCATACGCTGGACAAGCAGAACGTCCTGCACATTATGGTGGAGGAGACCCGCAAGCTCTTCCACTTCGACACCATTGCCGTATACATGGTGGACGAGCGGGCCGGGCGCGTGGCCCGCGCGGCGGCGTCCGGATTCTCCTCCGAGCCAGGACAGCTCCTGCGAAGTTTTCCGATGACGCCCGGAATTCCCGAGGCTCTGCGAAGGATGACGGCTCCCATCGTGCCGGTCGAGGAATTGGGGAATATCGCCGACGAAGCACGCGCCGTGCAGAAGGCGGAGGGGCTCCGGTCTACGTTCGTCATCCCGCTTCAAGGCCAGCACCTGCTGGGTCTCATCTCCCTTGGCAACCGCACCGAACGCACACTCACCGTCAGCGAATCGAACCTGCTCGAAGCGATCGCCCGGCAGGTGAACGATGCGCTTGAAAACGCGCTTCTTTACGAACAGGCGCGCATGGCTTACGAGGACCTTCGCCAGGCTCAGGAAAAGCTGCTGCAAAGCGAAAAGATGGCCGCGTTGGGGCAACTGGTATCGGGCGTCGCGCACGAGCTCAACAATCCGCTCGCCGGGATCATCGGCTATGCGCAGTTGCTTGCGTCGCACGTGAGTCCGAAGGGCGCCGAGTATGTCGAAAAGCTGATGCGCCAGGCGCGGCGCACGCAGCGCATCATCCAGGACCTGCTCAGCTTCTCGCGCCAAAGCAAGATGGAGCGCCAGGTCCTGAACGTGAACCTGGTGGTCGAGGAGGCGCTGCTGCTGCAGGATCACGACATGCGCGCCAGCAACGTGAGCGTGGTGCGCAACCTGATGCCCGATCCGCCGGCGATCGTTGGCGACCGCTACAAACTCGAGCAAGTTTGCCTGAACATCATGAATAACGCCTGCGAGGCCATTCTCGAAGGCCAGGCCTCGGGAACGCTCGAGGTGCGGACCTACGTGGAAAACGTCGCGCCTGGGCCTCCCAAGTTCGGGCAATCGTCCACGCAAATTGTGCTGGAGTTTCACGACGACGGGCCCGGCGTCAAGGAGCCGCAGAAAGTCTTCGATCCTTTCTACACCACCAAAAAAGTCGGACACGGCACGGGCCTCGGTCTGAGCATCTGCTATGGAATTGTGAAAGAGCACGGCGGCGAAATTGAAGTCGCGAACCGCGTCCCGCATGGCGCGACTTTCCGTTTGCGGCTGCCCGCTGCCGCCGGCCTCGAAGGGCTGGTAAAGGGCGAAACCCTGTCCGGTTCCGGAGCGTCGTTATAAGGTAGTAGTGATGGGACGATGACGCTCAAAAAATCCATACTGCTCTTCTTTGTTCTTACTGTGACGCTCGCCTGGGCCGCCGAGCGCCGCCCGGCCTATGTCGTGCTCACAACTCCTTGCCTGGCGGAGCATTTCCGCGCGACTCCGGACGCGGCGCGTCCCGTGCGGCAGCGGCTCTTTGAGGCGGAAGCGGACAATTATCGCTCCGTCCTGCGTCGCGGGAAAGCTGATCTCGCGACGCGCATAGCGGCGCGCGGCATCCCGATCGACGGGCAGACCGAGACGATTCTCAACGCCATTTATGTCCAGGCCACGGACGACGATCTGGTCTGGCTGCGCAATCAGCCCGGCGTCGAATCCGCGGAATTCGGCTTCGACGTTCGCATGAATCTCGATACCGCCCTGCCGCTCGTGGGTGTGCCGCAAGTGTGGGCCAGCCTGGGCGGCGAAGACAATGCCGGCCGCGGCATCAAGATCGCCATGATCGACAGCGGCATCGACACGACGCATCCCATGTTCTCGGACGCCGGCTTCACCGCGCCGTCCGGATTTCCCAAGACCGACGCGACGCGTCCGGGAGATCTCTCGCTCACAAACAACAAGGTGATCGTGGTGCGCAATTTCAACAGCACCTCGGCCGAGCCGGATTCCCGCGACCACGTGGGACATGGAACGTTTGGCGCCGCCGTCGCTGCGGGCCGCAGGGCCACAGGTCCGCTGGCGAATATCGCCGGAGTTGCTCCCGGCGCATACCTCGGAAGCTACAAAGTCTTTACGACCGAACCGAGTGTTTCGGTCACCGTGATCACTAGGGCGATGGATCAGGCCGTCGTCGACGGCATGGACATTATCAATCTCAGCCTGGGAACACAGAATGCGCCGCTTCCTTCTCTTGATCCGAATCTCCGGTCCGTTCTCAACGCTGTCGGCTTGAATATTGTCGTCGTGGCGGCGGCTGGGAATTGCGGGCCGAACGGCTCGAGCGATTGCAAGACCGTCGGAAGCAGCACCATCGGCTCTCCCGGTACGCTTCCCGACGTGCTCACCGCTGGCGCCAGCACCAACGCTCGGACATTCAACCAGCCAGTGCGCGTGACCGCACCTGCTCCCGTGCCGGCCGCGTTGCAGTTGATTCCTTCCTTGCCGGGGTCGGCGCCTTCCTTTGTTTCGAACGTTGGACCTGCGGCCGTGGCGGATATCACCACCTTCGATTCGACCGCTCTGGGCTGCTCGACATTTCCGGCCGGCAGCATGGCCGGCAAGATCGCCCTGATCCTGCGAGGAACCTGCGACTTTACGGTTAAGGTCGCGAACGCTGGTCAAGCCGGTGCGATTGGCGTGGTGATTTACGATAGCAAGCCCGAAGATCTGTTCACAATGGATACGACGGGAGCGAGCCTCCCATCGGTCTTGATTACACAAGCCGATGGACTCGCGTTGAAGGCGTTTTCAGCCGCGAATCCCGGCGCGGTGCAGGTGACGATCGACGCCAAGCTGGTGGCCCAGGCGGTGACGGCCGATCAAGTCGCCAACTTCAGCAGCCGGGGACCATCAACGGACCGGGCCATCAAGCCCGATGTGATGGCGCCGGGAGAGAACATCTACTCCGCGGCGCAGAACCTCGATTCGACAGGCGATCTCTATGCTGTATCGCGCTTCGCGCTCGCCGACGGGACGAGCTTCTCCGCGCCCTTGATGTCGGGAGCGGTGGCGATCCTGGAGCAAGCGCGGCCCAGCCTGAAAGGGAAAGTGCGGGCTATCAAGAGCGCGCTCGTGAACACCGCCACGCCCCTCACCGCGACGCAGGACGGCGCGCCGATCAGCGTGATGAACAGCGGGGCAGGGAAGCTGAACATGCCCGCCGCCATGGCCACGACGCTCGTCGCCGATCCGGTCTCAGTGAGTTTTGGCCTACAGTCGCCGGTGGCCGTGAGCGGCCAGCAGACCGTGACGTTCACCAACATCGGGACGCAAAGCGAGACGTTCACTGTCGCCGTCGCGCCTCGCACCATCGACACCGCTGTGAAGGCCGCGGTCACGCCTTCCAGCTTGACGCTGGCCGCGGGCAGCAGCGCGCCCGTCACGATCTCGCTCGCGGGCACTCCGGTGTCCGCGGTCTACGAAGGATTCATCAACCTGCGCAGCCAGTCGACGAGCACGTCGATCAATGTTCCCTACTGGGTGGGATTCTCCTCGCAGGTCAGCACGGGTGGCGTGGTCAACAGCGCCACCTTCAAGGCCGGCGCGTCGCCTGGGGCTATCCTCGCTCTGTTTGGATCGGCGCTCGGAGGCGATGCCGCACTCGCGCCGTCGCTGCCGCTGCCCTCGACTCTGGGTATCTCGACGGTGAAGGTGAACGGCACGGCCGTACCACTCTTCTACACCTCGGGTTCGCAGGTTAATATCCAGCTTCCGTTCACGGTGAGCGCTTCGAGCGGAGCCGCGGGCCAGGTCACTACGAACGGAACCACCGGCCAGTCCTTCACCATTTCCGTAACGGATGCCGCGCCCGGCATCTTCACGATCCCCTCGGGCGGCACAGGAGCAGGAGCGATTGTTCATGCCATCCAGGGAGGACTCGTGACCAGATCGAGTCCCGCCGCCGCGGGAGAAATTGTCAGCATCTATTGCACCGGCCTCGGCGTGGTGACCACGCCTCCCGCGGCAGGCGCGGCTACGCCGATCAGCCCGCTCTCCACTACGCCGGCGCTGCCCGTGGTGACTATCGGCGGCCAACCGGCAACAGTGATGTTCTCCGGGCTCGCGCCGACTTTTGCCGGACTCTACCAGATTAACGTCGTGGTCCCGCGCGGTTTGCCGTCGGGGGAACAGACCGTCTCGGTATCTATGGGCGGAGTTGTTGGGAATTCGGTAACGATGACAGTTCAGTGAGCGGAAAGGATTATACTTTGCATATGAGCACGAAGACGCTCCTGACGGTCGAGCAGTTCCTGGAACTGCCCCAGGTAAACGATGACGATAGGCGCTTTGAACTTTGGCAAGGAGAACTGCTTGAGATGGGCGAAACCATTCCCTGGCACAATTGGGTTCGCGACCAGATTTTTTTGGCCCTAACCAGCTTCCTGGGCAAGACAAAGATGGGCGTCGTTCTCGGGGAAACCGGCGTCCGACTCGATAGCAGCACCCTCTATCGTCCGGACGTGGTCTTCTGGGATTCGCAACATTGGGCGGCGGTAGACCTCCACAAGAGCGGGGTTGAGGTGATTCCACAACTGGTTGTCGAAGTAAAGTCCCCGTCGAATACGGTCGCGGAATTGTTTGGGAAAGCCAATTACTACATTCGATCCGGGGTCCACACCGTCTGGGTAGTGACTGAGGATCCTTACGAAGTCCACGTATTCGAAGCCGGAGGCGGCCGCCGCCTCATCCAGGAATCGGGCACGCTGGAAGCGCCCGCGGTATTGCCCGAATTCTCCGCGAAGGTGGCCGAGTTCCTTCCTCGGAAGTGATGTAACATCAGAAAATGGCTCGATTTTTTTCTCTTGTCATGCTGCTGACAGTCGGCGTCTCCGCCGCGGATTGGTCTCGATTCCGGGGGCCCAACGGACTCGGTGTCGCCGATACGACAGGGCTGCCGTCGGAATTCGGCCCGAAGAAAAATGTCGTTTGGAAGACGACGCTCCCGGCCGGGCACTCGTCGCCGGTGCTCACCGAAAATCGCATCTTTCTGACCGCGTTCGAAGGCGACAAGCGCTACACCTACTGCCTGAATCGCGCCGACGGCGAAGTGCTCTGGCGCAAAGAGGCTCCACCCCATAGGCTTGAAAAGCTCGACAAGCGCAACAGCCCGGCGTCGCCGAGTCCGGTGACCGACGGACGCAACGTTTACGTCTTTTTTGGCGAATACGGCTTGGTCGCTTACGGTCCGGATGGCAAGGAGCTTTGGAAGACTCCCCTTGCCAAATTCACCAACGTCTACGGCATGGGCGCATCTCCCATTCTTCTCGACGGCAAGATCATCCTCGTTTGCGACCAGGGAGTCGATTCTTTCATCGCCGCCTTCAATCAGAGCGACGGAAGGGAGCGCTGGCGCACGGCGCGCCCCGAGGCCGTGAGCGGACATTCAACACCCGTCGTGTACCAGCCCAAGAGCGGCGCGGCGCAGATCCTCGCCCCCAGTTCCTTCCAGCTCACGGCGTATTCGGCCGCTACGGGAGAAAAAGTCTGGTGGGTGCGCGGATTGCCGAGCGAAATGAAGTCCGGGCCTGTGTTGAGCGGCGATACCGTCTACATTAACGGTTACGCCTCCCCGGAGAACGAACCCGGCAAGCAGGTAAAGATCGGGCCATTCGCGGAGGGCCTCGCTGCTTTCGATTCCAACAAGGACGGGAAGCTCTCCGCTGAAGAAACGAAGGGCGATGCGCTCCTGAAAATATATTTTCCCTTCGTTGATCTGGACGGCGATGGATTCATCGATGGCCACGAGTGGGATGTATATCGCGCCTTTATGGCCGCGGAGAACGGCTTGCTGGCGATCCAACTCGGCGGTAAGGGCGACTTGACGGACACCGCGGTGCGCTGGAAATATCGCCGCTCAGTCCCGCAGCTTCCGACGACGCTGCTCTTCCAGAACGTGCTCTACATGATCAACGACGGCGGGATTCTTTCCACCTTCAATCCCGAGACCGGCGACCTGCTCAAGCAGGGCCGCTTGCGCGGCGCCGTGGATCACTACTACGCCTCGCCCGTTGGCGCGGACGGCAAGGTCTTCATCGTCAGCCAGGCGGGGATCGTCTCGGTGCTCAAGGCCGGCGGTGACCAGGAAATCCTCTCCGTCAACGAGCTCGACGACGAGAGCTACGCCACGCCGGCCATTGCTGACGGACGTATCTACATCCGCACCCGCAGCGCGCTCTACTGTTTCGGTAAGCTATAATAACGGGACAACATGCAAGAGCTTTTGCGTTTGATGCGCTATGTGCGCCCATACGCCGGGCGAATGGCGCTCTCCGTGTTGTTGATGGCCGGAGTCGGTGTCTTCGAAGCGCTCACTGCGCTGCTGATCGGCCCGGTCTTCGACCGCGTCCTCAACCCCAAATCCACAGGGGACGGCGTCCTGCTGGTCACGATTCCCTATTGGAACTATGCGATCGACCTTACGGCCTTCGTACCCTCGTGGATTCACAACGTGTGGACCGTCGTCGCCGTCTCGGTCTTCGTCGTGACGCTGGGCAAAGCGCTCTTTGAGTATTTCTCGAGCTACCTGGTGCATTACATCGGCTTTGCGGTCATCTCCGACCTTCGCAACCAGGTGT
>CAZRND010000148.1:0-12507 GCA_964601345.1 uncultured Acidobacteriota bacterium | reverse complement strand
CAATTGCTCCGGCATCTGGGCGTCGCGCCATACGCGCGAGATCGCGCAGGCGCTGGCCGAGCGGTTGGGGCCGGTGGAACCGAAGCCTCCGGAAGATCCGGACGCAAAGATCGCCGCGTTCACCGTGCCGGGCATGGCCAAGTCCATTTGGGGCGCGATCGCCAGCCAGCTTCAGGAGGGCGGCGTAACCGACATGACCGCGAAGTTCGGGGAACGGTTCGTTGAGCGCGGGCAGTGCGGATACCTGCGCCCGATGGTGATTCATTGCACCTCGCCCGCGCCGCAACTGGCCAAGGGAGAGTACATGTTCCCGTTCGTGAGCGTGGTCGGGTGCGCGCAGGATCAGATGATCGAGAAGATCGGCTGGACGCTGGTGGGCAGCGCGATCACCAACAACGCCGCATGGAGGCGCAAGCTCATCGACGCTCCCAGGATCGATCGCCTCAACATCGGGGCGATTCCTACTACGAAGCTCGACTGGCTCCAGCCGCACGAAGGCAACATCGTGGAGTTCCTGTTCCGTCCCCGCGCGTTTCAGATTGTCGATTAGGCGACGTCGGATGTGCAGTGCGCGCAACGCGTGGCCTTCGCCGGAATCGCCGAGAGGCAGCGCGGGCAATCCTTCATCGCCGGGGCGGGAGCGGGCTCGGGCGCCGGTCCGCGCATCCTGTTTACCTGGCGCACCAGCAGAAAAATCGCGAAAGCAACGATCAGGAAGTTTATCACCGTGTTCAGGAACACGCCGTAGTTGAGCGTCGCGGCGCCGGCCGCTTTGGCGTCCTTCAGAGTCGCGTAGGATTGCCCGGAGAGCGTGATGAAGAGATTGGTGAAGTCTACGCGGCCGACCAGCAGGCCGATAGGCGGCATCAGGATGTCGTTGACGAATGACGTAACGATGCCTCCAAATGCCGCGCCGATGATGACGCCGACGGCCATATCGAGAACGTTGCCGCGCATCGCGAATTCTTTGAAGTCCTTCATCATGTTCGTTGGCTCCTCGAAAACGACGATGCCCACCAGAGGTGGGCATCGTATTCACAGGGAGAATAGTTTCAACGGAAATGCTGCCGTCAAAACTTGGTGAGGCATTTATATTTGGCGGGCTGTGCAAGTGTCAAGAAGGAAAAACAGGAATATAAAGCCTGTGTTTTCTTTGTGATATAGGCGAACCCTAAGGCTGTCCGGTAGCTTCTGCCCTATGGTTTTTCATAGAGCCGGACGACAAAATATGGCATCTGTAACGTTTTCAATTACTTAAGTTCAAACGGATCACTTCCATGTCGGTATCGAAGAAACGGTCGGGGAAGAAGCGCCTGGAGAGCATCCGAACCAGGGCGTGTAGCAGTCCGGAGACAAGCGCAAAGAGGATGAGCGCTCCGGAGAGTTTCACGATGTTGAGGATCAGTGTTCCCACATTGGGCTCGCGTTTTCCTCGCGACGTATCCTGATTCCACATCACTTCGATGGAGTACTTCACGCGATCGAGCAGCACGGCGGCGTCTTCCTTCGGTGCATCGACCACAACGGAGAGCAGCGAGCCCTTGCGCCGCACCGTGAATCCGGCGTTGGTCTGCAGATTCAGCAACCGCGCCTTTTGCAGCGCGAGTTGCGGAGTCGGCAGCATCACCAGCATCAGAGTCATGGGCGGTTTGCCGGGGATTTGATACTTCCCGATCTCGGCTTCCGCGCCCACTTCGAATCCGAGCGCCTGCGGCGGGACCTGCGGCGCGAGGAGCGAGGAGATGCGCGGACCAACGAAGTACTTGGTCGAGCGCGGAACGAGATCCTGCTGCGGCAGAAAGTCCGGGAGCGTCGGCAGCGGCTCGCTCTTGAAAGTGGGGAGCGCCTGCGCCAGGGACGCGAGCTGAGACTGCGGCAGCTCGCCGTGCAGAATCCGCAGGACGTAGCTGTTGCGGAGCAGCACGGACTGGTCCGGACCGATGGCCGCCTGGAACTTCGGCGCGGGGTCATCCCGCCACTCGGCGCGGCGGTAGAACGTGAAGAGGCCGTAGGCGGCGCTGGCATCGGTCATGCGGATGGCTTCGACCGTGACATGAGACGCCCCGTGGGCGTATTGTTTTCGTTCGGCGGCGAGGAATCCGTACTCGCGCAGAATCTCGGCGTCCGCGCCGGCAAAGGCCGTCAACTCCGCCTGAGAAAACTTCTCGACGCCGCTCGCCTGCCACTTGGCAAAGGTTTTGGGCAGGATATCGCTGTTGGCCACCAAGCTGACCTGCAGGAGTAGCGTCACCAGCGCAAGCATAATAGATTGGACAATCTTACCACCGGATAGGTTCCCGAGAACCTATGCCGCGTAGCGCTTCACCTTGATGTTCGCCTCGCGCTCGCGAGTCTCAGCGACCTCCCATGCGGTTTGCATCCGAAGCAGGGTATCCATCTTCGGGCCGAAAGCCTTCTCGATCCGCAGAGCCATTTCAGGCGAAAGGGCGGCACGGCAGTTGAGAAGAGCAGAGAGGGCCGGGCGGGTCACGCCAAGAACCCGGGCGGCCTTGGTAACGGAGAGGCCGAGAGGATCAATCACTTCCATTCGAACGAACTGTCCTGGATGGGCCGGACGGGCCAAACGCATCATGAGTCCCTTCCTTTCTAGGATACGCACTGTGGGTGTGGATATCAAACGACCTCCGCTTGGCATAAAATCGAGACGTGACTGTTGCCATCGGTCCGGTGAACCTCGGAAGTCCCGCGCCTTTGTTGTTGATCGCCGGACCTTGTGTCATCGAGAACCGCGAACATGCTGTCGAGCTGGCGAAGAAGATCGCCGCGGTCGCCGCGCGCTTGCGCATGCCCCTCGTCTTCAAAGCCTCGTTCGACAAGGCCAATCGCACCAGCATTTCGTCCTACCGCGGGCCCGGACTCGCTCACGGCCTCGAGGTTTTGCGCGCTGTCAAGGACGCCGCCGGCGTGCCCGTGCTCACCGACATCCATGAGCCCGCCCAGGCCGCGCCTGCCGCCGAAGTCTGCGACGTCCTGCAGATTCCCGCGTTCCTCTGCCGCCAGACCGTTCTCCTGGTCGCCGCGGCGCGCACCCATTGCGCCGTCAATATCAAGAAGGGCCAGTTCCTCTCCCCGTGGGACATGCAGCACGCCGTCGAGAAAGTCCGCGGCGCGGGCAACACGCGCGTCTTTCTCACCGAACGCGGAACGTCGTTCGGATACCAAAATCTGGTCGTCGACATGCGCTCGCTCCAAGTGATGCGCGAATTCTGCCCCGTGGTTTTCGATCTCACGCACTCGCTGCAAAGTCCGGGCGCGCTCGGAAGCTCGACCGGCGGGCAGCGCGAGTTCGGCGAGACTCTGTCCCGGGCCGCCGCGGGCGCGGGCATCGACGGGATCTTCCTCGAAGTACACGATAATCCCGCGGGCGCGCTCTCCGATCCCGCCACGCAGTGGCCGCTCGACCGTCTCGAGCCTCTTCTGGACAAAGTTCTGGCCATCGATCAGGCGGCGCGGAAATGAAATCGCCTCTCACGCTGGCGCGGCAGGTGCTCGACGTGGAGGCGAAGGCGATCGCCGCCATCGCCCAGCGTCTCGACTCGCGCTTCGAGCACGCTGTCGAGATTCTGAACGGATGCCGCGGCAAGGTCGCGCTGACCGGCGTCGGCAAGTCGGGTATCGTGGCCCGCAAAGTCGCGGCGACACTCTCCTCGACCGGAACGCCGGCGTTCTTCCTCCATCCGGGCGACGCGGCGCACGGCGATGTCGGCGCGCTCGCCGAAGGCGACGTAGCCGTGGTCCTGTCCTACAGCGGCGAGACGGACGAGATCCTGCTCCTGCTGGACCCGATCAAGCGATTGGGCGTGCCGCTCGTGTCGATGACCGGCGCGCCGGCATCGACGCTCGGCGCGGCGAGCGACGTGGTGCTCGACGTCGGGATCGCGCGCGAGGCCTGCCCGCTCGGACTCGCGCCCACCGCGTCGACCACGGTGATGCTGGCGATGGGCGACGCACTGGCGCTGGCGCTTCTCGAGTTGCGCGGATTCCGTCCCGAGGATTTTGCCGCCCGTCATCCCGCCGGGCGCCTCGGCAAAGGATTGCGCCGCGTCGAGCAGTTGATGCACACCGGCGACCAGATCCCGCAAGTGACGCCCGCGACGCCGATGGCCGATGTGATCTACGAGATGAGCAGCAAGGGACTGGGCGTCACCGCCGTCACCTACAAAGGGACCGTGATCGGCGTCCTCTCCGACGGCGATCTGCGGCGGCTCCTGCAGAATCGAAAGGACGTGCTCGAGCTCACCGCCGGCGAGTGCATGACCCAGAAACCTGTGACGATCGCCAAGACGGAACTGGCGGCCGCCGCCCTCCACCTTCTCGAAAGCAAGCGCATCACTTCGCTACTTGTCACCGACGCCGAAGGACGCCTCGAAGGCGTCGTGCACCTGCACGATCTCTGGGGAACGGCGCTGGTCTAGCTATTTGAAACGCTTGCCGCGCTTGATCACCAGATCGACGCGCTGCAGCAGGTTGATGTAACGCAGCACATCGCCGCGCACGGCGATGATGTCGGCGTACTTGCCTTCCGCGATCGTTCCGCTCTCGGCATCTTTCTTCATCGCTACCGACGGCCAGTAGGTCGCCGCGCGGATCGCCTCCATCGGCTCGACGCCGAGCCGGTTCACCCAGGTATCGAGCTCGTTCCATGTGGAGCTGCTGTGGAACTTCAGCGGGATGCCGGAATCGGTGCCGATGAGCATCACGACGCCCGACTCGCGCAACTGGCGGAATTTACGTTCGAGCGTGGGACGGCGCGCCGGCGTCATCTGGAAATACGCCAGCCGTTCGGGATGCGCCAGCGAGTTGCGGATGTCGTCGATGATCGGCTGCGGCAAGCCTTCGTGCCAGGCCGGATCGTCGAGCTTCTCGGGATGATCGCGCGTGTATTCGTAGTTGAAGAGACCCTCGATGGTCGGCGTCCACCAGAGCGGCCCCGCGGCGCCGCGCGCTGTCCGTTCCCGGATGGCCGCGATGATGTCGGGCGGATACTCGGGCGCCGTGGCCATTCCGGTGTGCTCGAAGCAATCGGCGCCCGCCGCCAAGCCCCTGCGGATCTCGTCAGGACGATGCGCATGCGCGACCACCGGCAGCCGGTGGGCGTGCGCCTCGGCGATGACGGCGCGCACCTCCTCCAGCGTCATCTCATCCTGATCGATCAGTTTGATCACGTCCACACCGGCATCGGCGAGCTTGCGGACCTTGCTGCGCGCGTCGTCCGCTCCCTCGACGCCCCAGCGGAAATACTCGGTGCCGGGATAGGGGCGGTGCTGGATGAACGCTCCCGAAACATAGAGCGTGGGCCCTGGGATCTTTCCGGCGTTGATGCGGTTGCGCACCGAGATGCTGGCTTCGAGCGGGCCGCCCAGGTCGCGCGCGCTCGTGACGCCGGCGAGCAGAAGCTGCTTCGCCGACGCCGGCATGATGACGTTCTCCTGCTGCGCCGGGTAAGTCGCGTCCCAGTGCGTGTAGTCGCCGTGCCCGTTGATCATCAGGTGCACGTGCATGTCCCACAGGCCGGGCAGCACGCTCATGCCGGCGGTGGAAATGACCTCCGCGCCGTCGGGGATGCGCAACGAACCGGCGACGCCGATCGCTTTGATGCGCTCGCCCTCGACGAGAATCACGCTATTGCGCACCGGCCGCCCGCCGTAGCCGTCGATGAGCGTGCCGCCGACAAGCGCCTTGATCTGCGCGGAGAGCGGCAACGCCAGGCAAAGAACACAAAGAGTCGTAAGATTCATGGTTTGGGTGCGCTGGTGCGGACCGTCAAATCAAGCTTGGCCAGCTTAAATGAAGAGCCGAGCAGGTTCAACTGGTTTGGAACCGTCTGCACGAGGCGGAGGTTGTTAACCGGAGCCACGTATTCGATCCGTCCCCGGAATCGAGCGATGGCGTGTTCCTGAACAATTTCGAAGAACTCCAAATCCATGACGTACGCCTCCAACCTCCCGGGACGCTTCGCCACCCGGATGATGCGGCCGTGCACGACCGCGCCGGCCGACGCCAGCGTCTCGCCTTTCGAGCGAACGTCTTTGGTCAGCCGCGCGTCGATCGGATCGCCGCCGGCGGCCTTCCTCGAATCGAGCGTCGTCTCGATGCGCAAGTGAAGCGCGAGATCGCCCGGTAGCGTCGTCTCGACCGGCGGAGGCGCGACCTCGTAGCGGATCGTCGAATCGGCGTTCTCGAAGTGGATAGCCGATTCGGTCTGATACTGGCGGCAGTTGGTGAAGTGGATGCGATTCCGGTCGGTGAACCCTCCGGGCCCTTCGAAGGTCAGCTCGGCCTCCTGCGGCAGTAGAAAGTCGCCGTCGCCGATGCGCGCCTTGGCGTAGTCGAGGATCGTGAAAGCGCGCCGCCCGACATTGGGCGGGACATCGTCCGCATCCACGGTTAGGCGCATCAGCTCGTTAGTGCGCTCGTCGGCCCAAAATGACCCGTGATACGGCACCACGGCGCGGTTGTTGCCATAAGCAAGTTCGTATCCGCTCACCAGCAGGTCCACGCGATAGTCGAAGCGAACCGCCTTGCGTCCGTTCAACTCCTCCGGGCCGACATAGCGAAACAGGGGCACGTTGGTGCGGAAGATGCTGCGCGCGTGAAGGGCAAAGTCGCCGGTTCCGATCAATCCCTCCGGCACCATGGAACGGATATTCCTCTCCTCGAGCGGCGAACCCGGCCAGCCCAGCAGTTCCTTGTTCTCCGCCTGGGCCACTTCCAAGCGCACCGTGTCCGAGTATTCGAACGTTCCGTGAGCGGACTTGCGATGAAAGCGCTCCGTGGTCACCAGGCAGGTGTAGTTGGGAAGGCGCGTGAGGTTGTCGGCCATCAGCGTCTTGATCTTCACCAGGCGTTGCAGATCGGGAGAAATCTGCGCGGCCGCCAGCGCGAGGAGAACCGCTAACATGCCCATGATTCTACTTCTTCAGCCGTTCGATTTCGGCGGAGAGGCGCCGCACGGTTTTGAGGATTTCGGGCAGTCGCTCGAACGCCGCAACGCAACGCAGCCAGAGCTTGTTGTCGAAAGCGGGCGAGCCGGAGATCATCTTGCCCGGCGGCACGTCGTGCGACGTGGCGCTCTGCGCGGTGATCACCGCGCCGTCGCCGACAGTGAGATGGCCGGCCAGCGCGGCTTGCCCGGCCATCAGAACGCCCTTGCCCATCACGCTCGATCCGGCGATGCCGACCTGCGCGCAGAGGATGGCGTCTTCGCCGACCACGGAGCTGTGTCCTACCTGCACCAGGTTGTCGATCTTCGCGCCGCGGCGAATCCGCGTCTCGCCCAGCGTCGCGCGATCGATGCAGGTATGCGCCTGGATCTCCACGTCGTCTTCAATGACCACGATGCCCGACTGCACGATCTTGTGATGGCTGCCGTCCGAGCGCTTGGCGAAGCCGTATCCGTCCGCGCCGACGATCGCGCCGTTCTGCAGCGTGACGCGGTCGCCGATGCGGCAGAACTCGCGGACCACGGCGTGGCTGTGCGCGGTGAAGTCGTGGCCGATGCGCGCGCCCGAGTATACGCAAACGTGCGGATGCAATACGGCGCGGTCGCCGACGACCACGTCGTCACCGACCACGACGTACGCGCCCACGCTCGATCCCGCGCCGAGTCGCGCCGTCGGCGCGACCACGGCCGTGGGATGGACGCCGGCCGCCGGTCGCGGCGGCTCGTAGAACAACTCCAGCGCCTGCGCGAAACTCAGGTAAGGATTCGCCGAGCGCAGCGACGGAATCGGGGCCGCCGCGGCATCGCGCCCGAGGATCACCGCGCCGGCGCGCGTCGACTTGAGCTGCGCGGCATAGCGCGGATTCGAAAGAAAGGTGATCTCCTGCGGCCCGGCCTTTTCGATTCCAGCGACTCCGGTAATCTCGATCGCTCCGGAGCCTTCGAGCTCGCAACCCAGCCGAGCGGCGATGTCCGAGAGCTTCACTCGAACAACCTCGGCTGTTTGTCCGAGACGGCCGCGACCTTCTTCTTGCGCGGCGCCACCGGCGAGCCGATCACGCCGAGCACGGTCAGCTCGGCGAGCGCCGTGCGCGGAACAAAAATCTTCTGGCTGTTGGCGTAAGGATCGGGAGGCGTGATCGTAAATCCGCGTCCTTCGAGCAGCAGGTTGTTAGGCAGGATGCCTTCGATCACTTCATCGTCTTTGAACTTCAGGCGCAGCCACAGTCCGTCCATCTTGGGACGCGAGGTGAAGGTCTTGCGCTCCAGACCGTCGCCTTCCTCGAACTCCCGGACGAAGTGCAGTCCCTTGATCTCGCCGTAGGGCAGCAGCGTCACCTGCCCGCCCTGCGTGAGAAGCTCCACGCCGCCGTCTTGCGCGAAATTCTGCGGATTGACGTAACCGGTCAATCGCTCCTGGTTCATCTTGCGTACGATGACCTTTTTGTGCGTCGATGAGCTCAAGAGACGATATCCATTTGCCCCGGCTGCTTACGGTGTGTTAGTATAACGCGATTTCGCCGTTTCGGGGGAACGTGCTAAGCTTCTGATTTTGGAGCACTTCCGAGATTGTCAGAACATAAACAAGAGATTTTGCGTTCTGCCGGGCTGATCACCACCTTCACGATCATCAGCCGCATTCTCGGATACTTCCGCGACCAACGGATCGCGCTGCTGCTTGGAACCACGCTCACCGGCGACGCTTTTGTTCTCGCCTACCGCATCCCCAACCTGCTGCGAAGGCTGGTGGCGGAAGGCTCGATGACCGCTTCGTTCGTCCCGGTCTTCTCCAGCTACCTCACCGAAAAAGAGCGCCACGAAGTCTGGGACTTCGCCAACCGCATGTTCTGGACTCTCTCGCTGATCCTGGCGGCGGTGGCGGTGGCCGGCGTGATCTTCTCGCCGCTCATGGTGAAGCTTTTCACGCTGGGAGATTCGCGCATCCCGGTGGATCAGGCCGTGTACCTGAACCGGATGATGTTCCCGTACATTTTTTTCATCGGGCTATCGGCGCTGGCGATGGGCATCCTCAACAGCGTGGGGATCTTCGGACTGCCGGCGTTCACGCCGGCGCTCCTGAATCTTTCCATCGTCACGCTCTCGTTCTTCGCCGGATATTTCAGCGATCCGAGCGTAGCCCTGGCGGTCGGCGTGCTCCTCGGCGGCACGCTGCAAATGGCGGTGCAGCTCCCGATGATGTGGAAGCAGGGGATGCGCTTCACCTTCGGCGTCTCCTTTAGCCATCCGGGAATCCGGCGCGTGGCCAAGCTGATGCTGCCGGGCATTGTCGGCATCGGCGTTGCGCAGATCAATTTCTTCGTCGACACCGTTTTCGCCACGCGCCCCTCCCTGCCCGTCGGCAGCCTCATCTCGCTGAATTACGCTGACCGCGTCATGGAACTGGTGCTGGGCGGATACGCCATCGCCGTCGGCACGGCGATCCTGCCGATGATGTCCCGCCATGCAGCCGCCAACAATCTGGAAGAGATGAAGCGCACGCTGGCGTTCAGCCTGCGCATCGTGTCGTTCATCACGATTCCCGCGATGGTGGGGTTGATCCTGCTGCGCGGGCCGATCATCCAGGTGCTTTTCCAGCACGGCCGTTTCGACGCCGCATCGACCGAGCTGACCACCTGGGCGCTCTGGCTCTACACGCTCGGGCTTCCGTGGTTTGCCGGCACCAAGGTGCTGGTGCCGGCCTTCTATTCGACTCAAGACACGCGGACGCCGGTGATCGTGGCGGCCATCGCGATGGTCGCGAACATTGTCTTCAACCTATTGTTTTTGAGGCCTTTACAGAACGGCGGACCGGCCCTTGCGACGTCCCTCGCCGGGGTCCTGAACTTCCTGATCCTGTACCAGGTTTTTACCCAGCGGTACGGAGATATCGGTTTTCAGGCCATCATGGGATCGATGACTAAGATCGCCCTGGCATCCGCCGGCATGGGGTTCGCCGCCTGGGGGATGCTGCAATGGGCCGATTTCTCTCTTGGACAGCCCCTGTGGATGCGCGCCGGACTGCTCACCGGCATGCTGGCCGCTTCGACGGCCATCTACTTTGGGCTGGCGTGGTTGCTGCATTGCGAGGAGCTTAGTGACATTTATGGTATCGCCGGGCGCCAAAAAAAGAGCCCCGCGCCGATGCCCGTAGGATAATTTAAGATCAGAACAAGAATGCCCGAAAATGGTTCCCATTCCGGCGCGCTCCTGGCGGACTTCCAGAACTACATCCAGGTCGAGCGGCGCCTCTCGCGCAATACGTCCCTGGCCTATGGCCGCGACCTGCGTCGGTACGCCGACTTCCTGGACGCGCGCAACGTGGGCCTGAAGGAAGCGCGCCGCCTACATGTGCAGGAATATCTCGGGGAGCTGTACCAGGCGGGGCTGAACAGCCGCAGCATCTCACGGCATCTCGCGACGCTGCGCTGCTTCTACCGGCAGATGGAACGGGACGGCGCCGTGGCCGAAGATCCGACCTTGAACCTCGATTCGCCGAAGGGCTGGAAGGCGCTGCCGAAGTATCTCACCCTCGGCGACGTCGAACGGCTCCTCGCCGCTCCCGACCGCGCGACGCCGCGGGGCGCGCGCGACGGCGCCATGCTCGAGTTGCTTTATTCGGCGGGCCTGCGCGTCTCGGAGCTGATCGGCGTAAAGCTGGTGGATTTCGACGAGCACACCGGATGCCTGCTGATCCATGGAAAGGGCGGCAAGCAGCGGCTCAATCCGGTGGGCGGCGCGGCGCTCCAGGCGCTTGAGGCTTATCGAAACGGCGCGCGCCGGCTTTTGCTCGGCAAGCGCCTGAGTCCCTATCTTTTCGTCACCGCGAGAGGACGGCCCATGTCGCGGCAATGTTTCTGGCAAGTCATTTCGGCTTATGGACGCCGGGCCGGCATCCGGCAGCCGATCACGCCGCACCTGTTGCGGCACAGTTTTGCCACGCACCTTTTGGAGCGGGGCGCGGACCTGCGTTCGGTGCAGCAGATGCTCGGACACGCCGACATCTCCACCACGCAGATTTACACGCACGTAATTTCGGAGCGGCTGCAGCAGGTTCACGCGCAGCATCACCCCAGAGGCTGAACAACGAGGCTGACACTATGCCCGATTTCCTTTTCCTGTTGGAAAGCCGGTTGAACCCCGAGCAACTGAAAGTCGTCGAGCAGGTGCAGAGCTCGGCGTGGGAAGCCGGCTTGCATCTTTACCTGGTGGGCGGAGCGCTGCGCGACCTGATCTACGGTTACCCGATCCGCGATCTCGATTTCGCCGTCGAAGGGCAGGCCCTGAAGGTGGCCCGCTCCGTGGCCAAGCGCGCCGCAGGCTGCGAGCTCCTGGAGACCGACGAAGACCTGCGTTCCGCGCACCTGGTCTTCCCGGGCGGCCTGACGGCCGAGATCAGCGCCTGCCGCTGGGAGGAACGCGACAAGCGCGGGCGCCTCGAAGTCGAATTCGGCGACATCTACCGCGACCTGAGGCGGCGGGATTTTTCGATGAACGCGATCGGCCTCTCGCTCAATCCCAATTCGCGCGGGCTGCTACTCGATCCGAACAACGGCGTGGCCGACATCGAGCGGCACGAGATCCGCGTGCTGCAGAGTTCGGCGTTCTCGGACGATCCGGTGCGGCTGATCCGCGCCGTGCGCTTCCGCACGCGGCTGCGCTTCACCATGGAGCCGAAGACCGAGTCGCTGTTCCGCGCCGGCCTCGAGCGCGGGATGGAAAACGCCTCGCCCGACGGACTCCGCAAGGAATTCAAGGAAATGGGGCGCGAGGAGAATCCGCTGGAGATCCTCAAGGCGCTGGAGAAGGAAGGGCTGACCACCGCGTTTCATCCGCGGCTCACCGGATCGCGCTTGAACGTGCCGGTGCTGACGCAAATGCTCAAGACGGCCCGCACCATCGCCGAAGCGGCCGCGCCGGTCGATAATTACGCGCCCTTCCTCTACTTCCTGCTGGAAAAGCTCCCGGCGCGCGACCGCTCGGCGCTGATCCACCGCTTAGGGATGAAGCGCGCCGACACCGAGCCGTTGACGCGCCTCGAAAACGACAGTAAGCAACTGGTGAAAGCGCTGGCCGGCAAGCAGGGCGGGACGCCGTCGAAGGCCTTCCAGCTTCTGGCGCAGCAGCCGGGCGAAGTCCTGCTCTTCGTGCTGATGGAGTTCCCGCAGAAGAAGATCCAGGACAAGATCAAGAACTACATCCACCGCCACCGCAAAGCGCTGGCCAATCTTCCCAAGGCCGAGCTCATCGGCCTGGGCGTCATGCCGGATTCGCCGCGCTACCAGAAGATTCTGGACGCCTATTTCTTCGGCATGCTCGACGGCAAAGTAAAAACTTCGAAGGACCCGCTCAAGCCGCTGCGCAAGGTCATGGCGGAAGTGAAATGAAGTAGGATCGGCTGGGTGCAGTATACTTGGTCATGACCCGAACGCTCGATGCAGTGGTCGCCAAGTTGGCGACTCTGAAGCCTAAGGAGCAGGATCGCGTTGCTCGTTGGCTCCTCGCAGAACTTCGCGATGAGGAGCACTGGAGCAAACAGTTTGGGA
>CAZRND010000147.1:7500-12527 GCA_964601345.1 uncultured Acidobacteriota bacterium | reverse complement strand
GGCCGATCTGGCCGTGAAGCAGCGCATTTTCGAGTCGCTGCGAATGCAGCGCGACGATCTCGTCGTCGAGATCGGGGCGGGACGCGGCGCGATGACCGGACTGCTCGCCGAGCGGGCGGGTCGAGTGGTCGCGATAGAAATCGATCCCGAGCTGGCTGCGGGGCTACGGGAAGAATCCTTGGAGCGCGTTGAGGTCGTCGAAGGAGATATCCTCACCGTGCCGCTTGCGTACCCGCGCATGCGCATCTTCGGCAATTTGCCCTACTACATTACTTCGCCGATCCTGATGCGGCTGTTCGAGCACTCTTCGCAAATCGACGAGATAGTCGTTATGGTCCAGCGGGAGGTAGCCGAGCGGATCGCGGCCGTGCCGGGCACGCGCGATTACGGACTGCTTTCAGTCACCGCGCAGTATTACACGCGGCCGCAGATGCTCTTCCGCATCCCTCCCGGGGCATTTCGGCCGCCGCCGCGCGTGGACTCGGCGCTGGTGCGGATGACGGTGGGCAAACGCGTTCCCGTGGACGACGAAGGAGGCTTTTTCCGCCTCGCGCGCGCGGCGTTCCAGCATAAGCGGAAAACGCTCGTCAACAATCTGAAGTCCGCGTATGGAACAGAAAGGGCCAGCGCCGCATTGTTGAAATGCGGCCTGGCCCTGAAAGTGCGCGCGGAGGAACTCCGCGTCGAGGACTTTGCCGTCCTCGCTTCCGCTCTTAGAACGTAAGGCGCAGCGACATCTGAATCACGCGCGCCCCGCCGCCCACAAATCCGGCCGTCGTTCCCACAGCCGTGGCGGTTGCCGTGCCCACGGTCGAGGTGATCTTGCCGAAGTTGGCGCTGCTCTGCGAACCGATCGGGTTCGAGAAGTTGGTGTGGTTGAAGAGATTGAAGAAATCCGCGCCGAATTGCAGGTAGCGGCTCTCCGACCACAGAGCGAACTTCTTGTTGACCGCGAAGTTGTAGTTCGCCAGGCCCGGCCCGTAATACTGGTTGCGGCCGGAGGTGCCCACGCGTCCGAACGGCGGATTGTTCGGGAAGCGCGTCTTGTCGAAGGCGTTGTCCGGGCTGCGATTGTCCTGCGTCAGCGGTCCCGCGCCGATGATGTCGGGCCGGTCGAGGAACTGGTTGAATCCGCTGAAGTCCGAAGACCCGTTGACGATCGTGAAGGGCGCGCCGGTCTGCAGCGAGGTCACGCCGGAAACCTGCCAGCCGCCGAAGACCTGGCGGTTGAGGCCGTTGTTCCAGCCGAGCAGGCGGTGGCCCGGTCCGATCGGCAGATCGACAACGTAGGTCAGCACCACGCGGTGGCGGATGTCGAAGGACGACGGGCCGCGCTCCACGTTGATGTGATTCGCGTCGGCGACGCCGGCCGATTCACCCGACGATCCGAAGAACGCCGAGTTGTAATCGATCGATTTGCCGACGGTATAGGAGCCCTGGAAGAAGAACCCACGGTGCCCTTGATACTTGGTGGTCAGCACCATGGCGTTGTAGTTGGAGTTGCCGATGTCCTTGCCCGTACCGATCGCCCCGAAGGTGGGATACGGGAAGACCTGCGTCGTGCCGACCAGGTTGGGCTGGTTCAGGTCCACGAACATGCCGAGCTTGTGTCCGGCCGACCCTTGATAGTCCGCTTCGACCGAGAACGCGCCATGGATGCGGCGCTGGATTCCGAAGTTGTACTGATAGAGGTAGGCGCTGCGAAGGTTGGGATCCTCGGCGTTGAAGCCGACCAGGCCGACGAACGGAGCTCCGTTCACGAACTTCACCAGCGGAACGTTCTGGTTCAAGGCCACGGCGTAGGAGAATTTCTTCGGAGCGGCCGCGGTGCCCTGCGTGGTGGTGCTGCCCTGCGAGGTCGTCAGCGTGTACGGCGCGTTCAGACCCATGTTCGCCGGAATGTTGTTGAAGATGTCGTCGTAGCCGATGCGGAAACCGGCGCGGATGACCGTGTCGTCGTTGCCGAACAACGCCTTCGCAAAGCGCGGCGTGTAGGCCAGGCCGAGCACGGGCGCCCAGTTGTTCTTGTCCGCGTTGACGCCGCTGTCGCCGAGCGGGACCGGGGACTGTTTCAAAACGAAAGAGGCCGGACCGGACTTGGTGGTGTCAATCGTCAGCAGTTGATTGCTGCCGAGCAGCACCGGACCCACGCCCGGGACTACGTTCGTTGCCAGCGCGCGGGTCTGCGCGATGGCCGAAGGATACTCGTAGCGGATCCCGTAGTTGATGGTCAGGTTGTCCTTGGCTTTCCAGGTGTCCTGCAAGTACAGATCCAACGGATACCGGCGCCAGTAGCGAACCGTGTCGCCGTATCGCAGCGTCGACGTGTTGACGAGGCCCGCGGCAAAGTCGGCGAAGTTCGAGAAGTTAAACGTGCCTCGCGCGGACCCGTCCAGGTAACGGCGGGCGTCTTCGCGGCGCAGGTGATAGCCGAAGCGGAGGGAATGCCGGGACGCGCCGAAAGGCGCGATCCAGGAGACGTTGTTGAAGAACTCGTAGGTGTTGGTGATACGTCCCTGGGGAAGGTTGTTGGTGCTCCCGAGAGAAGAAAACCCGCCGCTGACGCCGATCGTCGGCAAGCCCGAGTCCTGCTGGTTCTGGGCGGCCACGACGATTCCGGACAACGGCTTGCCGGTGGAGTCGACGAAGATCTTCGAGGCGTCGAAGCCCGCGTCCTGCACGGTGATGAGCGTTTGGTTGCGCGAGAAGCCGAACCGGAATTCGTTCAGCAGGTTGGCCTTGAACGTGTGCGTCTCGGTGAAGACTCCGGAACGGCTGATCGGCCCGTTGGCGTTGCCGTTGAGGCTGGGCAGCGATCCCGGCGTGAAGGTGGTGCCTTCATATTCCGCCCAGCGGCCGGTCACGTGATCTTTGCTGGTGAGATTGTGATCGATCTTCACCAGGCCGGTGTGATCGAACGTGGAGGCGCGCACATTGGCGATGAAATTGTTGGCCGAGCCTGCCACCGAGGTGTTGGGATCGGGCCAGAACTGCAACAGCGCCTTCGAAATCGGATCGGTCACCGTGGCCCGTTCCTGGGCTGTCGGGACGCGCGTGGTGCTGGGCGTGGGAGCCACTTGGCGGAAGTCTTCCCAGTTCAAGAAGAAGAAAGTCTTATCCTTCAGGATGCGCCCGCCGAACGTCGCGCAGGATGCGCCCGCCGAACGTCGCGCCGAACTGGTTCCGGTGCAGAGGATTCTTGGGAGCCTTGTTGCGGTTGGTGAAGAAGTCCGCGGCATCCAGGTCCGAATTGCGCAGATACTCGAAGACCGAGCCGTGGTATTGATTTCCGCCGCTCTTGGTCACGATGCTCACCTGCCCGCCGGTGCCGCGTCCGAACTCGGCCTGGGCCACGCTGACCTGCACGGCGAACTCCTGCACGCCGTCGGTGATGCGAAAATTGCCGAGCGCGGAATTTACCTGCGTGTCGATGTTGCTGACGCCGTCGAGAAGGAAAATGTTGGATTGCGAACGCGCGCCGGAGACGTTGAATCCGCCTCCCTGCGTTCCGGTCGCCGCCGGCAGTGCGCCGGGCGTGACCAGCGCCAGGTCCAGATACTGGCGGGCGTTCAGGGGCATGCTCGAAATAATCGTGCTGTCCACCACGGTGCTCAGCGTGCTCTTATCGGTCTCGAGCACCGGGGCCACGCTGCTCACTTCCACCGTCTCGCTCACATTGCCGACCTGCAGAGCGATGTCGACGTGCGTGATCTGATCCACTTGCACTAAGACCTTGCCGGCGAATTTCTTGAAGCCGGGCGCCTCGGCCACCAGCGAGTATTCCGCCGGCGCCAGTTGCAAGAACTGGAACGAGCCGTTGGCGTCGGCCAGGCTCTCCGCTTTTGTGTTGGTGGAGATATTGGTCAGCGTGAGCTTCGCTCCGGGAACGACCGCGCCGCTCGGGTCCTTGATCGTCCCGGCTACGCTGCCTGTTGGAGAAGCGTGCACCAACAGTGCCCCCATGACCAGCACGACAACAAAAAGAACTCCAAAGTGTTTGGTGTGAAACATTGTGCCCCTTCCAAGCAAAAAGAGATTTGACCTTCTGTAACAAATGATAAAAGAAAAGCCCGGGCGATTGCAAGGAAGATTCGAAAAAACTTGTGTTCCAGCGCAAGCACGCTTACAGAAGTCGCTTATCCGTTCGATAAGGGATTGCGATTGGCGTTCCTCGCGCCGCCCGGCGTATTCTGGTCTTCTCGATGGCGCGATTCCCCGTTTGAGCCGCGCAACCAATTTTCCCCGCTGAAAAACTAAGACCGCAATCCTAAACACACGGGAGAAAACTGTATGCATCGTACGGCGATCCTATTTCTTGCTGCTGTCGCGGCGGTGGCGCAAGGTCCCGGACATATTGCCATCCTGAGAGGCGAGCTTTCGCCGGGCGTGTCCCTGAGTCCGGATTACATTGTGGAGCTCGAGAGTACGGCGGGCGCTCTTCCTACGCATCGCGAGTTCGTCTCGCCCACCGGCGCGTTCCAATTCAAGGACGTTGAGCAGGGGCACTATCGACTCATCGTTCGAAACCTTGGTGGAGACGTCGTCAAACAGGAATTCGTCAACGTCATGGATTCCTCGCCCCTGGTGATCCAGCTTCCCGTCTCGAAAACCGTGAGTCCGCCGGCCGGGGCGATCTCCGCGCAACATCTGCGGGCGGAAGGGCACAACAATCTCGGAAGGCGTTACATGACGAGCAAAGAATACGCCAAGGCGGCGGAGGAATTTCAAAAAGCCGCGAACCTGAGCGGGCATCCGAAGACGGAACCCAACCTGGGGAACCCCCCCTTCCCGCAAGGTCGCCTCCCGGCGGCCGACGAACGCCGCGGCCGCCAGGAGGGCCACGAGGACCGAGAGGCCGCGGCGGGTCCGCATGCGTCACCTCTGAGGGCATTCTACGCCCGCGGGTAGGCACCGGCCCCCGGAGGCCCTACCTTGGTCGCCGTGGAGCCCCCGGTCCCGCTCGCGTCCTACGACGGCCCGAAGAGCCGCCTCAACGCGTTCGGCGGGCCATTTACGGTTTATCCGCC
>CAZRND010000147.1:0-7490 GCA_964601345.1 uncultured Acidobacteriota bacterium | reverse complement strand
GCTCAACCTGGGGGTGGCGATGTCAGTTCAAGGTCGGGTGGCGGAGGCGGAACCCGTGGTTCGCCCGTCGCTGCAACGGGACCCGGATTCGCTGAAGGCCGGGTACGTCCTCGGTCTGGTGCCGGTGATGCAGCGGAAGTATACGCCGGAGGCGGAGTCGCTTCTCGCGCGCGCCCAAGAGTCGTTTCCGAAGGCACGATTGCTGATCGACGTGATCCACGCGCATAAGCCGTAACGGCAGCCGTTTTCCGGATATAATCCGCGACGGCATGTCCCAATGGACGCAGGTGTACTTTCCCTTTGGAGAGCGGCTCTGGCCGCTCTCGACGCTCGTCGCCGGCATCCCGGTATTGACGCTCTTTTACCTGCTCGCGGTGCGCGGCACGCGTCCGCACCGCGCCGCGCTGGGCGGCGCAGCGGCGGCGATCCTGACGGCGTCCCTGGTCTTCACCATGCCCTGGGCCATGTCGGGGATGAGCTTTCTCTACGGCGCGGCCTTCGGTGTGAAGATCGCCTGGATCGTGCTCACCGCTGTCTTCCTCTACGACATCTCCGTCGAGACCGGACAGTTCGAGATCATGAAGAATTCGGTGGCCGCGCTCTCGCAGGATCGCCGCTTGCAGGCGCTGCTGGTGGCCTTCGCATTCGGCGCGTTCATCGAGGGCTGCGCCGGATTCGGTTCGCCCGTGGCCATCTCCGGGGCCTTCATGATCGGCCTGGGCTTCGAGCCGTTTCATGCCGCCATCCTGAACTTGATCGCCAACACCGCGCCCGTCGCCTGGGGATCGATCGGCACTCCGGTGCACATGCTCACCCAGGTGAGCGGCCTGCCGGAATCGGACTTGAGCGCCATGATCGGACGCATCCTGCCGATCACCGGCGTGATCATTCCCTTCTGGATGGTGCGCGTCATGGTTCCGTGGCGTCAGACCTTCGAAGTATGGCCGGCGATCCTGGCGTGCGGGCTCTCGTTCTCGATCACGCAATACGTCTGGTCGAACTTTGTGGACAGCAACCTGGTGGATATCGCCGCGGCCGTCGCTTGCCTGCTGACGATGGTGGTTTTTCTCAGCGTATGGAAGCCCAAACGCATCTTCCGCTTCGAACATGACACCGGCCCACAGGAAAAACATACCGCGACACGTGGACAGGTGCTGCGGGCCTGGACCCCGTTCATGATCCTCACGATCTTCGTGCTGGTGTGGGGATTGCCGGCCGTAAAGAACAAGCTCAACGCGATGACTACGCCGGTCTTCGATTTTCCGCTGCTGCACAACCACGTACTGCGCGACGCTCCCGTCGTGCCGAAGCCCTCCGCCGAAGCGGCGCGCTATGACGCCAACTGGTTCACCGCCACCGGGACGGCCTGTTTGTTCGCGGCAATCCTCTCCGGTTTCCTGTTGGGACTGAAGCCGCGCCGCCTCTTCGAGATGTTTCTGCACACGGCGAGCCGCATGCGTTTTGCGATGGCGGCCATCGCCACGATGCTCGGCCTCGGCTACGTGACGCGTTATTCGGGCATGGACGCGGTGCTCGGCCTCGCTTTTACGCGCACCGGCTGGCTCTTCCCCTTCTTCGGTACGTTTCTAGGCTGTCGGGGCGTGGCGCTGACCGGAAGGGACACCGCGGCGAAGCCGCTCTTCGGCAGCTTGCAGCGCATCACCGCGCAGCAGTTGCACTTCGACCAGATTCTGATGTGCGCCGCGAACAGCGCCGGCGGCGTGAGGGGCTAGATGGTCGATGCGCAGTCGATCGTCGTCGCGACGGCGGCTACGAATCAAGTGGGTGAAGAAGGACGCATCCTCCGGCACCTGGTGTGGCAGAGCCTGGCGCTGGCGGCGATCGTCGGCGCCATCGTGATGGTCTACGCGTACGTGCTTCCGCACTTAGTTCCGCACGGCTTGACGTTTGTGAAATGACATTCTCCCTTTTTCGATTTACGCTGCGGCCGGAAGCGCCGCTCGAGTTGCCGCGATTCAACAAGGGAAATACGCTGCGCGGGGCGTTCGGCCTGATGTTCAGGCGAGTCTGCTGTCGTCCGGAATGTCCGGGCGCGACGCAGTGCGAGTTGCGCCAGAGTTGCCCGTATGCCTTGCTCTTCGAGCCCGGAGCGCCGCCCGGAGCGGCGGCGTTGCGGAATTATCAAGCCATCCCAAGGCCGTTTGTTTTTCGTCCGCCGCTCGAGGAAAAGACTCACTACGCAGCGGGCGAGGCTTTCGAATTCGGCTTGGTGCTGGCGGGAAAGTCCGCGGAGTATCTGCCGCAGATCGTCTCGGCATTCGCGGAATTGACGGAAGAAGGATTCGGATTGAATCGCGCTCGCGTGAAACTGGAAAAAGTGGAACAGATGCCGGGCAGGTTGGAAACCTGCCCTACTTCGTCACGCATCCAAATCCAGTTCCTGACGCCGACGCATCTCGTCTTTGAAGAAAAGACCGTGCGCGAGCCCGAATTTCATCACCTGATTCGCCGCCTGCGCGATCGCCTGAACGCGCTCGCGACCTTCTATGGCGATGGTCCGCTCGATCTCGACTTTGCCGGGCTCGGCGAGCGCGCCCAGCAGGTCCGTTGCGTCTCTCGCGACTTGCGCTGGGAGGAACGGGCTCGGATGTCGTCAAAGCGCGGTCAGCGCCACGAGATCGGCGGTTTCACGGGATGCTGCGAGTTCGAAGGGGACCTCTCCGAATTCGCGCCGCTGCTCGCGATGGGCGAGCTGGCGCATGTAGGGAAGCATACAGCCTGGGGTAACGGATGGTTCCGCTGTTCTGGGGTACAATAGAGAAACTTATGTCACGATCTGGGAAAGTTTTGATCGTTGTGCTGCTCTCTCTGGGGACGTGTTTCGCGCAGGCGCCTACCTTTAACAAGGAAGTCGTCCGCATCTTTCAGGCGAATTGCCAGAGCTGTCACCATCCCGGCGACATCGGCCCGTTTTCCCTGATGGACTACAAGAGCGCGCGGCCCTGGGCGGCGAGCATCCGCGAGCGCGTGGCTTTGGGAACGATGCCTCCCTGGAAGCCGTCGCAAGGCGCGGAAACTTTCCGCGGCGCGCGACTGCTCAGCAAAGCGGATCGCGACACGATCATCGCCTGGGTCGACGGCGGAAGCCAGGAAGGCAACGCGGCAGACCTGCCGGCGCAACAGACTTTTCCCGACGGCTGGACGCTTGGGCAGCCCGATCTCGTCCTAACGATGGACTCGGCATTCCCTGTGCCCGCTTCCGGCAACGATATTTATCGCTGCTTCACCATGCCGACGAATTTCGCATCGGACACTTACGTCAGCGCCATCCAGATTCGTCCGGGCAACCGCGCCGTGGTGCATCACGCGATTCTCTATAGCGACTCCGCGGGAGCTTCGAAGAAACTGGACGACGCCGAGCCCGGACCCGGATACACATGCTTCGGCGGGCCGGGATTCAATCCTGACGCGTCTTTCTTTGCTGGATGGGCGCCCGGCCTCCGTCCGTCGTATCTGAGCCCCGGCACGGCCATGCAGGTTCCGAAAGGCTCGCGCATCGCCATGCAGTTGCACTATCACCTGAACGGGCAGTCCACGAGCGACCAGACGCAGATCGGAATCTACTTCACGCAGGGTCCGGTGGACAAACTCGTTTACGTGCTGCCGATGATCAACCAGACGTTCAAGATCCCTGCCGGGAACTCGCATTACCCGGTTCAGTACTCCATCGGAACGAGCGTGTTTGGGAACGTCCATGCGACTTTTATCGCTCCGCACATGCACTTGCTCGGGCGCGAGGCGCACGCGCAGTTGACATCCTCCGGCGTGACGTCGCCGCTGATCGATATCAACGATTGGGATTTTCAGTGGCAGGGAATTTACGATTACAACCAGCCGGTCGCGATCCCCGCGGGCAGCACCGTGGCGTACACGATGTACTACGACAACTCGTCCAACAATCTCAGGAACCCGAACTTCCCGCCGATCGACGTCGGTTGGGGCGAGCAGACCACCGACGAAATGGCCGTGCTGTTTGCGGGCTTCACGCTGGACTCGGAACATCGCATCCTGCCGACCTTCGGCGCGGACAATGTCGTGAACTCCGCCAGTTTCTCGAAGGGCGCGGTCGCGCCGGGATCGATTATGTCTCTGTTCGGCGTCGGCCTGGGATCGGATTGGGGATACGCGGCGAGCCTCCCGCTGCCGCGCTTGCTCGGCAGAATCAAAGTGAACATCGGCGGCGTGGATGCGCCGCTGTTCTATAGTTCGCCCTCCCAGGTGAATTTCCAGATTCCTTATGAGGCGAGCGGCGTGCCGAAGCTGACGTTGACTCGCGAAGACGGCAAATCGACCGCGGTTTCGCTCGCCGTCGCCGAGGCGCAGCCCGGTATCTTCACCTTCACGTCCGACGGCGTGGGACCGGCCGTGGCCACGCACATCAGCGGCGCCGCGGTGGGGAGCGGAAGTCCCGCGTCGCGCGGCGAAATCTTGGTCCTGTATACGACAGGACTCGGCCGCGTGAGCCCAGCGGTAAATACCGGCGAGGGCGCCAAGGGAATCTCGAGCACCGTGAATGCCGTGACCGTGAACATCGGCGGACGCAATGTTCAACCTGACTTCGCGGGCATGTCTTCCCTCGCGGGCCTCTATCAAGTGAACTTCAGGATTCCCGCGGACCTCACGCCGGGCCCCGAAGTTCCGTTGAAGCTGACCGTGGCCGGCGTCGACAGCAATACCACCAAGCTGGCCGTGCAGTGACCTTTTCCACTCCCTGGTGGCTTCCAGGGGCGCATCTGCAAACCATATGGGGCCGGATGACCCGGCCCAAACAACTGGTCTCGATGTGCCGCGAGAAGCTCGAGACGCCCGATGGCGACGAGCTCGTGCTCGATCACCTGAATGGCACCCAACGAGGTGGCGCGCCGCGTGTGGTATTGATGCATGGCCTCGAGGGCAGCTCCTATTCCGTTTACATGCAAGGCATCATGGCGCTCGCGGCAGCGCGCGGCTGGGGAGCGACGGCGATCAATTTCCGCTCCTGCGCGCGCGATCCAGGTGAGATCACGCGCATGCTTCCGAACCGCCGTCCGCGTATGTATCACTCTGGCGAGACGACGGACTTCGACTTCGTCGTCAAGACGCTCGCGGCTCGCCATCCGGACGCTCCGCTCCTCGCCTTCGGCGTGTCGCTTGGAGGGAACGCGATGTTGAAGTGGCTCGGCGAGAATCCCGCACAAAAGATGGTTCGCGCCGCGGCGATGATCTCGGTTCCTTACGACCTGGCTCGTGGATCGCGCTTCATGGAAAATCCCATCGGCCGTTATTACCTGGCGAATTTCCTGCAAACGCTGCGTCCCAAGGTGATCCGCGCGGTGCGAACCTTTCCGGAGCTCGCTTCGCGTATCGACGTGAAGCGCGTCCGGCTCTCGCAGACCTTCTACGAATACGACGATTGCGCCACCGCGCCGATGCACGGTTTCGCGGGCGTCGACGACTACTATTCGCGATCGAGCTCGCTCGGCTATGTCGGCCGGGTCGCGACGCCGGCGCTGTGCATCTCGTCGGAAGACGATCCGTTCTTGCCGCGCGAAGTGCTGCTCGAAGCGAAAGCGGCGGCTTCCCGGTCCGTGGAGTTCATCTTTACCCGGCAAGGCGGGCACGTCGGATTCGTCTCCGGCCCGGGGCCGTGGAAGCAGACCTATTGGGCCGAGGAATTGGTTGTAGAATGGCTGGCGAAAAAAATGGAGGAGGTTGCAATTTGAAAAAAATCATCAGCACCAAGACGGCGCCGAATGCGGTGGGGCCGTATTCGCAGGCCGTCGTAGCCAACGGATTTCTTTTTGCCAGCGGCCAGATCGCGCTCGACCCGGCCACGAACCAGATTGTCGAGGGCGACATCGAGGTTCAGACCGAACGCGTTCTGCAGAATCTTACGGCGGTGTTGGCGGCGGCCGGAACGAGCATGGACCGCGTCGTCAAAACCACCGTCTTCCTGAAAGACATGGGCGCCTTCGCGCGGATGAACGCGGTCTACGGACGTTTCTTTCCGTCCGAGCCGCCGGCTCGCAGCACGGTGGAAGTCGCGCGGCTGCCGCGCGACGTTCAAGTGGAAATCGATCTGATTGCCCGCGTAGGTTAGCGAGGTAGGGTTGCGGCTTAAGCTGCCTTGACCACTTTGCCCGAGCGCAGACAGGCCGTGCAGACGCGCAGTCTTCGATGGGCGCCGGACACCAATGCCTTGACCGTTTGCAGGTTCACGTTCCACCGGCGCCGGGTCTTGTTGTTGGCGTGGCTGACGCGGTTTCCCGATTGCGGCCCCTTGCCGCACACTTCACATTTTTTCGCCATCTCTCTCCTCTATTTCGAGCGGAAGAATATAGTATAGCAGAGATGGCCAAAATCGTCATCGCCGCGCTCGTCGGCATCGGAATCCTCGTGACCGCCGGTTGTCCATCGAAGCGGGTCACCGGCGCCGAGGTGCTGGCCGAGGTGAACGGCCGGCCGATCCTGGCGTCGGAGGTCGACAAGTTCTACCAGCAGCAGATTCAGGACGAACCGCAGAAACCCGTGGGCGAGCAGGAGACGATGCTGCGCCTCAATGTGCTGCAAGGCCTGGTGGAGCGCGAAATCCTGCTACAACGCGCCGAAAAGGGGGGCATGCTGGCGACCGACGCCGAAGTGGTCAACCGCTTCACGGAAATGAAGAGTCCCTACACGGAAGAGGAATTTCAGAAGCAACTGCAAACCCGCGGCATCAACGTCGATCAGCTCAAGGACCAGATTCGCCGGGAAGAGAGCATCAAGAAGCTGCTGAACAAAGAGATTACTTCGAAGATCAGCATCACCGACGCGGAAATCCAGCAGTTCTTCGATCAGAACCGGGCCAGCTTCAACGTTCCGGAGACGCGTTACCACCTGGCGCAGATCCTGGTGACGCCGGAGCCGAGCGTGCAGGTGCGCAATCTGAAAAAGGACAAGGCCAATAACGAGGCCGAGGCCAAGCAGAAAATCGAGATGATCGCGGGCCGCCTCCGCAACGGCGAGGAATTCGAGCAATTGGCGCAGAGCTATTCCGAAGACACGAACTCCGCGCCGAACGGCGGCGACCTGGGGTTCATCCCCGTTTCAGCGCTCGACAAGACCGATCCGCCGCTGAAGCAGGCGGTGCTGCTCCTGCAGAACGGCCAAATCTCGAAGGTGATTCACAGCCGTCAGGGCTACCACCTCCTGAAGGTGTTGGCCAAAGAGCCGCAAGGCCAGCGCCAGTTCTCCGATCCGGCCGTCCAGCAGTCGATCCGAGGCAATTTGCTAGGGCGCAAGGAACAGCTTCTCAAAGCCGCCTACTACGACGAGCTGCGCAACGAAACGAAGGTCGTCAACTACCTGTCGCGAAGGATTCTCGAAGCCGCGGGAAAGAAATAGTTATAGGGGCAGGCTCTTGAGGTAAGCGCGAAACGCCGGACCGAATTCGTCTCTTCGAAGCGCAAACTCAACTGTAGCCTTCAGGAATCCGAGCTTGTCGCCGGCGT
>CAZRND010000146.1:0-12622 GCA_964601345.1 uncultured Acidobacteriota bacterium | reverse complement strand
TGTATTGCGCGGGCGTCTTGACGTTCGATGGTGGTTTCATGGATTCGTCGTCTTCACGACGAAGTGTATCACCGGGCGTCCTGCCCTTTATTGAATCGGAATCTTTACCGAAGGTCCGACGATCCACGCAGCACTGAGCTGGATGGTCGCCGAGCCGCTTCCGACGTCGGAAGACAATCGAAAATTCACTTGGTACGCGTCAATTGCGCCGGGATACCCAACCGCGACCAGGACTTCGGCCGGCTTTCCATTTACGATCACATCGATGGGTGAACTGACTGCCTGGAGCGGTTCAGCCGGGAAGGGCTGGCCGGGATCGACACCTGGTATCGTCGGACCCAAGCCAGTCGCGAAGATGGACAAGGTCTCGCCTGCCGCCGCTGGCTTGGAGGCACTTACCACAGTGAAGTCTTTCGAATGGGTCACTGCTATCGCTTGCGGGAACGTGAGAGGAACGAGATAGAGAACGGGATGGCGTTTCCCTAGTCCGCCGGCGTTGATCCGTCGCAAGCTGGGATCCTCGCAAGCCGACGTGATACGCGTGCCGGTCGCGGCGTCTTGCTTCGGCTGGAAGTAACCATGCACACCCAAGAACGGGCCAGTGCCGCCGGTGACGATGTATGCAGATGCGGTGAACTCCAGGGGAGCGCCGGGCGGACGCAATCCGCCATTCATCCCATCGATGTGTATGGTTCCTATGGACGTCCCGTCGGGATTCATGAAATCGAGATCCCAGGTTGCGACGGACAGCCGTGCTCCATCGAGAATTGGTTTGCCCGGGGCGGGATTGGGCGAGCCGTCGAACCCGGCAGGAGTGGTCATGTACGCCGTTCCTTTCGCGGCTTTCCCGTTTACCGAAACAATGTCGCCTATAGCAAAGCCCACCGCGATTCCCTTGGCATTCAAAGGACGATCGAGCTTGTTCGGATTTGTTCCAAGGTCAGAATACGGGCAGTCGTAAATATAGAGTGTTGCGTTCTCGACCTCAAAGTGAATCACCGAGCCAGCGGGCAGCGACTGAGCGCCGGTTTGAGGGATCAACGCCACCGCGGCCAAGACGGCGATTGCGAATCGGAGTGAGTCTTCCCGGATCATTAGGGTGTAAAGACCTCCTACTGAACTGCAATTGCGGCGGTATTGGATACTGCTCCGTTGACGGAGATTAGCAACGGTACAGAACTCCCTGTGGGTGCATTATCCGGCACGCGCGCGTTGACTTGATACACGCCCACGAATCCCGGCGCCAAGCCGGAAAACGTGACTGTGGCGGGTACGCCGCCGATCGTCACCAACGGAGTCAGCGTCGTTTCCGCGAGTAAGGTTGAAGATGCTTTCGAACCGCTGGCCGGCTGGTTCGAAACCTTCCCCAATCCGGTTGAAAAGATCGAAATGAACTCACCGTGCCGCGCGGGGCGTCCCATCGCATTTCCGGAACCGCTTGGCGCGGCTAGCTCGCCGGTCGCCGATATCACCACGGCGCCCTGGCCGCTGCCGGACCCGTTGACCGTGAAAATGCCCGGCGAGTTGGCCGCCAGCAAGACAGAGGTTGTCGTGGTTTGATTCCCGCGCTTTACTTCGATCGAAGCTGTCCCGGGCAAGACTTCGAAAGGAATCTGGACATTGATCTGATTGGCGGAAACATAAAACAGCGGTGCCGGCAAACTATTGATGGTCACGGTGGTATCGAGCAGTTGATTGGGAAGAGGATCGGATGTTGCTCCTTGGGCCGCGCCGGCCAGATTGGATCCGAAGATCGCGGCGATCGAGCCAGGAGCTGGCGCGCCGTTTGGCACCGGCCGGCGGAAACTGGCGGCATTGACCACCGATGACGAAGGGACACATGGAACCGCGGCAACGCAATCAGGCGAGGGAGTCGTAACCTTGCGGACGCGGCCGTTAAAGATATCCGAAATGAAGAGATTGCCGGCCGGATCGACGATCAATCCGCCGCCCGACTTCGTGTAGTCCTTAACGCTCGTGTTGAGCTCGGCGCTGGTCGCGGGACCTCCATCTCCGGAGAAATTAGGATCCGAATTGGAGCCGGCGATCGTGGAGATCACGCCATGTGTGTCTACTTTTCGAACTCGATTGTTTCCAGCATCGAGGATGTACAAGTTGCCGGACGCATCCACCGTCACGGCCTTTGGGTAGCATAGGCTGGCGTTCGTGGCCGGTCCGCCGTCGCCCGAAAACCCGTGCTGGCCGTTGCCCGCGACGGTGGAGATCGTTCCTTCCGGGGTTAACTTGCGAATGCGATGATAGGGGACATAAGGTGCTTCAACGAAATCAGGCGCCATGGGCGAATCGGTGATGTACAAGTTGCCCGCCCCGTCAATGGCGAGTCCTGAGGGATAGGCCAATTGGGCGCTGGTAGCGGCACTGCCATCACCCGAATAACCATACTCTCCCGTTCCAGCGATCGTGGTGATCGTGCCCTGGGGTGTGAGTTTCCGAACGCGGTGGTTCCCGGAGTCGGCAATATATAGGTTACCCGCGGCGTCCAGGACGGTTCCGCCGCCGGAACTGGGATAATCTACTGTTAACGTGAACTTGGCGTTGATTGCCGGACCTCCGTCTCCCGCGAACCCGGCCTCGCCTGTTCCGGCTACCGTGCTGATCGTTCCATCCGCCATGACTTTTCTGACGCGATTGCCGCCCGCTATGTACAAACTGCCGCCAGAATCGAGCGCCACACTCTGAGCAGACACAGATGCGCCCAGGGCCGGGCCGCCATCGCCCGTCGGACCGGATGCTCCACTCCCCGCAATTACGTTGATGTATCCGTCGGGCGTCGCTCGGCGAACAAAGGCCCTGTCAGCGACGAACAAATTGCCGGCGGTATCGATGGCGAGACCTTGGGGTTCGTCGAGCAAAGCATAGATCGCACGATCGGGTTTAGACCCCGCGATGGTCGAGATGATTCCCGACGCATCGACCTTTCGGACCGTGCCGTTGTTAGAGTCAGCGATGTAAAGATTACCCGTCGCATCGACCGCCACTTTCCGAGGCTGGTTGAGCGTCGCCTGGACCGCGAGACCGCCGTCACCCGAGAATCCCGGTTGTCCGGCGCCGGCCACGGTGTTGATTGTCCCGTCATACGCCACCCTCCGGATCCGGTAGTTGTGGGAATCGGCGATGTAGAGATTGCCGGAAGAATCGACGGTCACGCCGTTGGGAAAATACAGCATGGCATTGTCGGCCGGACCTCCATCGCCCGAGAAGCCTGGATGTCCGTTACCTGCCACCGTCGAGATGATCCCGTCTGGTGTGACCTTGCGGATCCGGTGGTTGGATCCATCGGCAATGTACAGATTGCCGGCATTGTCGAACGTCACGTCTTGGGGGTTAAACAAGCCGGCGCTGAGCGCTGGTCCGCCATCGCCGGAGAAGCCGGCCTGCACGCTACCCACCACCGTATCGATGATTCCAGCCGGATTGACCCTGCGAATCCGGTTGTTTCCAGAATCCGCGAAGTAGATATTGCCTGTGGCGTCCACTGCTACTCCCTGCGGGCGAAGAACACGGGCGCTCGTGGCTGGTATGCCGTCGTTTAAAGAACCCAGGCTCGGAAAAGAGCCCGCGATGGTGCTGATGATTCCACTGGGTGTGACTCGTTGGACGGCGTTGTTGAGCGCAATGACCAGGTTGCCTTGACGATCTAGCGCAATACTCGTCGGTTGATTTAGATACGCTAGAGTAGCGGGAATGCCAGTCGAAGGGAAACCCAAGATGCCGGGCTTTCCTGCCAAGATGGTGAGCACCCCGCCAGGCGAAATCCTCACGACAACTTGCGAATCCGCGGTAGAAGCATAACAGTGACCGCTGGAATCGACTGCTCCCTCCGCCACGTTGAGAAGTTGGGCGGACGTTGCCGTGCCTCCGTTTAGCGAAGCAGGGAAACTCACACCCCCTGCCACCGTATTGATGATCCCTTGCGCCGGCACGCATGTGGCCATGGTCAATGCAGTCGCGCAGGTCCAAAGAAGCGCCTGAAGGATTTTCATGCCGCTTAATTTGGATGCGTTCCCACCTTTCGTCAACGCAGAAATACGCTTTGGAGCGTCAATTCTTTATCTCTTGTTATCCCGCTGATAAGGCAAAAGTTTCTACGTTGCTTCTCGCGCCAAAATCGAATTGAAACAGTGGAAGCGGGAGTGCTACGCTACCGGGACTCTATGCCGGAAGTTCTCGATAACGTGGAGGGCTACCGATTTGGCCTCTTCGAGGTGCACCTTGCGGCCGGCGAGGTTCGGAAAAACGGTCTCAAACTGAAGCTCCAGGAACAACCTTTCCAGGCCCTGGTGATGCTGCTGGAGCGAGCGCCGCAGGTCGTACTGCGGGAAGACTTGCGGAAACGCCTCTGGAGTGACGGCACATTCGTTGATTTCGACCACAGCCTGAGCATTGCGATCAATCGCATCCGCGAAGTATTGGGCGATTCAGCCGACAATGCTCGCTTCATCGAAACTCTGCCCAAGCGCGGCTATCGCTTCATCGCGCCGGTGGAACGGATCCCTGGAACGCAAGAAAGGCGACCACCTGAGGAGCGGCGGAATCCTCGATGGATTGCTATCGCCGCAGTTGGGCTTTGCGTCGTGCTCGCGCTGGGTGCAGGGTGGTGGCGGCTGCAGCACTTCCAGGCGCCCCTTCAGATTGCCGTTCTGCCGCTGATTAACCTGAGTCAAGATCCCGCGAACGACTATCTTGCCGACGGGCTCACGAGCGAAGTCATTCGCAACCTATCCATCATCGAAGGACTGACCGTGCGTTCGCAAACGTCGTCCTTTGTATTCAAGGGTAAGCCTCAGAGCGTGCAGGACGCCGCTCGGCAGCTGAATGTGGATTACATCCTGGAAGGATCGGTCCTCTGCGTCGGCCAGCGATTAAGAATCAATGCCCAGTTCATCCGGGTTCGCGACGACTCCCCGTTGTGGTCGGGCAGATATGACCGCGACGTGACCGATATCTTTGCGGTCCAGGACGAGATCTCACGCGGGATTGTGAATAGTCTTCGCTTGAAGTTGGGACGCGGCCGCCGGCGATATGAAACGAACGCCGAGGCTTACGACCTGTACCTGCGCGCGATTTCGTTGGGCCGCGGGGCGGCCCAGCTCGCCGGGTTCGCTCAGAGCATCCCGGTGTTCGAACAAGCAATTGCCAAGGATCCGTCCTTTGCTCCGGCCTATGCAGGTCTCGCCGAGGCTTACGTGGCCATATCCGGTAATAACCGATATGACATTCAGGGGGCGTTGGCGAAACTCCCGGCGGCGGCGGAAAAGGCGGTCCAACTGGATCCACTCTCCGCCGAATCCCACGACGCCATGGGTGCAGCCCAGGCGCGCCAGGCGCAATGGGAACAATCGCGGAAGAGCTTTCTCCGAGCCATCGAGATCGAACCGAACCGATCGGACTCGCACACTCATTTCGCAATCTACTACCTCTTGCCTCTCGGTCGCATCGAGGATGCCATCCAGCAATTGCGCATTGCGGAAGCAAACAATCCGCTCTCGCCAGAGGTCCATTTCTGGCTGGGCGATGCGTTGGCGGACGCCGGTCGGAATCGTGAAGCGGTCGGCGAATGCGTGAAGTTAACGTCGGACAGCCAGAACAAAAACGGATGTATTTTCGGCGCGCGAACCCGGGATGGCCAAGCCGCCGAAGTGATTCAGGCTCTTCAGTCCGTTCCTGACCAGCGGAACGTCGCCGGCGCCCTTGGCTGCGCCTATGCACGATCCGGTCGGCCCGAGGAGGCGCAGAGACTGATGAGCACCGCCAGCGGCCTTGAACACATTGTGCTGATTGCCGCGTGTTTGGGCGCCAAAGACCGGGTCTTTGAGGCTCTGGATCACGCCTCCGATGTTGGCCCAGTCCGAATGGGCTGCATTCTCAACCGCGTGAATCGGGAGAACGCCGGATTGCTTCGCGGTGACCCGCGGCTCCAGGCCCTACGTAAGAAGGTCGGCTTGCCGACGAGTTGAGAATTCAAGCTTCAACCGTGCTATAATAAGGATGTACTGGAAGTCACTCCTCGCCTTCTTCCCTCACAAGTAGATTAGTCGGCTAGCTGATTCCTGTCGCAAAAAACCAAAATGAACCACTTTTCAGAACTACCCCTATCTCCCGTAATCCAACGCAACCTCGCCACTGCCGGCTTCGAACAACCGACGCCCGTGCAGACGGCGGCTATCCCGGCCCAACTGGCCGGCCGCGACGTCATCGTTACCGCGCAAACCGGCACCGGAAAGACGCTCGCTTTTATCGTCCCCATGCTGGAGTCGCTCGCGAAAGCCCCCGGCTATCCCGGAATCGGCGGATTGATCCTGACACCCACGCGCGAGCTGGCCATCCAGATCAGCGAAGCCTTCCACCGCATGGCGCCAGGCACGCACCTCAAAGCCGCGGTCGTCGTCGGCGGCATGAGCGAGCAAGCGCAACTGCAGGCCATCCGCAAAGGCGCGCAAGTCGTCATCGCGACACCCGGACGCCTCTCGGATTTTCTCAAGCGCGGTCTCGTAAAACTCGGCGGCGTCAAGATGGCGGTGCTCGATGAAGCGGACCGCATGCTCGACATGGGTTTCCTTCCGGCCATCAAGTCGATTCTCGCGCTGCTTCCGCGCGAGCGGCAGACGACCTTCTTCTCGGCGACCTTCGAACCGTCGATGATGAAACTCACCCAGTCCTATTTGAAGAATCCGGCGCGCGTCGCCATCGGTTCCACCACCAAGCCGCACGAGCAGATCGATCTGCACGTCTACGAGGTGGAGCAGGACCGCAACCTGAGCCTGCTCGAGCGGATGCTCCAGGAGCAGACTGGATCGTTCCTGGTCTTCGCCCGCACCAAGCACGGCGCGGACCGTCTCGCGAAGAAGCTGGCGCGCGGAGGAGCGAGCGCGACGGCCATCCACGGCAATCGCACGCAGGGACAGCGCAATCGCGCGCTGCGCGGATTCCAGGACGGCGAGTATCGCGTGCTCGTGGCCACGGACGTGGCCGCGCGCGGCATTCACGTTGAGGGAATCGCCCATGTCGTGAACTACGATCTGCCGCAAGCCGCCGAGGACTTCATCCATCGCGTGGGACGCACCGGACGCGCCGGTCTACGCGGCACGGCGTCGACATTCGGCACGCGCAGCGAGCGGGCGGAAATCGGCAGGATCGAGCGGATGATGAACGTCCGCTTGACGCGCCGCGAGGTGTCACCCGATTTGCGCGTCCCAGCCGCTAGCGCTCCTTAGGGCCGTGCAAGAAACTTCTTGCGCCTGAAAATGTTTGCTCGGTTCCGGCAGGCTATTTGAAGCTGCTCGTTTCCCGCATGCTGTTCAATTGACGAGTGTTTGATGTCCCCGCCCGGTTGGAGTAGTTCTTGCAAGAACAGACGGCGTGCGCGATTCCTTGCAGACGGCCGTTCCCCAACAAGGCGGCGGGCTTCCTCCCGAAGAACTCCTCTTCGGAAGCACTCTCACGATGGGCGCCGTGCGTTCGGCGGCGCGCAGACTCGCCTCTTCCAGCAAAGGCATTCTGATTCGCGGCGAAATCGGAACCGGCAAAGAGACGCTGGCCCGCTACATTCACCGGCTCTCGCCGTGGCGTGAAGGACCCTTCGTCCGAGTCAACGCGTCCGACGCCGTCAAGGAGATGGACTCCGTCCAACTTGAGCTGCCGGATCGCGGGACCCGGTGCTGGGGCACGATCTTCGTAGACGAAATCTCCGAAGCTCCGAAGGACGTCCAGGAGAGGCTCATCAAGATGTTGCGCGCCCGGCAGGGGCAGCCCGAGAGCGGCGACGCGTCGTCGTGGAACGGGTTGCGCTTGATCTGCACCTCCAACCGGTCGTTGCCCTACGAGGTGGCGGCGAAGCGCTTCTCTCCCGAACTCTATTATTGGATCAGCGCCGTCAGCATCGAGTTGCCTCCGCTGCGCGAGCGCCGCGAGGACATCGTTCCCCTGTCCCTCTTCTTCCTGAGTGTTTTCCGCGAAGTGCATCCCGGGCACGGCGCGCCTCTCTCCCCCGAACTGACGCAGCGCCTCGAACAACATGAATGGCCCGGCAACATCCGCGAACTCGCCAACCTGATGCTGCGCTACAACATCATGGAATCGGAACAGGTGGTGGTCCGCGGGCTGCAGGAGTCCCCGGACTGGCTCCGCAAGACGCGCCGGGTGCAAGAGCCGGTGGCGCTGAAGTCCGTCACGCGCCAGGCGGTGCATGACCTCGAGCGCAAGATCATTCTGCAAGCCCTCGAAAATCACAACTGGAACCGCAAACAAGCGGCCGAGGCGCTGCACATCAGCTATCGCGCTCTCCTCTACAAGATCAAGGAAGCAGGATGGGCGCTGGAAACCAAGGAGGCCGCCTCATGAGACCGCTCGCTCTCGGAATTCTTCTGCCGGTTCTCGCCCTCTCGCAAGCTCGTACGGGATCGCCGCTGACCCCCGCGGCGGTGGCCGGTACGGCTCGTGACGCTGCATCTTCACGGGCCGCCACCGCGCCATCTTCGGTTCCGGGAGACTACGTGATCGGTCCGGAAGACGTGCTCGCCATCAGCGTCTGGAAGGAGCCGGATCTTTCACGCACCATCCCGGTGCGGCCCGACGGCAAGATCTCGCTGCCGCTCGCGGGGGAAGTACAGGCCGGGAGCCTGACGGCGTCCCTTCTCGAGGTGGCGATCGCCGCGCGGTTGAAGACTTATCTCGCGCGCCCCGAAGTGACGGTGATGGTGCAGGAGATTCACAGCCAGCGATTCAATATCGTCGGCTCGGTGGCGAAGCCCGGCGCCTACGCGCTGGCGAAACCGATGGGCGTTCTCGATGCCATCGCCATCGCCGGCGGGCTGGGGGACTTCGCGAAGAGCCGAAGTATCTACATCCTGCGCCGCGCGCCGAACGGAACCACGACGCGCACTCCGTTCAACTATCACGACGTGATCAAGGGAAAAGGAAACGACTTGCCGTTGCGCGCGGGCGACACCGTGGTGGTCCCGTGAAAGAGAGCGATTTATGAAACAGCTTCCCCTTTTGACGATAGCGATTCTCCTGGCTGCGGTTTGCCTCGCCCAGGATTCCGGAACGGCCGATTTGAGAACCTTCGGCAGCAGCGAGCGGTTGCCGCTCGGTTATCAGGACCGCGGGCTGCCGCACAACAAATTGATTCTTTCGCTCGGCGCGAATGCGGCCTACGACGACAACATCTTCAGCGACAACCGGCTGCGCCGCAGCGACGAGGTATTCAACGTTGTGCCGCGCATCGCTTTCCGCCAGGAACGGTCCCGCTTCCTGTGGGCTCTCGATTACCAGCCGGGATTCACGCTTTACCGCCAGTTCACGGGATTCAACGCGTTGAGCCAGGGATTTCGGTTTGAGGCGGCGGGTCGCATCGCCCCTCGCCTCGAGCTGAGAGTGCGCGACTCCGGCTACTACCGGACGGGAGTTTATGAGTCGGCGCTCGCCTCGGGCGCGCACGCGAGCCCGGTGTTGACGGACCTGACGGCGCCGGCTCTGCTGAATGGATCGCTGCAGACCCCGCTGCTGCATGAGTTTGGAAACGCAGTGCGCGCCGACTTGAGCTGGCGCATGAGCGGATCGAGCTCACTGACGTTCTTCGGCGGCCAGCAGGAGCGCCTCTTCGGACGTCCCACCACGGAAACGCAGAGCCTATTCGACACGCGAGGCTGGAACGGCGGCGTGGAATATTCCTATCGTCCCACGCGCAGGTCGGTGCTCGACCTGGTAGCCAGCGTGGAGACTCTGCGCTTCGGACCCTCGGCGCGAGGCAAGGTTTACAGCGGCGTCGTCTCGTACGGCTGGCGCTGGACGCCCTCGTGGACAGTGCAAATCTTCGGCGGACCGCAGCGTTCCACTGAAAGCGACCTGGTCAGCGTCGATCTCGGAGGTTTGGCATTCACGATCCCGCTCGAGAGCGAGCGCTGGCACGCGACCTACGGCGGCTCGCTGCAAGGACGCCTGGCGCACTCGGCATTTCGGATTCACGCCGAGCGCCTCGCGCAAGACGGCGGCGGGCTGCTGACCGTGGTCACGCAAACGACGGCGGGCGCGGAATTGCGCACCCGCATTCCGCACCGCTGGGACGTCGTGATCGGAGCGGATTACGCGCGCGCGGCGGGACTCGGCCCGGAGTTCTCCGAGAGCCGGATTCAGACGTATCGCGCCGGCGTCTCGCTCGAACATCCCGTTTTCGAGGGCATGTACTTCCAGTTGGGTTACAGCCGCATCCGGCAGCTCGGGGAAGGCGGAGCGCCGGTTGCCGCGAAGATGGATCGCAATCTTGTGTATGCGGGTCTGCGGTATCAACTCCCGGAAATCGGATGGGGACGCTAATGACAGAACAGCTCGTGAACGAAGTTGCGGATCGCGCCAGGAACTGGCAGGAATATGGACCGGCTGTCGCGCGACGGCGCTGGTGGTTCCTGGGTCCTTTCTTTGCCTGCGGATTGCTAGGCATTTTCGTGGCGCACGTGTGGCCGCCCATGTACCGGTCGGAGGCCACGATTCTCGTGGAACAGCAAAAAGTTCCCGAGCAGTACGTGATGCCGAATGTCGTCACCAGCATGCAGGAACGCCTGGAGGCGATGACCCAGCAGATTCTCAGCCGGACGCGGCTGCGGAAAATTATCGAGCAGTTCGATCTGTACCCGCGCGAGCGGCGCAGCAACACCATGGATGAAGTGATCGACAAGATGCGCACGCGCATCGGCATCCAGCTCGTGCAGGCGCCGGGTCGCGGCCAGGAGCTCACGGCCTTCCGGATTTCCTACGAAACGGATAATCCCGTCCAGGCGCAACGCATCGTGAACGAGGTGACGTCGCTGTTCATCGAGCAAAACCTCGATGCCCGGGCCCAGCAATCGGCCGGCACCACCAGTTTCCTCGAGAACCAACTGGAATCCGCTCGGAAGGATCTTGCGGAGCAGGAAAAACGCCTCGGCGAATACAAGATGCGCTATCTGGGCGAGCTGCCCGAGCAGCAGCAGAGCAACTTGCAGATCCTGGGGAGCCTCGAGGCCCAGCTTCACTCCACCACCGACCAGTTGTCGCGCGCCGAGCAGCAAAAGATCTATCTCTCTTCCTTGCGTAATCAACTGCAGTCGAATCGCACGATGACCACGGTCGCGCGCGACGGTTCGACCATCCGGCTGCGCCCCGACGAAGTTCTGCAGAACCTGCGGCGGCAGCTCAATGAGGCGGAAGCGAAGTACACACCGAAGCATCCTGACGTACTGGCCCTGAAGGACCAGATCGCCGAATGGGAAGGGCGGGCGCGCGGAGCAGATCCGGCGCCGGCCGGAGGGAAGCCGGGCCCTTCCCAGATTGGCGAGCCTGGAGATCCGAATCTGATCGAAGTGGAGAGCCGGCTGAAGGCGGTGGACGCGCAGATCGTCGCCGAGCAAAAAGAAGCCGCCGACCTGCGGCGCCGCTCGCGCGATTTGCAGAACCGGCTGAACGTGACTCCGGTGCGGGAACAGCAACTGGCCGAGGTCACGCGCAACTACGAGAATTCGCGCCAGGCCTACCAGTCGCTGTTGCAGAAGAAGATGCAGTCGGAGCTGGCCTCGAATCTCGAGCGCCGGCAGCAGGGCGAGCAGTTCCGCCTCATCGATCCTCCCGACCTGCCGCAGAAGCCCGTCGAGCCTGACCGCGGACAGATTGTCCTTGGCGGATGGATCGCCGGACTGTGTCTCGGTCTCGGCCTGGCGGCTTTCCGCGAAATTACCGATTCGACTTTGCGCCGCGAGGAGGATATCGCGGAGCATCTGCGAATTCCGTTGCTGACCACCTTGCCGCTGCTGCGCTCGGCTCAGCAGGCGCAGGTGTGGCGTCAGAGATTGCAGTGGGAAATGGGCGGTGTTGCGTTTCTGGTTGTGTTGTCCGTGAGCGGCAGCCTGTACTCCTATTTGGCGGGATGAACAAGGAGAAGAGAACGATATGACGAACCCACAGACAATTCCGGCTTACTCACCCTTCCGCTTCGCGCACGCTCCGAAGGTCGCGGCGCGCCCGAATCCGGAGCGACATGTGCTCGTGCAGGAAATCGAGGCAGATTCGGGCGCGGAACGCATCCGCCTTCTTCGCCACCGGCTCAACCAGGTCCGGCGATTCAAAAACATCTCCAGCCTGCTGGTGACGAGCGCCGTGCCGCAAGAAGGGAAGACGATGGTCTCGCTGAACCTGGCCATTTCATTGGCCCGTCAGGGAGCGCGCGTGCTTCTCGTGGATGCCGACATGCGGCTCCCCAGTTTGTCGAACGCTTTAGGTCTCCCCCCTCTATCTCCCGGATTGGCGGAATGCCTGAATTCCGGCGCGGATCTGGATTCCGCCATCCGGGTGGTGGAGTCGCGGGGAATTTACTATCTCCCAGCGGGAAGGGCGCAGATGAATCCGGGAGAGATCCTGCAGGGTCCCGGGCTCAAGACGTGGAAGGGTGCCGAGGGGCTCGCCGAGGACGTTAGGTACTACGGGCAGTGGATGCGCGACGAGGCGAAGAAGCGCATCGGTCATTTGTATCCGGACGTCACGCTTCCCAAGGAGTACGGTGGTGGTAAGGCGACCGTGATCGCATGGTTGGGGGCGAGGCCGGTGGCGAGCCCAAATCCTTGGGTATCTTTCA
>CAZRND010000145.1:0-12657 GCA_964601345.1 uncultured Acidobacteriota bacterium | reverse complement strand
GCCAAGAATTATTTCGATCACAATGTCCTCGGCAACTCGAATATCTTCTTTCCGCTGACCATCGGCGCGGCCCGGGTACGCGGCTGGGAGGTCACGGCGCGATCGCCGCGCCTCTTCCACCACGGCCAGGCGCACCTCGCCTACAGCTCGCAGCGAGCCGAAGGACAGGGAGCCGTGAACGGAGGGTTCACGGATTTCTCGCCTCCGGCGGGTCTCTTTCTCCTCGATCACGACCAACGTCACACGCTCAGCGTGGGATTCGATTCCGATCTTCCTGGAAAGATTTGGGCGGCAGGTAATGTCGCTTATGGCTCGGGGTTCGCGGAGGATGGCGGGCCCGCGCATCTTCCCGGCCACACCACGATGGACTTTTCTCTCGGCCGGAGTTTTGGAGAAGCCTGGTCGGTGTCCCTCACGGCGTTGAATCTGGCAAACCGGCGCTTCCTGCTCGACAACAGCGTGACCTTCGGAGGGACGCACTTCGCCGATCCGCGCCAGATCGCCGTTCAGGTGCGATACCGATTCCACTATTGAAAAAAGAATGAAACCTATCGCTCACCGGGGCCGTCAAGGCTTCTAGGTTAGCCACTTCGTATATGGGATTGGAGTCTCGCAAAGGGTTGCGTGTCGGCGTCGCGATTCTTGGAATCGCGCTGACGGTCGTTGTTCTCTCCGCCTCCTGGCACACCGATTCACAGGGTCATTCCTGCGCTGTCTGCAAGCTGGCTCGCCTGCCGGTATTGCACTCGCCTGCCATGGCGATCATCGAGCCGCCCAAAGTGGTCGACTCGCAGAATCCGGCAACAGACTGGCGCCCGACCCTGGGCTCTGCCAGGTCTTCCAATCCTCCCCGCGCTCCGCCCGCCTAGTCCTCTCCAGGTCCGTAGCGGTTGCAAATTCATCGACTCATTAAGGAGAAGACTATGCGTTTGGTTGCGCTGGCTTTGATTCTTGTTGTAGGGAGTTTTTATGCCCCGGCATCCGCTCAATCTTTGGGCGCGGGGACAATCGAGGGCTCGGTAACCGATCCAACCGGAGCGGTTGTGCCGAAGGCGCAGGTGGAGATTCATAACCCGATCACCGATTACCGGCAAATTGCGGTGACGGATGATACAGGAACGTTCCGGCTTGTCAACATTCCGCCGAATCCTTATCACTTGACCGTGACCCTGAAGGGCTTCGAGACATACGGGCAGGACGTTGCCGTGCGCACGTCGGGGCCAATCGCCCTGAAGATCGCGCTGGGCCGGGCCGGCCAAAAGGCTACGGTCACCGTGGAAGCCGGCGGCGCGGACATGATCGAGAATGTCCCCACCGCGCACGTGGATGTGGACAAGATGCAGTTGTCGAAACTCCTGGCAGCGGATCCGGGGGCGAGCCTGGGCCAAGCCATCACTTACAGCACCGGAGGCGTGGCGGCCGATGCGAACGGCTTTTTTCATCCGTTGGGTGACCACGCCCAGGTCAGTTTTGTGATTGACGGGCAGCCGATCAACGACCAGCAGAGCAAGGTCTTTTCCACGCAACTCCCCGCGAGCGCCATCCAGAGCATGGAGATCAACACCGGAACGCCGACCGCCGATTTTGGCGACAAGTCCAGCTTAATCGCGCAGATCACCACGCGATCGGGCCTCGGCGCGCAGCGGTTCTTCGGTAATCTCGATGCCAGCTACGGGACGTTCGGGACCGCCGGCGGCAGCATTGGACTCGGTTGGGGCAATGCGAAGTTTGGGAACTTCTTGACCGTCGACGGCGTGCGAAGCGGACGCTTTCTCGATACTCCGGAACTGGCCGCCATCCACGACCGCGGCAACAATCAGACGATCTTCGACCGCCTCGACTTTCAGCCCACCGGCGCGGACGTCTTTCATCTCAACCTGTTTGCCGCGCGGAACTGGATCCAGATTCCCAACAGCTACGACCAGTTGACCCAGGATCAAAGGCAGCGCGTTCTCACCTGGAGCATCGGGTCGGGCTACCAGCACACCTTCAGCTCGCACATGCTGCTGACGGTCAATCCTTATGCTCGTCAGGATGAATTCAGCTACTATGCCTCGCGCAATCCGTTTGCCGATACTCCCTCGACGCAGAGTCAGAGCCGGCATCTGCTGAACTACGGCGTCAAGAGCGACCTGGGAATCGTCCACGGACGCCAGAACATCAAGGTGGGCGTGGACCTGAAACAGACCCGTCTGCTCGAAAAGTTTGCGTTTGGGATCACCGATCCGGACTTCGTCGATCCCGACGAACAGCCGGGCCTGGTTCCTTACGATCTGACCCGCGGCGGACGCCTCTTCCGATTCCAGGGCGCTAAAGAAGTCAACCAGTACGCCGTCTACGTCAACGATGCCATCACGGTGGGCAATTTCCTCCTCAACCTTGGGCTGCGCGAGGACGTCTATCACGGGATTTCCGACGACACATTGATCCAGCCTCGGGCCGGTGCGTCTTACAACATCAAGCGCACGGGAACGGTGCTGCGCGCGGCGTATGCCCGGACCCTGGAAACGCCCTTCAATGAGAATCTGGTCCTCGCCAGCGCCACGGCTGGCGGGCTGGCTCAGAGTCTCTTTGGATCGAATTCCCTTGCGGTGCACGCGGGGCGGCGCAATCAATACAACGTCGGCTTGCAGCAAGCGATCGGCAAATGGCTCCTGGTGGATGCCGACTACTTCTGGAAGTACACGCGGAACGGATACGACTTCAGCACGCTCCTGAACACGACGATCACGTTTCCCGTCTCGTGGCATAACTCGAAACTTGACGGAGTGACCGGCCGCGTCAGCACCACGAACCTGCGCGGCTTCCAGGCTTATTGGACCTTCGGTCATAACCGGGCGCGGTATTTCTTCCCCGAAGTCGGAGGACTCGTCCCGCAAGGCGCGCCGTTGAGTGGAGGCGTATTCCGGATCGATCACGATCAGGCGTTTCAATCCACGATGAATCTGCGTTACCAGCGTCCCAAGAACACCGAGTGGATCGCTTTCACTTACCGCTATGACAGCGGCCTGGTGGTCAGCGGCGTCCCTGACGCCGGCGCGGCTTTGGGGCTGACGCCAAACCAGCAGGTGTCGATTGGACTGGCTTGCAACGGGAAGTTCGCCACCGTGGCCGCGCCTCTGTCCGACTGCGTCAGCACGGGCGGCAAGATCGGCCTAGTGACCTCGACGCTGATCAACCTTCCCCAAGGCGGATACGATTCGTTCGCGAGCCAGGAGGACGACGATCACAACCCGGCTCGGGTGAAGCCGCGCCATCTCTTCAACCTGGGGATCGGCACCGACAACCTGTTCCACTCCGAAGGAAACAAGCGGATCGTGGCCGCACTCGAGATCGTGAACCTGGGAGACAAGGCTGCTCTCTACAACTACCTGTCCACTTTTGGGGGCACGCATTTCCTGGCGCCGCGCGCGTTCACCGCGCGGATCGGTTACCGGTTCTAGCCTTGCGCCATTTCCTTGACGCGCAGGCGCCTCATCGCGTTCGCAGCACCTGCCTTCGCGCTCGGCGTGGAGATCGGCGCCATCGTCCGGCGCCGGTTCCGCGCCCGGCAGCCCGTCCCTAAAGCGCCGTTGCTGGGCCAGCTCCGACAGGAGCTGGCCCTGACGCCGGCTCAGGTCGCACAACTCGAAAAGATCCTGGACGACGCCGCGGTCAAATTCGGCCAACTGCACGCCCGCGGTCACCAGTTGCGGGCCGAATCTCGGGAAAGAATCCGCGCCATCCTCGACGAGAAGCAGAAGCAGAAATACAACGATCAGCTCGAGCAGTTGGGGCGGCCATTACCGTGGTAACATAGGGACATGGCAATCGCTCAATCCCGGATCACCTCGCAGGGCCAGGTTTCCGTCCCGGCTGAGGTACGGAAGAAACTGGGTCTTAGCCCCGGCTCGGTTCTCGAGTGGGAGGAGGAGGCCGGCAAGGTTGTGGTGCGTCGTGCCGGCAAGTGGACTTTCGAGGATCTGCACAAAACGCTGTTTCCGAAGGGCACTCCAAAGCGGCGGAGCCTGAAGCAGCTGAAAGAGGGTCTTTCGGGGCATATAAGGGACAAGCATGCGCGCGGCCGATACTAACCTCCTGGTACGGCTCATCGTGCGCGACGACCCCAACCAAGAAGCTGCCGCCGGGTCATTTGTTAAGCCCGGTGTCTGGGTATCCCATCTTGTTCTGGCGGAGTGCACGTGGGTTCTCTCCAGCGTGTATTCCTTCAAGGCCTCCGACATTGCGTCGGTCGTGGAAGGCCTGCTGGGACATGCCCAGGTTGCCCTTCAGGACGCGGAAGTTGTGACTGCCGCTCTGACGCACTTTCGACGTAAACCTGCCGTCGAGTTCTCCGATTGCCTGCTGCTCGAAATCGCCCGTAAAGCAGGTCATTTGCCGCTAGGTACTTTTGATCGTAATTTGGCGAAGCTTGAAGGAACGCTAAAGCTGTAGAATTTCCCGCCGCGCCGCCCTAGCCTTTCATGCTATAGTTCCGCCCATGATATTAACCGAGGTTAAGAAGAATACTTCACTGTGCTTTATGGCAGTGCTCGCCGCTCTGTGGCTGGCACCCAGCGTCGAGGGTCAGGCGCCGGCTGCATGGGAGCAGCGCATCGCGGCTCTCGAAGCCAAGGTCCGTCAACTCGAAGAGTTGCTGGAAACCCGCAAGGAGCCGGCCCGTCCACCGGCGGCAGCCGAGGCGGCTGCGGCGCCCCAGGAAACCCGCATGCCCGTGGCGGGCTACATGGAGACGCACTTCAACAAGAACCGGGGTGAGCCGGGCACATTCGATTTTCACCGCTTCGTTCTCCTATTCGGCCATAGCTTTTCACCCCGCATCAAGTTTTGGAGCGAGCTTGAGGTCGAGCATGTCCTCGTGGAAGGTCGGGAAGAAAAGGGTGAACTGGCACTCGAACAGGCCTACGTAGACTTTCTCGTGAAACCCTACTTCAACCTGCGGGCCGGCGTACTCCTGGCTCCCGTCGGGATCATCAACGAGCGCCACGAGCCGCCCTCGTTTCATGGAGTCGAACGTCCCCTGGTCGAGACGGTGATTATTCCTTCCACATGGTTCGACGCCGGCGCCGGATTCACGGGCGACCTCGGCAAAGGATTCCGCTATCGCACCTATTTGATGGGCGGCCTGGATGCAACCAAGTTCAATGCGCAGGAGGGAATTGGCGGCGGGAGGCAATCCGGCTTCGTAACGAATTTCCGCAATCCGGCCAAGGTTGGAAGGCTCGAATACGCCGGCGTCCGCCGTCTCGCGCTGGGGACCAGCTTCTACACCGGCCACACCGGGTTCAATCTCGCGAGCGTCAATCCGCGCGTCAACCTCTTCAACTTCGATGGCCGTTACAGCTACGGCCGGTTTGACTTCCGCGGCCTGTTTGCTCAGGTCTGGATCAGCCAGGCCGGCGAGCTGAATTCCGCCCTGCGGCGGCAGTTCGGATCGAATCCAAATGTCGCCAGCCAGATGCGCGGTTGGTACCTCGAGCCGGCCGTCCAGGTTCTGCCCAGACGATCGCAGCTTGACGTCGCCCTGTTCGCCCGCTACGAGCGCTTCAACACGCAGCAAGAGATGCCCGCAGGATTTGTCCCGCTGCCGCAATTCGATCGCTCCGCGTGGGTGGTCGGCGCAACTTACAAACCCCACACCGACGTAGCCGTGAAGTTCGATTACATCTTCCAGCGGAGCCGCAGCACGGTGGTGCGAACGCCCGATTCGTTGAATCTCGGGATTGGATGGTGGTTCTAATGGACGCTGCTCTTGTGGTCGCAATCATTGGGACGTGTTTGTTTGCCCAGAAGGAGACTGCGCCGAAGCCCGCGAGGACCGTAGCGATCTCCGCCGAGCGGTTCAGCTTTACGCCGTCGCGCGTCAAGGTCAAGCGAGGCGACGTGGTCGAATTCGTTGTGAACAGCGAGGACACCGAGCACGGGTTTCGCATTCCGTCGGCGGGGATCAACGCCGTGGTCCCGCCCCGCGGCAAGGGCGAACTTCGTGTCCGCTTCGAGGCGCGCGAGAAAGGCCGGTATCCCTTCGAGTGCTCGCGGGCCTGTGGCGCCGGGCACAACTTGATGCGTGGCGAGATAGTGGTGGAGTAAACAAATGATGAAACGAATTCTCCTGGTTGTCTCGTGGATGGTCCTGGCCGGCATCGTGGCGAGTCAAGGCACGGGCTTGGTCCCCGGCGATCCGCTGCCGGGACTTACGTCCGCGGAATTTGAGCTCTTCCGCCTCGGACGCGAAGATTTCCTACAAGTGGAGAGCGCCGAGGACGGCTTGGGTCCCGCCTTCAACGGTACGAGTTGCGCCGTCTGTCACAACACTCCGGCCGTCGGCGGGATCGCTCCCGTGACCGAATTTCGGGCCGGCTATCGCGATCCGGAAGGAAACTTCACGGCGCTCAATGGCGGAACGCTCTACCACCTGTTCTCGATTCCCGACCATCAATGCCAGCCCAGGATTCCGGCGGAAGCCAACGTCGTGGCTCGCCGCATGCCCATCCCGCTCTTCGGCGCGGGATTGGTCGAGGCCATCGCCGATGAGACAATCACTGCACTCGAAGATCCCAATGATGCCGACGGCGACGGCATTCGCGGCCGCGCGGCCCGGATCGAAGACGTCGCCACCGGCAGACTCCGGATCGGCCGCTTCGGCTGGAAGGCGCAGCAGGCCACGCTGCTGGCGTTCGCCGGCGACGCCTACCGGAACGAAATGGGAATCACGAACGACCTCTTCCGCGAGGAAGTGGCCCTCGGCATCGATGCGCAAACAATGAAGCGGTGCGATGCCCGCCCCGATCCGGAGGACCGCCGGAATCGCCTCACGGGACTGCGGGGAATCGACAACTTCGAAAACTTCATGAAGTTTCTTGCCGCGCCGGCCCGCGGACCGATCGGCGACGCCGCGCGTCGCGGGGAGCGCGTTTTCGAGGACATCGGTTGCGCCGCGTGTCATGTCCCGCAACTGACCACAGGCCGCAACTCAAATCCGCTCTTTGACCGCAAACCTGTTCCGCTCTACTCCGACCTGCTGTTGCACGACATCGGAACCGGCGATGGAATCCCGCAGGGAGCCGCGACGGCTGAAGAGATTCGCACGCCTGCTTTATGGGGATTGCGCCACCGCCGGCCACTGCTTCACGACGCCAGCGCCGCGAACATCGAAGAAGCCATTCGCCGCCACGCCCGCGAAGCCGCGCGCGCCGCCGCGAATTTCGCCAGCCTCACCGCGCAAATGAAGCAGGACCTGCTGGCCTTTCTGAATTCCCTATGAGCCGCGCCTCATGGTCTCCGCCTTGTCCAGCCCTTCCCGCACGATCATCTTGATGTAGGTCTGATACCCCAGGCCCTTCGACGCGGCGAATCGACGGGCTCGCTCCAGGTCGTCCACCGGCATTCTCAGCATTACTTTTTGCGATCGCGGCCGAACGAGAGCTCCTGTTTGTTTGTTGATGGAAATCCCGATGCTCTTGCCGCCGACACGCAAGGATCCGTCCTTTGCGGCCCTCTTGAAGAGCTTCAGAAGTTGGTTTTGGTTCTTCTCGAACCACGTTGCTTCTTCTGTCTCATTCTTCGTCTGTCCCATCTTGCGCTGTGCCATGTTCCATTTCCTTCTTGCGCTCTGCCCAAAACGCTTTCCATCCACGACCCGGCTGGAACGCCGTTACAACCCGGATCCTTCCTCTCCGCCAAGTCCAAACTACAATCAAGAGCCTGCCGGAAGCGGTTTCGCCGAGCTCCGTATGGCGTTCCTCTTCCCCGTCGTCCTCACGTCGGATAGGTAGAGATGCGCCCTTGATGACCTGCTCAGCCTCGGCGGGCTTGATGCGATGTCGGGCGATGTGGCTGACATTGGCGTCGTCCCAGTCGAACGCTGGACCAGTCTTCATTGTAGCTGGATGTATACCCTTTGTCTATACACGTCAACCGGCCCGAACCCCGGCTGGGCTGAGCAGCGATACAGCATCGCGGTAGAGCTTGGAGCGCACTTGATGGCGCTGGTTGGCGCTGGTGATGTAGCGGACCACAATGTCAATGCCCGCAGGACCCGGTCGCAGGCTGATGGCGGGCTCGGCGGAGAACGCAGACATTCCATGAGTCTGAGCAACTCTTTGCCATTCCTGCTCTGCGCGGTGCGCGTCTTCCGCAGTGTCCTCGGCAACTTTCTTCTGGATCGCCTCTACGATCGGATGCGGATCGTGCCCCGGCGGAACCGTCAGCCGCAGCTCATCCCAAAGCCACTGGCCGCTGGTCGAGAAATTGAAATAGTGCCCTTCCACGGCGAAGCTATTTACAAAGGTCACGCGGCGGCCGGTGGGATGTCCGCTGTCGGTCCAATTGCCGGTCTCGAGCAGGACGGTGTGGAAGATGCCGATCTCCACCACCTCGCCTCCGACGCCGCGGATCTCGACCCAATCGCCAACCCGGATGCCGTTCTTGCCCATGAGCACAAACCAGCCGAGGAATCCGGAGATGAAATCTTTCAGCGCGACGGTCAAGCCCGCGCCCGCCAGACCAAGGACCGTGGCCAGTTGCTCCGGCGGACCAAAGATCAGGAGCAGAACCACGCAGACTCCCAGGCTCTGCGCCGCAGCGCGCGTCACCGTGCGCATCGTCAAAAGGCGCCGCCGATCGGGAGTGAGCCGCGCGAAGAACCGCTCGCCCCACCTTCCAAGAAAGACCACCGCCAGGACGGTCAGGAGAATCCAAAGGACGTCGAGCAGCATCCTATGCAACGCGCCGCGCTGGTTCCCCAGGACGATTTCGTTCCATCGTCCGTACACGCCGGCAAGCTGGTTTTCGTCGAGAATGCGCTTGTTGAGGCTGGCCATCTGCTTCTGACGCGCCGCCATCCTCCGCGCCGACTCCAGTAGAGCGGGGGATTGGCTGGCTGGTCCACTGAAGCCATCGTCGAGCACGAGTTCCGGCGAGTTGGCGCGATCGGTCTTGTCCAGCCTTTCGAGTGCTTCATGTCTCTTGACCAGAGCCGTAGCGCTCGCGTGCGCTTCGCTCTGGGCGGCCACGATGCGGCTGGATCTCTGGCCCAGCCGTTCGTATTCCTGGATTCTCCCAGCGAGTCCCTTGGTGAAGAGTGGCGGAGGGGTTGCCGCTCCGGTCTGCCCGGCGGAATGCCCAGCCGCTTCGTGCTCATCCACCATGCGTTGGATGCGGGCTTGCGGATCGCCGCCGGCGCGGATCAGTTCCTGACCGGCGTCGTTGACTTCTTCCTGATCGAGCTCCTCCTCGGCGCGAGCGATTTGCAGAGCCAGTTCCAGCTCGTCTTTTTTGTCGCCTTCGGCTTTCTCTACGAGCGGAGTCAATCGAGCGATTTCTTTCTTGTCGCTCTCGACGAGCTTTTGCGCCCGCTGCAGGCGAGCCTGGATTTCCCGCTGTTGCGGGTTAGGAACAATGGGATGGTCGGCCGCGTCGCGTAACGCCGCGGCAAACGCCACGTCGGTGTCGTGATCGGCCAGACGGAGGGCTTCCTTCGCGAGTTCCTGTTCTTCGGGCGACACGGACAAGCGGCTGAGCTCCTGAGCGGTGCGCATCAGCGAGAGGTCGACAGTGGCCAAGGCTTCCGCGGCGGCCGCAGCTTTGCGCGGACCCGCGGCGTGCCACTCGCTGGTGAAGTACAAACCGGCGGCCGTCGCCAGCAGGAGCACGACGATGAGCGGCACGACGAGGCGGAGATTCGTCTGCATGAGGGCCGATGATTTCATTGTATTACGCCTCGTGGTATGTTGGATGTTGAGAACTTTGTTTGACAAAGAGAGAGAATTGACAGCTTCCAGCCTGTTTACAGCGGAACGAGAAGAAGAAGCCGAATTGCTCGCGCAGGTGGACTTTCGCCGACTGCCCCGGCACATCGCCGTCATCATGGACGGCAACGGACGTTGGGCCCACCAGCGGAATCTGCCGCGCGCCGCCGGACATCGCGCCGGCGTGCGCTCCGTGCACGACGTCGTGGAATCCTGCACGCGTCTCGGCGTGCCGGCGCTGACGCTGTACGCTTTCTCGATCGAAAACTGGAAGCGCCCCAAGTCCGAGCGTGAAGTGTTGTGGCGTCTGCTGCGCGAGTATCTGCGGAGAGAACTGCCCGACATCCATCGCAACAACGTGCTCTTTCGCACCATCGGCCGCCTCGACCAGTTGCCCAAGGCCGTGCAGGACGATCTGGCGGAAGCCATCGCCAAGACTTCGCGAAATACCGGAATGGTTTTGAACGTAGCTCTGAACTACGGCGCTCGCGCCGAGCTGGTGGATGCCTTCAACTCGATCTTGAGCCGGCTGAAAAACAACGGATCTCATGAAGCGAAAGTCACCGAAGAGACCATCAGCGAGCACCTCTACACGCAGAACCTTCCCGATCCCGACTTGCTGATTCGCACCAGCGGCGAGTTGCGCGTGAGCAACTTTCTGCTCTGGCAAATCGCTTACGCCGAAATCTGGGTCACCGAGACGCTCTGGCCCGATTTCGGACGGCGACACCTGCTCCAGGCCCTGGTCGATTATCAGAAGCGCGACCGCCGCTACGGCGGCTTGCCCGGCTAAGCCTTCCCGCATGACCAACTCCATTCAGCGCGTTCTCACCGGGATCGTGCTCGTACCCGCCGTGCTCGGCGTGGTGCTTTACGCGCCGCAGCCTCTCTTCGCCGGGATCGCTGCCGGGATTGCGCTTTTGGTCCTGCACGAGTTTCTTGACCTTGCGGAGAAATACGGCTGCCAACCGCTCCGCACGATCGCGTTTCCATTTGCCGTGGCGATCGTGATCCTGCCGATCTTCGAGGTGTCCGTTCAGCCGCTCGGGATCCTCGTGCTGATTGCGCTCAGCCTGGTGATGCTTCCCTCGCGGCCGCTCGAGAAATCGCTGACCGGCGCGGCGGCCACAGTCTTAGGAGTTGCCTACACGGCACTGCCGTTCTCCCAGTTGGTGGCTATGCGCAGACTGTCGAGCAACCTGGTGATCTACCTGTTGGTGGTCGTTTGGGTGGGAGATACGGCGGCCTACTATGCCGGACGCAGCTTTGGACGCAATAAACTCGCGTCCCGCATCAGTCCCGGAAAGACGTGGGAAGGGACGATTGCCTCGCTGGTCGTCGCGACATTCGCAGGACATTTTTTCCTGGTCAAGGTCTTCCATGTTCCGATATTGCAATCGTTCCTGGTTTCCATCGCCGTGAACGTCGCCGCGCAGATCGGCGACCTCGCCGAATCCGCTTTGAAGCGCGGCGCGGATGTGAAGGACTCCGGCACGCTGCTTCCTGGTCACGGAGGGCTTCTCGACCGCGTGGATGCGCTGTTATTTGCGATTCCGGTGCTGTGGTACCATGTCTACTGGGTGCTCGGGCCCTACCTTTGAAGAAACTCGCCATCCTGGGCTCGACTGGATCAATCGGGCGCAACTGCCTGAAAGTTGTCGATAGCTTCCCCGGAGAATTCCAAGTCCTTGGTCTCAGCGCCGGCGACAATGTAGAAATTCTCGCCAGTCAGATTGCTCGTTACCAGCCGGAGGTTGTCTCCGTTCGCTCGGCGGACGCCCGGGGGAAGCTGACCGAACTTCTGCGGGGCGCGAAGAGTCCGGAGATTCTCGACGGCCCGGCGGGAATCATGAACGTCGCCTTGCATACGGGCGTGAACATGCTGGTCTCGGCGGCGGTAGGAGTGGCCGGGCTTCCTGCCACGTACGAGGCAATTCGTCGCGGCGTCAACGTGGCGCTCGCCAATAAAGAGGTTTTGGTCGCGGCGGGCGCTCTGGTCACCGCCGCGGCGAAGGCATCCGGCGCATTACTCCTGCCCGTCGATAGCGAACACAACGGCGTGCATCAGTGCTTGCGCGCCGGAACCCACGGCGAAGTGCAGCGGCTGGTTCTGACCGCGTCGGGCGGACCTTTTCGCAAAACTCCGGCGCGCGAACTCGAGAATGTCACGCCGGCGCAGGCCCTCAATCATCCGACGTGGAAGATGGGCAACCGCATCACCATCGATTCGGCAACCTTAATGAACAAGGGTTTCGAGGTCATCGAAGCATGCTGGCTCTTTGGCTTGCTGCCGTCTCAAGTGGATGTACTCATCCACCCCCAATCCACCGTCCATTGTTTGGTGGAGTTTGTCGACGGCTCGCTGATCGCGCAACTCGCCGTCACCGACATGCGGCTGCCGATTCAATACGCGCTTACCTACCCGGACCGCCGCGAGGGCCGGGAACTGCGCCTGGATCTCGACACGCTGCGGCAATTGGAATTCGAACGGCCCGACCGCAACCGCTTCCCATGCCTCGGCCTGGCGTACGAGGCGATTGGGAAGGGAGGCGTTTATCCCTGCGCGCTGAATGCCGCCGATGAGGTTGCCGTGGCGGCTTTTCTTGATGGTAAGATTCCATTTATGGGGATTGCCCGCACCATTGCGGACACCCTGGAGTCCATGCCCGCGGGGCGGGTCGAAACGATGGACGATTTTTTGGAGGCGGACCGGGAGGCGCGCGTCATCGCCGGCAAATTGGTGAGCCGGGCGGTGGTCGCGCGGTAGGGCCGGTCCCACTATGGTCTCAACTTTCTTCACCGATCTGTTTGCCGTGATCGTGGTGCTCGGCGTCATGATCATCATCCACGAGCTGGGCCATTTTCTGGCCGCCAAGTATTTCGGGGTCCGCGTGGAGGTCTTCGCTCT
>CAZRND010000144.1:0-12766 GCA_964601345.1 uncultured Acidobacteriota bacterium | reverse complement strand
AGACTTCAATGCCGTGGTCGAGATGCTCTCCGAAGGACTCACCACGGCACGCGGGCGCAGCGGCGCTTATCTGCATCGTGACCAGGTGAATCACACGATCAAGGGACGCCGCGGGGCGCGGCTCGCCGCCATCACGTCGGGCGGCGCGATCCCGGACAACGCCAATTACCTGGTGGTCGCCGAGCCGGAAGGGACCGTGGTCGGAACCGTGGACGAAGACTTCGCCGTCGAGAGCATGAACGGCGACGTCTTTCTGCTCGGCACGACCTCGTGGCGCGTCCGCCGCGTGGAGGCAGGGCGCGTGCGCGTCGAAGACGCGCACGGCGCAGCGCCGTCGATTCCGTTCTGGAACGGCGAGGCGCCCGGACGCACCTTCGAGCTGTCGCAGGAAGTCTCGCGACTGCGTGAGGAAATCCTCACGGGCGGGAGCGAGTTCCTCATGAAGGAGTGTGGTCTCGATCGGCTCGGCGCAGAGCAAGCCGTCGAGTACGTGAAGGCGGGACGCGCCGGATTGGGGCATATGCCCACCTGCGAAACCGTGGTGGCCGAGCGTTTCTTCGACGAGGCGGGCGGCATGCAGCTAGTGCTGCATGCGCCCTTCGGCTCGCGCATCAATCGCGCCTGGGGACTCGCCCTTCGCAAGCGCTTCTTCCGCACGTTCAACTTTGAGCTGCAGGCCGCGGCCACCGACAACGGCCTGGTGATCTTGCTCGCCGAGCAGAATGCCTTCCCGCTCGAAGTGATCTTCGAGTTCCTCAAGCCTGATACGGTCGAGCACACGCTCACGCAGGCCCTGCTCGCCTCGCCCATGTTCACGGCGCGATGGCGCTGGAACGCCTCGCGCGCTCTCGCCGTCCTGCGCTTCGCGGGAGGACGCAAGGTTCCGCCGCCGATCCAACGCATGCGTTCGGACGATCTGCTCGCGGGAGTTTTCCCCGATCAGGCGGCGTGCGCGGAGAACCTGGCGGGCGAGCCGCGCATCCCGGATCACCCGCTGGTGAACGAGACCATCGCCAACTGCCTGCACGAGGCGATGGACCTGCGCCGGCTCACGGAGATCGTCCGCAAGATTCAGGACGGGACTCTGCGCACGATCGCCGTAGATACCGCGGAAGCCTCGCCCTTCTCGCACGAGATTCTGAACGCGAATCCTTACGCGTATCTCGACGACGCGCCACTCGAAGAGCGTCGCGCTCGCGCCGTGCAGCTTCGCAAGACGCTGCGCACCGACGTCGGCGACGGCGTCGGCGCGCTCGATCCGCAAGCGATCGCGACGGTCAATGAAGAGGCGTGGTCGCTCGTCCGTGACGCCGACGAATTGCACGACGCGCTGTTGACGCTGACGCTGTTGCCGCCCGAGGTGGAATGGCGCGCGTTCTTCGACACGCTCGCGCGACACGGACGGGCAACGACCCTGCACGCCGGAGGGCGCGACTTCTGGACGCCGGCCGAACGCATTGATCTGGCGCGCGCCGTGCATCCGGATGGCGTGCTCGATCCGCCGATTGCGGCGATTGCGCCGCGCGGAGGCTTGCCGGAGGGCCAGGAGGCGTGCGCCGCGGCCGTCCTGCGCGGATGGCTCGAGTCCACCGGTCCGGTTCGCATGTCGCAGATGGCCGAGCGCCTGGCGCTGCCGGCGTGGCTCACGGAGGCGGCCCTCGCGCGTCTGGAGCACGAAGGTCAGGTGCTGCGCGGAAAGTTCTCGCAGGACGGTGTGGAGGAAATCGAGTGGTGCAACCGCCGTCTGCTCGCGCGCATTCACCGGCTGACACTCGGCCGCCTGCGCCGCGAGATCGAGCCGGTGACAACCGCCGATTTCATGCGCTTCCTCTGCCGCTGGCAGCACCTGAGCGCGGGCAGCCGTTTGCACGGAGTGGAGGGCGTCTTTGCCGTGATCCGGCAGCTTCAGGGCTACGAGATCTCGGCCGCCGCTTGGGAGGCCGACATACTTCCAAGACGAGTCGTGAAATACACGCCCGACCTGCTCGATCGCTTGTGCCTGGCGGGCGAGGTGATGTGGGGACGACTCTCTCCGCATCCGGCCTTCGAAGCGCAGGACGAAAATGGATCGCGACGCGTGCGTCCGACGCGCGTCGCCCCGCTCTCTCTGTTCCTGCGCGAGAGCGCGGGTTGGTTGCTCGGTCAGGCAGCGGCGCCCGCGTTATCGCACGCGGCCGCGGCCCTGCTCGAAGCTCTCGAGCGCCGGGGCGCGTCGTTCTTCAACGAGCTGCAGCGCGCCAGCGGACGGCTCGCGAGCGAAGTCGAGGACGGCCTCTGGGAACTGGTCGCCGCGGGCCTCGTCACCGCCGACGGATTCGAGAACTTGCGCGCGCTGATCGATCCCAAGCGCCGCGCCGGACAAGGGCGCGGCCGCACGGCGCGCCCGCGCCACGCCGCCGGACGCTGGTCGCTGCTGCGCGCGGAATCTGCACGGGAGGGCACGCCGGCCAACGAATTTGCCAAACAGCTTCTCGCGCGCTGGGGCGTCGTCTTCCGCGACCTGCTGGCGCGCGAGACGCTCGCGCCCCCCTGGCGCGATCTTCTCGTCGAGCTGCGGCGCATGGAAGCGCGCGGCGAAATCCGCGGCGGTCGCTTCGTGGGAGGCTTCGTCGGCGAACAGTATGCTCTCCCCGAAGCGGTGGAGCTGCTACGCGCCGTTCGACGCGCCGCGCCGGTGGAAGAGACCGAGATTTCCGCCGCCGATCCCGTGAACCTCGCGGGAATTGTTTTGCCCGGCCAGCGCGTGAGCGCGCTGTCGGGCGAACTGTTGCGCGTGTCGTAATTCTGCTATCTTGTCACCATGCGAAAATGGACACGTCTCTCTGCCATTCTGTTTGCCGGACTCTTGCTGGCCCAGCCTTATCCCGAAACCCTCTTCCGCGATATGAAGTGGCGCAACATCGGGCCGTTTCGCGGCGGCCGCGTGATCACCGTGGCCGGCGTGCCCTCGAGTCCCACGACTTTCTATTTTGGCGCAGTGGCGGGCGGAGTTTGGAAGACCACTGACGGCGGCAATAGCTGGATTCCGCTCTTCGACCGGCAACCCATTTCGTCGATCGGATCGCTCGCCGTCGCGGACGCCGATCCCAACATCCTCTATGTGGGCACGGGGGAAGCGTGCATTCGCGGCAACATTTCGCACGGCGACGGCGTCTACAAGTCGCTCGACGGCGGTAAGACCTGGGCGCACATCGGCCTGCGCGACACGCGGCACATCGGCAAGGTCATCGTGCATCCGCGCAACGCGGACATCGTCTTCGTCGCGGCTCTCGGTCACGCTTACGGTCCGAACGCGGAACGCGGCGTCTTTCGCTCGAACGACGGCGGCAAGACTTGGGAGAAGGTCCTCTATAAGGATGAGAAGACCGGCGCCGTCGACATTACCTTCGATCCGGCGAATCCGCGCACGCTCTTCGCGACGCTCTGGGAAGCCAGCCGCAACGCATACAACCTGAGTTCGGGCGGCCCCGGCAGCGGACTCTACAAGTCTACTGACGGCGGGACCACTTGGCGGCGACTGGGCGGCGAGAACAGCGGGCTCCCCACCGGGATTCTTGGACGCATCGGCGTTTCCGTCTCCGGCGCGGATTCGAACCGCGTCTACGCGGTGGTGGAAGCGGCCGAGGGCGGATTGTTCCGCTCCGAGAATGGCGGCGAGGCATGGAAGAAGATCAACGACGATCACCGGCTCGTCGAGCGCTCGTGGTATTACGCGCACGTCTTTGCCGATCCGAAGGCCGCCGACACGGTGTACGTCCTCAACGTGGGAATGTACCGCTCTGTCGATGGCGGAAAGAGTCTGACGACGATTCAAGCGCCGCACGGCGATCATCACGCTCTGTGGATCGATCCGCGCGATCCGCTGCGCATGATCAACGGAAATGACGGCGGCGCAACCGTTACTTTCGACGGCGGGCGCAATTGGACGACGCAGGACAATCAGCCGACCGCGCAGTTCTATCACGTAGCAGTGGACAATCGCTTCCCCTACTACGTCTATGGCGCGCAGCAGGACAACTCGACTGTCGCGATCGCCAGCCGCGGCCAAGGATCGATACAGCGCACCGACTGGTATCCGGCGGGCGGCGGCGAGAGCGGCTTCGTTGTGCCGAAGCCAGATAATCCCGAGATCATCTATGCCGGCAGCTACGGCGGACTGATCACGCGCCTCGACCGGCGCACCGGCCAGCAGCAGGCCATCAATCCGTGGCCGGACAATCCCATGGGATACGGCGCGGACGCACTGAAACATCGCTTCCAGTGGACCTCGCCGATCCTGGTTTCGCAGCACGATCCGAACGTGGTGTATCACGCCGCTGAAGTGCTTTTCAAATCCACGAACGGCGGCGCGAGCTGGACGCAGGTGTCGGGCGACTTGACGCGTAACGACAAGAACACGATGGGATCGTCGGGCGGTCCCATCAACAAGGACAACACCAGCGTCGAGTATTACGGAACGATCTTCGCGCTCGCCGAATCGCCGCTGAAGAAAGATCTGCTCTGGGCCGGCAGCGACGACGGCCGTGTCCATGTGACAAGCAACGGCGGCAAGAATTGGACGGAGATCACGCCCAAGGAAATGCCGGAATGGAGTTTGATCAGCCTCATCGATCCGTCTCCACATGACGCGAATACCGCGTACATGGCTGTCGACCGCCACAAGCTCGACGATCCGAAGCCGTACATCTACCGCACCAAGGACCTCGGTAAAACCTGGACCGCTATCGCCGCCGGAATTCCGGAGCGGACCTTCGTGCACGCCGTGCGCGAAGATCCGCAACGCAAAGGCCTGCTCTATGCGGGCACGGAGATCGGTGTGTTTGTTTCGTTCGACGATGGCGCGCACTGGCAGGCCTTGCAACTCAACCTGCCGACCTCGCCGGTCAACGATCTCGTTGTCAAGAACGACGAGTTGGTCGTTGCCACGCATGGCCGCTCCTTCTGGATTCTCGACGACCTCACACCTCTGCGGCAGGTGAACGCAGAGGTCGCGGGCGCGGACGCGCACCTCTACAAACCGGAGCGCGCCTATCGCACGCGCCTGGGAGGATTCGGAGGCGGGGGCGGCGGTGGACGGCGCGGCGGCTCTGCGGTGGGCGAGAATCCGCCCGACGGCGCGATCATCGACTACTACTTGAAGTCGCCGGCGAAGGACGAGATCACTCTCGAGATTCTCGACGCGGCGGGAAAACCAATCCGCAAGTTCTCGAGCGTGGAGAAGAAGGAAGCGGCCGCCGATCCGGAAGAGGCCGACCAGCTCGAGGCGCGCGCGCGACGCGAAAAGCTGCCGGCCGCCGCCGGGATGCACCGCTATACGTGGGACCTGCGCTACGACGCGCCGAGCCGCGTGCCGGGCGTGGCGCTTTGGGGCGGTAATCCGCGCGGATCGCTCGTGGTGCCGGGAACCTACCAGGCGAAGCTCACGGCCGCCGGCAAGACGTTGACCGCGCCCTTTGAAGTGAAACTCGATCCGCGCGTCGACACCTCGCAGCCCGAGTTACAGCGCCAGTCGGACCTGATGCTCAAGATTCACGCGCGCGTCACGCAGGCACATGACGCGGTGAAAGCGATTCGCGAGCTGCGCGCGCAGCTTCAGGACCTGAAGAAGCGCGCTACGTCCGCGACACTCAAGGCGTCGATCGACGACCTCGACAAGAAAATGACCGCCGTTGAAGGCGAGCTGACCCAGGTCAGGTCGAAGAGCTCGGAGGATCCGTTGAACTATCCCATCATGGTGGATAACAAGCTCACGCTACTCGGCAACGTTGTTGAGAGCGCGGACACCGCGCCGACCGCACAGTCCCTCGAAGTCTACGCGCTGCTCGACAAGCAGCTCGACGGCATCCTGGCGCGCTGGAACGACATCCAGAGCAAAGACTTGAAGACGCTCAACGAGGCAGTGCGCAAGGAGAATGTCCCTGCCCTGACGGCAAAGTAGATGCGCCGCGCCTACATCGCAATCGCCCTGCTTCTTGCGCCGCTGGCCGCCGCGCAGCAATTCACCGATCCCGATCGCAGGGCCAAGCTTCGTACGGCCCTTCCGGAGATTTCTCGCATTTTTGACGACTTTGCCACGCAGCGGCACGTGCCGGGCTTCGCCATCGGAGTCATTATTGACGAAGAGGTTGTAGAATCCTATTTCGGGCTCCGGGAGATTGACACGAAAGCGAGAGTCAATTCCACCACGGTTTTCCGAATCGCCTCGATGACCAAGAGCTTCACGGCGCTGTCGATTCTGAAACTGCGCGACGAGGGGAAGCTTTCGCTCGACGATCCTGCCGAGAAGTATGTGCCGGAGTTGAGGACTCTTGCCTATCCGACGAAAGATTCGCCGAGGCTAACCGTCCGCCACTTGCTCTCGCACTCCGAGGGATTCCCCGAGGACAATCCCTGGGGCGACCAGCAACTCGCGCGGACCGAGGAGCACATGACGGAGATGCTGCGCCGCGGCATTCCCTTCTCGAATCCGCCGGGAATCGCCTACGAGTACTCGAACTACGGATTCGCCATCCTCGGCCGCATCGTCTCGCGGGTGTCGGGCATGAGCTATGCCGATTACGTTTCGGCAAATATTTTGAAGCCACTGGCCCTGACCGCAACCACGCTCGAGGCGAAATCTGTTCCACCCGATCGGCTGGCGCATGGATACCGCTGGGAAGACAACCAATGGAAAGAAGAGCCGCAGCTTCCGCACGGCGCGTTCGGCGCGATGGGCGGAATGCTGACCTCGATCGACGATCTCGCCCGCTATGTGAGGTTCCACATGTCGGCTTGGCCGCCGCGCGACGATCCTGACACCGGCCCCGTCAAGCGCGCGTCATTGAGAGAGATGCAACAACCTTGGCGTTCGCAGCGCGCCGCCGCGCGCAGCGATGCGGGCAACGTTGCGATCAGTGTCTCGTCCTATGCATTCGGGCTCGGCGTGCGGCAGACCTGCGACTTCGGAAACATCGTCAGTCACTCGGGCGGACTGCCCGGATTCGGATCGCAGATGCTCTGGCTTCCCGAGTACGGCGTCGGCCTTATCGCGCTCGGCAATCTGACTTATACGGGTTGGGGCGCGGTCATGAATCGAGCACTGGACGAATTGCGCAAGACCGGCGGCCTCAAGCCTCGCGTCCCACAGCCTTCGCCGGCACTTCTCGATGCTCAAAAGTCCGTCTCGCGCCTGATTGCGAACTGGGACGATCGCCTCGCCGACGAGATTGCCGCGGACAATCTTTATCTCGATACTTCCAAGGACCGCCGGCGCCGCGCGATTGACGAGCTTCGCTCGAAAGTCGGCACATGCCGCGCAGAGGGTACGCTCGAGCCTGAGAACGCGCTCCGCGGAAGGTGGCGTATGCCCTGCGAGCGCGGCCAGCTTGAAGTCTCGATCACGCTGGCGCCCACGATGCCGCCTCGCGTGCAGTACCTCGCAGTGCGGTCGGTCGATCCGGCTGCCGACACCGCCCCCAAGAACGCTTGCGGGCAGTGAATCAATCCAGCTCGATTAGTACGACAACCGCAACGACATCTGCATCACGCGCTGCCCGTTGGCCGTCGTGATCCATCCGAAGCCGCCCACTCCGGCGGGCGAGTTGGACACATTCGTATTCGGCCCGTTCCAAGTCGGCGAGTTCGTGAAGTTGTAGGCCTCGGCCCGATACTCGATGTTCAGCCGCTCCGTGACGCGGAAGTTCTTGAACATCGAGAAGTCCAGGTTGTGGGTGCCCGGCGACCGCACATCGGGTAGGAATCGGCCCACGGTTCCGAACGTGAAGTTGGGCGTCATCGAGTACGCCGTCGTATCGAAGTAGGCGTTGAGCCGGTCGGCAATTGCGCCGCTCTTGGCCCCGGAATGTCCGGTGCTGGAAGCGCGCGGGGTTCCACCGGGGTTGCCGAGTCCGACGTTGTTGCCTCCGTTGCTGAGCGCAATCGGCAGGCCCTTGGCGAAGGTGGCGATGCCGTTGATCTGCCAGCCGCCGATGACCAAGTCTACGACCTTCGCCGTTCCACTGAAAAACGTCTTCCCTCGGCCGAACGGGAGCTCATAGTTGGCGCTGACCACCAATCGCCTGGACTGGTCCTGCGCGGAAACAGACCGGTCGCATTTCCGGCAGTAAGCGTCCTGTTTCGTCCCGGCCGCTCCCAGGAAAGTGACCACTTGCGAAACGTCGTCAATCAGTTTCCCTCCGGTGAAGGAAAAGAGCATCTGCAGGCCCTTCGAAAGTCGTTTTTCCGCGGAGAAAATAAGCGAATGGTAGAGCGAGTTTCCCTGCGGCTTGCGGAAGTACTGCAGGCTGGTGTACTGCGGGTAGGACACCAGCGTCTGCCGGCGCGTCGTGGTGGCCAGCCGCAAGGAGGAAGTGGGGTTGGTAATCACGTTGAAGAACGGGTTCGGTACGATATCGTTGAGGGCGTTGCCGAGGGATAGAAAAGACGCGGGCAATTGATTGAAAGGAACGCCGCCTTCCCCGTCAATCAAGTGCTGGCCCTTGCTGCCCAGATAGCCGACATCGAAAAGCCAACCTTTCAACTCGCGCTGGACGTTGAAATTCCATTGCTGAATGACCGGGCTCCGGGAATCCACAAAGACGCTGTCGCCCACGCCCCCGCCAATGTTGGTTCCGGCTCCCCCATAGAGTCCGGTGGGACCGGGAGGCAGGTTGAACCCGTCCGGGAACGGATTTCGCAGGAAGTAGAACGGCGTCCTGCCGCTATCGTTGGTGGCGAGCATGGACGTGCTGCCCGTGTAGCCTTCGAAGCCGGACGTCCCCGACGTGCCCGCCGCCTGCATCACTGAAGGCGAGTAGAGCATGCCATAGGCGGTGCGGAACACCCACTTCTCCATTGGATGCCAGGCAATGCCGAGCCGCGGTCCCCAATTCGTCAAGTCGGTGGCGGTTTGGCGGCGATGATCGGGGTTTGTAAACATCATGGCCCCTCGCAAGTTTCCGCAGTTCGGACAAGCGGAAGCCGCCACTTTGCCCTGCAGCGGCGACACCGCGTCAATATCGAAATAAGTCAGGCGATTGTAGCGTTCGGTGCGCGGGATATCCGCATCCCAGCGCAGGCCGAGCGTGACGGTCAGCGTGGGAGTTACTTTCCAAGTGTCCTGCGCATAGAAGCCCGCGAAAGAACTTTCTTCCGCAGAGGCTAGGGAGTGAGACATGCTTCCGCCGCTGGACATCCCTAGCAGGAACGACGCCAGGCCAAATCCTTCGCCCGGCGTGGTGGCGTTGCCGCCCTGCGTGACATTGTAGACGCGCTGCGTGAACCCCGCATTGAATCCGAACTGGCCGGACGGCTGTCCATGCTGGGTAAAGTTGTGGAACAGCTTGCGCCATTCCGCCCCTACCATGAGGGTGTGTTTGCTCAGAGCCTTACTCACATCGCCGCGGATAATGTGCGAGGAAGGCCGGTTGAGCAGCGTAGTGAACGTGGCTTGTCCCAGCGAGGAGAGGCTGCCAATGTCTATTCTGGGAAATTCCAGATTGTCCTTGGCCGCCTGGGCCACGTAGTACGACGGAAGTCCCAAAGTCGCGGTGGGATTGATTCCTTCGGAGAAGGGGTAGCGCACCCCGACGTTCCGGGTGAATCCATAGTTCAAGTTCACGATCGTATTGGCGTTCAGCGTATAGATCCCTTGCGCGGTGATGTTGTACAGGTTGAAGTTGTTCGGACCATCGCCGATCGAGGTCCCCGCGTTTCCGAAGCCGTTCAGCGGAATCGAGACACCCACTTGATAAGACCCGCGAGCGAACATCCGGAACTTCGAGTTGAAAACGTGATCCAGGCGGCTGTCAAATTTGGAGTTCTCGGAGACGGCCTTGCCTGAAACGAAAAAATTGTTGGCCTGCGTATTCACGTTCGTGGGCGTGGCGTTGGGTTTTGGAAAGTAGGTCAGCAACTTGACCGCCACGGGATCCATTCGCGCCGTTGGGATGCGGTTGTTGGGAAAGGCCACGCGGTTGGCGCCCGTGGTGTCGGTCAGGGGATCATAGATGACGATCGGACCGCCCGCGCCGTTCCGGAGACTGGAGAAATCGCCGTCGATCCAGGATTGCAACGGCACAGTGGCGTTGCTCTGGGACGCGGACCGCTGCCGCTCGCTCTGCCAGCTCAGAAAGAAGAAGGTCTTGTCTTTGCCCTTGTAGCGCGGCAGCCAGACGGGCCCGCCGGCTGTGCCGCCGAACTGGTTGCGCTGAAAGGAGGCCAACGGCGTGCCGTTGCGGTTGCCCGCCCAGGTATTCGTGTCCAGCGCGCTGTTGCGCAAGTAGTCGTAAAGCGAAATGTGATAAGTGTTCGTGCCGCTCTTGGTGGCGACGTTGAATACTCCGCCGCCGGTCCGGCCGTAGCGGGCTTCCAGGGAGTTCGTGATGACGCTGAACTCTTCTACACTGTCCAGAACCGGCGTCCAGCCGGTTTGCAGGTTACTGACGTTGTTTTCCGGCAGGATGATCGAGGTTCCGTCAATCAGGATGTCATTAGTGGCGTTCCGGCCGCCGCTGATCCAGGGGGTAGAACCTCCTCCGCCAGGGACGACGCCCGGCACGATCGTCGCCAAACTATAAGGATTTCGCCCATTGAGGGGGAGTTGGGAGATAGCCTTGCCTCCGATGGTGGTGGCAAACGTGGCCGATTCCGTGGCCAACTGCGCCACGTTGGCCGACACCTCGACTGCCGTCGACACGTTGCCAACCTTCAAAGGCAGTTCCAGGCCGACATTCTGCTCCACGTTGATCCGGACGTCATTGGTGACGCTCTTCTCGAAACCGGACTTTTCCACCGTTACCCGGTATTCGCTCGGCGGCAGGAACGGCTGGACAAAAACGCCTTCCGCATTGGTGGTCAATTCCTGCCTGGAACCGGTTCGCTGATTCTCCACAACGACCTTGGCGCCGGGAACAACCGCTCCCGTGGAATCCACGACTCGACCATGAAGCGTGCCGGTTGCTGTTTGAGCGGCGGACGGCAAACTGCCTGGAACCAGCGCAGCGATCCATACCCACAAAATCCACTTTGTTCTTGTCATGTTCTACCCCTCCGCTGATGTTGAGCCTGTTGTAGCACCTCGGGGAGAACTATTCAAGAGCGAACCTCGCTTGTGGACAGTCGAAACCCGCGGTTTTCTGGTACGCTAGGCGTCATGAAGAAACGTCTGGGCGTAGTCCTCCTGCTCTCCCTTGCGCTGGTCTCGGTCAGCGCCCAACAGCCCGAGTTTAGGGGCACGTTCAAAGAAGAAATGGTGGCCATGCGCGACGGCGTGAAGCTGGCGACCAACGTCTTCACTCCCGAGGGTACGGGTCCCTGGCCCGCCGTGCTGATGCGCACGCCATATCTAAAGGATGGACGCGGGCAGAATACTGTCCCGGGCCAGAATCGCGCGCAAGCCCTGCCTTACCTGGCAAAAGGATACGCGCTCGTGGTGCAGGACATGCGCGGCATCGGCCGCTCGGAAGGATTCAATCGCCCCTTTCGCACCGACGGACCGGATGGTTACGACACGGTGGAGTGGGTCGCGAAACAGTCGTGGTCGAACGGCAAGGTCGGCATGGTCGGGACATCGGCCCTGGGGATCGCTTCGAATCTCGCCGCCGCGCAGGCGCCACCGCACCTGGTCTGCGCGTTCGTGGTGCTCGCCGAGGCGAGCGCGCGATCGAACACCGTCTACATGGGCGGCGTGTATCGCAAAGAGATGAACGACGGCTGGCTGAAGGGACAGGGCAAGGAAGACGAAATCGCCAAGACCATCGCGCATAACGTCTCCGATCACGATTGGGACTGGCGCGATATGGCCCGGCAGCATGGGAACATCCGCATCCCGATGTACAACGTCGGCGGATGGTACGACATTTTTGATCAAGGCAACATCGACAACTTCGCGGGATTGCAGCGCAACGGCGGCGGACGCGCCGCCGGCAACCAGAAGCTGCTGATGGCGCCGATCGGTCACGGCGCTCTGCAAGGCAAGATCAAATATCCCGATAATGCGCGCTTCAATCAGGCGGACATTCAGTTGCGCTGGTTCGACTACTGGCTGAAGGGCGTCGACAACGGCATCATGAACGAGCCGCCGGTGCGCTACTACGTGATGGGCGATCCCAACGATACGAGCGCTCCGGGGAACACCTGGAAGACCGCGGAATCGTGGCCGCCGCCCGCGCGCATCACTCCTTATTACCTGCAGGCCAAAGGCAAACTCGGCGCGGAGTACGGCGGCAACGCGGAGAACTTCGATGAGTATCGCTACGATCCGAAGAATCCTGTCCCGACGTTCGGCGGACAGAATCTGATTATCCCTGGCAAGGGCCCGATGGATCAGCGCGCCGTTACCGGACGCGAGGATTACCTCCGCTTTGAGACTCCGGTCCTGACGCAACCCGTCGAGGTGACGGGACATGTCTACGCCGATCTGTGGGTCGAGACGAACGCGCCCGATACGGACTTTGTGGCCAAGCTCGTGGACGTTTATCCCGACGGATACGAGGCACTGGTGCTCGACGCGCCCATCCGGCTGCGCTATCGCGACGGCTTCGACAAAGAAGTGCCGATGAAGCCGGGCGAGGTGGTGAAGGCGCGCATCGACCTGTGGAGCACGAGCCTCGTTTTCAATAAGGGACACAAGATCGCCGTGCACGTGACGAGCAGCAACGATCCGCGCTTCGATCCGAATCCGAACACCGGCAAGCCGCTCCGCGCGGACGCCGAAACCCGCACCGCGGTGAACCGCGTGCATCACGATGCCGCGCATCCCTCGCGCATCTTGCTGCCGGTGGTGCGC
>CAZRND010000143.1:0-12766 GCA_964601345.1 uncultured Acidobacteriota bacterium | reverse complement strand
GCTGCGCTCCGCCCGATAACAAACCGTCGCGCGAGGAGACGTTGAACTGCCGGCGGTTTCTGGTGCGCGAGCTCGAGCTATTGACACGCGTCCGCGTCGTGGTGGCCTTGGGCAAGTTCGCTTTCGACAACTATCTCGCTCTGCGGCCGTTGAAAGGCGCGAAGTTCGGCCACGGAGCGCTCTATCGGCCTTCCGCGCCGCTGCCGGCGCTGTTGGCCTGTTATCATCCCAGCCAGCAAAACACCTTCACCGGCCGGCTGACCCCGGCGATGTTGCGGGAAATCTTCCGGCGCGCTCAACGCCTGATCGAGTCCTCTCGTCATTAGCTTTAATGAAGAAGTGTGCCCTTTTGTGCCTGCTGCTCCTCTGCGCGGCGGCCGCCCTGCCGGCGGATTCGCGTGCCGCCCGGCAGGCCGCAAAGCGCGGGCAGAAGGCCGAACGGGCCGGAGATTTCCAGGCCGCTCACAAAGCGTACGCGCTGGCGGCCCAGGAAGATCCTCGCAACGTCGAATACATTATTCGCCGCGAGATGACCAAACAGAAAGCCGTCTTCCGCATGGTCTCAGAGGGCCAGCGCCGGATGCAGCAGGGGGATTACGCGGAGGCGGCGCGCATTTTTGCCGCCGCGAACGATCTCGATCCGACGAACGATTTTGCGAAGACCCAGCGCAAAGAAGCCGAGGCGAAGTTGCCGCGCCCCGCCGGCGTGCCGGAGAATCTTCCCGACGAAACAGCCCTGGTGGCGCTGAGGCCCAAAGACATTCTGCGCTCTTGGGACTTCCGCGGCGACACGCGGGGGCTCTACGCGGCGCTCGGAGCGGCCTACGGAATCGAGTTCCTGATCGACGACGAGGTGCCCGCGGCGCTGCGTAGCCGCCTGATTCTCGAGGACGTGGATTTCTCGAAGGCCGTAAGCGCGGCCGGAGCCGTCACCAAGACCTTCGTCGCCCCCATCGACGAGCGTTCGGCGATCGTGGCACCCGAATCCAGTGTGAAGCGGCTGCAGTTCGAACGGCAGGTCCTGAAGAATCTTGACGTGTCCGCGTTAACGACGCCGGAGGCCATCAACGAAATCGCCGGCCTGCTGCGCACGCTCTTTGAAATGCGATGGGTCAGCGTCAACGCGGTGCGCAAGGTCATCAGCGTCCGCGACACCGCCGGCCACGTCGCGCAGGCCGAAGCGGTGGTGCGATCGCTGGTGCAGGGCCGTCCGGAAGTGATGATCGAAATCCAGAGCATCGCCGTGAATCTGAATCTGGCGCGCACGCTCGGCATCCTGCCCGATCTGCAATATCAATTCGGGCGGCTCACTCCGACCAGCTTGCTGAGCCGGATCGCGACGGGCTCGTTCGGCGTGACACTGCCATCGGCGAGTCTCGCCGCCACGTTGTCGCGCAGCGTGGGCCGCGAGCTAAGCACGATCCAGATTCGCTCGGTGGACGGGCAGCCGGCCACCTTCCTGCTCGGCGAGCGCTACCCGATCGTCACGGCTACCTTCTCGGCGCCCATCCTGACTGGGACGGCGCTGCAACAGCAGCAAAACGGCACGCTGGTGAATCCGTTTCCGTCATTCACCTTCGAAGACATCGGCATCAAGATCAAAGCCACGCCGCGCATTCAAACGCAAAGCGAGGTGAGTCTGGCCATCGAGATGCAGACGCGATCCATCGAGTCGATCACCGCGACCGGACAGCCGACGCTTTCGAACCGCGAGTTCACGTCGCAACTGACGCTGGTCGACGGGCAGTCGGCGATCCTCAGCGGAATCCTCACGCGCCAGGAGCAAAAATCGTTGAACGGACTATTTGGCCTCGCCGGCATTCCCGGTCTTGGACTGCTCTTCGGCCAGCAGACCAAGCAGGACGTCGATCTGGAAGTGCTGGTGCTGATCACGCCGCACATTCTTCGCCTCGGCCCGGCGCAAACCGAAGCGTCCGCGACCATCGCCGTTCCTTCCGACTACGTGCCCGTATGGCGCTAGAGCGATTGTGGTAGATTCGTTTTCCTATGGTGGTTACACGAGAGTTTGTTCACCTGACGGTTGACGGCAGCCCGATGCGCACGTTCGTGGTTGCGCCGAAAGCGGAGGGGAAATATCCGGGCGTCCTCTTCTACTCCGACATCTATCAGCTTGCGGGGCCGATGCTGCGCTCTTGCGTGCGCCTCGCGGGATATGGTTTCGTGGTGGCCGCGCCGGAAATCTACCATCGCATCGAGCCGCCCGGCAGCGCGATCGAAGCCGATGACGCCGGACGCACGCGCGGGCAGGGCGACGCCGCGAAAACTCCCGTAGCCTGTTTCGACGCCGATTGCCGCGCGGTGCTCAATTTTCTGCACGGACATCCGCGCATGGCCGCGGGAAAACTTGGCGCTGCGGGATTCTGCATCGGCGGGCATTTGGCCTTTCGCGCCGCGCTGCAATCCGACGTCCTGGCGACGACGTGTTTCTATGGCACGGGGATCCACAACGGCAAACTCGGGCAGGACGCGGACGCAGGTTCCCTCGCGCGGGCGAAGGAGATCAAGGGAGAATTGCTGATGATCTTCGGCACGGCCGATCCACACGTTCCGGCCGAGGGCCGCGCCAAGGTCGAGGAAGGGCTGAAGCAGGCGGGAGTGAACTATCGCATCAGTCTCTATGCCGGGGAGCACGCCTTCGCGCGCGACGAAGGCCCGCGCTTCGATCCCGAAGCTACCGATCAGGCTCTTGCCGAGATGATCGACCTTTTCCGACGCAGGCTCTGAGGACCACATGCTTGCTCTGGCGGCGCTGCTGGCGTTTCAGATTTTCACCAGCGCCCTTCCTGACGCCGTGTGGAATACGCCTTATCGCGCCGCGATCAAAACCGAAGGTCGCGGCCCATTCACATGGAAGCTCAGCGGCGCGAGCCAATTGCCGTCCGGGCTGAGGCTGAATCCGTCGACGGGAGAGATTTTCGGCCGGCCGCAGACGACGGGGTCATTCGACCTCACTGTCGCGGTCAACGATTCCGACGCGGAGTGGGAGCGCACTTTCACCATTCGTATTGCCCGGCCTCTCGAGATCGTCACGCAATCGCTGCCGCCGGGAAGCGACCAGACTCCTTATCGCGTGAGACTCGACGCCAGAGGAGGGACGACGCCCGTTCGGTGGAAAGTGACGGAAGGCAAATTGCCGCCGGGCCTCGAGCTCAATCCCGACACCGGAGTGATCACCGGCACGCCGGGGCGAGGCGGCGAGATTTCGGTTGGATTGACGGCCACCGACGGCGCCCGCCCGCCGCAGTCGGTCACGCGCATCTTCTCGGCCAATTTCTTTGTCCCGCTGTCGGTGGTCTGGAAGAAGTTTCCGCGCGTGGAATCGGAAGGCATCTTTGGCTCGGTGGAAGTGGCCAACGACAGCCGCGACGATTTCGATCTCACGGTTGTGGTCGTCGCGGTGAACGAGTACGGCAAGGCGTTCACCCTCGGTTACCAGCACTTCCGGCTGTTGCAAAAATCGCTCAGCCCGGAAATCCCCTTCGGCTTCAAATTGCCGCGCGGCACCTACGTCGCCCACGTCGACGCCGTGGCCGAAGTCCCGCCGCGAACGATCTATCGCGCCCGCAAGCAAGAACCGTCGCTGAAATTGGAATAAGAGATTAAGAGGATAGGAACTGATAGCCAGCTACGCTGCGTTGCCAGACGAAGCCGTAAACTTGGCCTGCGAGGGACTCGGTCTCTTGCTCACTGAAAGGCGGGCGGGGAAGGTTCTCGCACAGCATGTCGAGGATGAAGACCTGAACCTGTGCCTGGCTGGTCCTGCTCTTGGTCCATAGAGGCATCGTGCTCAACAAATCGCGAAGCGACGAGAGCAGGCTCCGGCTGGCCTGCTTCAAACGCTCGCGATCAGCCTTGGAGATACTCGCCTTGAAAAGCAGATCGAACATAGCCAGTTCATCCTCGCTCAAGCCCTCTTCGGCGGCGCGCTTTTGTTCGGCGTCCAGGCTGGCTGCCAGAGCCATCAATTGCGCGAACGTTTCTTCGACAGTGACCCGGTCCTTTTCCCGATTGTAGTCGGCGACGATCTGCTGGTACTTCTTGTAGTAGTCCATCCGCATGGGATTGTTCTCGAGCATCCGCGCCAGCTTCTGCTCCACTACGTCGCGGATATCCTGCAGGGCGGTGTGCTTTCGCCGGACCTTGCTTGCAAATTCGTCGCGCAGCTTGCCGAAGTCAATCTGGCTTAGATCCACGGTTAGCCCCTCGGCATGATCGTCGCCCGGGGCCGCCGCGCGGATCGCTTCGTTGACGATCCGGTGAAGTTCCTTGAGGACGGCGGTCACATCCGCCGTGTCGCGGCGTTCTTCCAGCTTCTTGTAGATGGCCTCGATGTTGTCTTGACGCTCGGCGTATGTGTAGACATTGGGGTTCGCGCCGAGCGCCCTGGAACGGCTGAAAATCTGCCGTGCAATGATCTCGAAACGCCGCTTGGAGTCATCGGACGTGTATAAGGCGTCTACGGCATCGCGCAGGGCGGCGATCCGCGTGAACCCGGAGGCCCCGTGCAGGCGGAGTGGATCAAATCCCAATTTACGGAGATGCGCCTCGGCGGCGTCGATCGCTTGCGCCAGCGCCGCCACCAGATCCTCGATCGGCGCGGCCGGTTCGCCAGCTCCAGCTCCATCGCCATCCTCGTCGTCCACGGCATATTGCGCCAGGAGCGCGCGCAGGCTCCGGAGCATGCCGTTGTAATCCACGATGACGCCACACTCCTTGCCGGGGAAGACCCGGTTGGCGCGAGCGATCGCCTGCATCAGGTTGTGCGCCTTCATCGGCTTGTCGATGTAAAGCGTAGCCAGGCATTCCACGTCGAAGCCAGTCAGCCACATTGCGCAGACGATGGCGATCCGGAAAGGATGATCGGGATCCCTGAAGGCGTCGTCCACGGGCACGCGCTTGCCGTCCGGCGTCTGGAAACCAGTCTTCATGACCACGCGATGCGGCACGATGTCGACATTCCAGCGGGCGAAATCCCGGACTTCGTTTTGCGCCTCGCTGATGACGATTTCGATGATGGCGGTCTCCATCCACCGCAATTGCCCGCGCATGGACTCCGCCTGTTTCGCGAGGCGCTCGCGTCCATCGGAGTCCGCGGCCGCGGCGAGCTCGGATTCTTTGGCTGCGAGCTGCGCTCGAAGTTGGGCGATCCGTGCACGCCAGCGCGGCTCGATGCGCTGGAACATCCGGCCGCAAGTGATTTTGTCGATGCAAACCAGCATTGACTTGCCGGTCTGCCAGCGCGAGGAGCAGTGCTCCACAAAGTCGTCCGCCAGCTTGTCCAGGCGGTCGTCCGCGGTGATTACTTCGTAGTCCTTGCCGAGCAATCTCTCGAGCTGCGCGGTCTGGTCGGGATCGAGTTCCGCCTGCTCGACGGCATCGGCAATGCGGTCGTTGAGGTCGAGCCGGGCGATGCCCAGCTTCTCCCCGCGGTTCTCGTAGATCAGCTTGACCGTGGACTGATCCTCTTCCGAGCGTTTGAAGTCGTAGCGGGAAATGTACTTGCCGAAGATGCGGCGGGTGATCTGGTCGTGCTTGAAGAGCGGTGTGCCCGTGAATCCGATGAACGAGGCGTTGGGAAGGGCCAGACGCATGTTGCGCGCGAACTTACCGGCCTGGGTGCGGTGCGCTTCGTCGGAAATCACGATGATGTCGTCGCGCGCGCTGTAGGGCTCGGTCACCGGCTGGTTGAACTTGTGGATCAGGCTGAAGACGAAACGATGATTCCCGCGCAGGATCTCTTGCAGTTCCTTGCCGGAACTCGCGCGCGGCGTCTTCTCGCCGGTGATTCCGCATCCCGCGAAGGTGCGCCAGATCTGATCGTCCAGGTCCTCGCGGTCGGTCATGATTAGGAAGGTGAAGTTGCCGGGGATGACGCGGCGGACCTTTTCGGCGAAGAAGGCCATGGAATACGACTTGCCGCTGCCCTGCGTATGCCAGAAGACCCCCAAGCGTCCGAGATCGGGATGGGCCTGCCGCACGAGCGGCAGCAGTTGTTTGTCCGCTGACCCAGATGCTAAGTCGACCTCCTTGCTTTCCTCGACCAGGCGCTCGCCCGGCGGATATTGCTTCTTCAATTCCTCCTGGCATTTCACCGACTCGACGGCGCTATTCACTCCCAGCACCTGGTGGTTGCGGGCCACGATCTTGCGCGAGCCGCCGGCGCGGCTCTCGTCGAATAGAATGAAATTCTCGACAATGTCGAGCAGGCGGTCTTTGGCCAGCATGCCGTTGAGCATCACCTCGGCGCTCACGCGGCCTTCGTCCTTTTCGGCGTTGCGCTTCCATTCCACAAAGTGCTCCCACTTGCTGGTGATCGAGCCGTAGCGGGCGGCGTCGCCGTTGCTGACGATGAGAAATGCGTTGTGGTGGAAGGCGTGAGGGATGCTCTGTTCGATGTAGTCGGTGAGATTGTTGTCGAAACCCTCGCGAATGTTTCTGTAAGCCGCTTTCAACTCCACGAAGACCACCGGCAGCCCGTTGACGAAACAGATCAGGTCGGCGCGCCGGTTGTAATGAGGGACGCGCGTCCCTTGGATTCTCAGCTCGCGCACGGCGAGGAAGCGATTCTCGCGCGGGCGGCGGAAATCAATCACTTTCAGCCGGGCATGGCGCGTCTCGCCGGCTGTGTCGCGCCACTCCACGGGCACGCCGTCGCGAAGAAGCGCGTAGAAATCGCTGTTGTGCTGGACGAGGGAACGCGCCAGGTCGGTGGCTGTCAACTTGCGAATCGCCTCTTCGCGGACTGTCTCCGGTACGTCTTGGTTCAAGTATCCGAGCGCCCAGCGCAGGTCGCGCACCAACACGGTTTCCTGTTCCGACGCTCTCCCGAGCATGCTCTCCGGCCCGAAGGTCTCGTTGTTGTAAGCGTAGACGCTGTCCCATCCGAGCTTCTTTTCCAGGTGCTCGGCAAAGGTCTTTTGTACCAGGCGGTCTTCGCTATAGATGTCGGTGATCATGGAGGCATCACACCGCGACTTCTCCACTCATGAGGCGTGGAAGCAAGAGGTCGCGAGCGGCGGTTAGCTTCCTAACTTGCAGATACAGCGTCTTGATCTGAGCGAACGTTGGTCTAACCGTGTCAGTGAAAAGGTTGAGCAACGTACGTGGCGGGACCAAGACATGAAATTTCTCAAAGCAAGTCTCCTGAACCCGCTGCCGCCCGGAGGACCCGACCATGCTCTTGATGGCGTGTTCTCGAAAGGCGTACGTTCGCGCCAAGCAGTAGACGAACTGCGCCGTTAAGCGCTTGGAACGTAGCACGATGAACTCCGTGGACCCTCGTCCGGCGTCCCCATCATTCAAGAAGTCGACAAATGCCGTCTTGCCGTTTTCCAGGCATGGCGTTATGCGAGCAAAGAGTGTGTCCCCATTCATGAACTTGCTCCCCGACCGCCCCGGCCTCTTTCTTGCTTCTTGGATGACCATACTATTAATCGGGAGATCGCTCATCTCGACGAACCAGTGTTCTTCATCATCCGACAACTGTACGTGCGGGTTAACATGAACCACTTCGGGTGTTCCTGACAACTCCCAACTTTCTGGCACGCCACTCTGGATTCGAGTGTGCTCGTAGCCCGGGAAGCGGATGCGGACAAACCACTCGCGGTAGAGCTGCCGCGCCTCCTCCTCCAGCAGCGCCATCCGCCGCCGGTTGTTCTCGATCAGGTCGTCGTAAGCGGAGAGAATGTCCGCGATTCTTTTCTGGACCGAAAGTGGGGGCTGTGGTAACTGAAATCCCTCAACCATGTCTTTTGTAAGGGCCTTCCGCGTTCCTCCACTTCCTGCAAGGGATAACATCGTGGATTGCATTAGCGGTGTAATAAGGTAGTATGCAACGAACCGTGAATCGAACAACTCAGAGGCGGGTCGAATAATTGCAACGTGCTGGTTCACCCGAGCCGGAAGGATATCTTCTGGAACTAGGCAGCTTCGTGCGACAGAGTCGCCAGTGATGTTGAGCAGTACGTCCCCTGGTTCAACGGTGACGCCCTTCAGCTGGTCCGCGTGTTCCTCCCTGAGGTAGGCCAGTCCGCTCAATGCAAAATGACCGTTGTACACGTTCTGGCTACGGATGAGCGTTACACCGCTTCCCTCGTATACGGATTCTCCGCCACGTGGTGTCGCACCGCTGCCAATTTTGGAGCAGCACTGCCCCAACCGAGCGCTTTTCCATCCTGCTTGAACTGCGAGGCCTGCTTCGATCATTCCCGACTCTCCAGCAACTTGCTTATTTCGGCAGGACCCGGCAACATGCCTTTCAACTCCTTGGACAGACGTTTGACGACCCCATACGTTGCTACGCCGATTGGCTTCGATGCCTCATGGAGCGCATATTCGACGATCATGCGGTTCTTTTCCTTGCAAAGGATGATCCCGATGGATGGCTTTCCGCCCTTGGCACGCACTTGGCGGTCGAGAGCCCGTTAGGTAGAATTGCATCTTGCCGACGAACTCCGGCTGGAACTCGCCGACCTTCAAATCAATGGCCACCTGGCACCGCAAGCGCCGGTGAAAGAGCAGGTCAGTGAAGAATTCTCGGTGGCTCCAATCACTTTCTCGCACCGGTGGTGCGAGATTCTCAGACTTGCCAGTAGTGTCGTTCAGCCCGCAGATACTGAGTGCAGAGCGCCGGACAACTACACAATTGCAGCCGCTGGCTGCAATAATGGGAAAGAGGTCGGGTGTTGTCAATTTCCTCATAGCTCGGCCGTCGTCCGCAGCGTTGGACTCCGCGAGGGTTCTTGGGACCAAGCGATTATTGCAGACACTGTCTGCAATTCTGAGCAGTTGGCTCATATGCCTAGCTCCTCGAAATTGGCCTGGATCGTAGCCGCCAAATCCGCCGCTTCCTTGTTCAAGCTCGCCAGCTCGGAATGGATATCGCGCATGGTTTGTTCGAAATCGAAATCTTCGTCTTCTTCAGGGGGCGCGACACCGACGTATCGTCCGGGCGTGAGGCTCCAGTCGGCTGCCTTGATATCGTCCTTGCTGACCAGCTTGACCAACCCCGGCACCGCGGTGAGCTTCGCGTCGGGAAAACGCTCTTGCAGCCACGCCGCCTGGCGGTCGAAGTAAACGACATGCTTGAGTTGCTGTACGGCGGCCTTGCGGTCTTCATCCAGTTGTTTGATAAGCTTGGCTGCCGCGCGGCGGTCGTAGATTTCGGAAATCGCGTTATCGGCCGCCAAAGGAGCGGCCGCGTCGGCGGCGCGCGAGGCGAGCTTATAGAGCAGATCCACTTGCTTCACCAGGCCGCGGATCGCTTCGGCTGTCGGGTCAAACGCCTTGCGCGCAGCGCGCTGGGCGTCGTTCTTGCCGGGAAGGGCCGCGCCATGTTTCTTGACGAAGCCGTTGAGACCGGCCAGGAGTTTCTTCGCGTCGCCTGAGTAAAGGGTGGCCGCGTCCTTCAACTCCGCAACGGCATCAGCGAGTGTGTTCGTTTTCTCAACCTCAAGCTTGGACACCGCCTTCATCAGCCCGTCGAAACGGCCGCGGAGATCGGCTAGTGTCTTCTCGAAGCCTTCGAGCGCTGCCGGAATCGCTGCGCACTCGGCGCAGAGCTTCCCGAGATAGTCCTTCACCAGCGCCAGGAAGCGTTCGCCCTGGCCGCGATAGAGCCAGATGATCGCTGCGATGTTCCGCATCTGCTCGGGAGAGAAATCGTAGATCTTGCGCGTGACCTTCCGATAGACGTTGCGCGCGTCGAGCATCAACACGTGATCCTTGCGGCCGGCGGGCTTGCCGCGGTCGAAGAACCACAACTCGCAGGGGACCGTCCGGGTGTAGAAGAAGTTCGAGCGGATCGAGATCATGACATCCACATCGCCGGTTTCAACGATCTTCTTGCGGACCTCCTTTTCGCCGTGCCCGGCGCTCGATGCCTGCGACGACATTACGAAGCCGGCGCGTCCCGCCGGGTTCAAGTAACTCCAGAAGTAAGAAATCCACAGGTAGTTGCCGTTGCTGACCTTCTCGGCTTTGTTGACACCGGGCAGGCCGAACGGCAACCGAAGGTCACTCTTGACGCGTTTGGCATCCACCAAGTCCACGTTGAACGGCGGGTTGGCCATCACAAAGTCGCACTTGCCGGCGAGATTGTGCTCGTCCTGGTAGTAGGTGATCGCTTCCGCGATCTTGCCCTCCAGGCCATGAACCGCCAGGTTCATTTGCGCAATGCGTATGGTGTCGCGATTCTTCTCCTGCCCAAAGAAGACGACCTTCTTAGCGGTGTCGCCACCTTCGTGCTCGATGAAGTGGCTGGACTGAACGAACATTCCCCCGGAGCCGCTGGCAGGATCGAAGACCGTGCCGTGATCCGGCTCGATAACGTTGACGATCGTCTGCACGATGGACGAAGGAGTGAAGAACTCGCCGTTATCATGCGCTTTTTGGATGGAAAACTTGGCCAGGAAGTACTCGTAGATTCGACCAAACACGTCGCCCGTGGCGTTCTTGATTTCCTCGCCATTGAAGGTCCGCATCAAGTCTTCCAGGACCCTGGTCTCGAAGATGCCGTAATCCTTCGGGAGCACGCCGGCCAAGGGCGGGAATTCCGCCTCGGTATCTTCCATGGCCTTGGTCACGAAGTTGGGCAGATCGGCGCCGCCGACAGCGGCCTGCTCCATGATCCAATCGTAGCGCGCGGTTTCCGGAAGGTAGAGCGACCGGCGGGCGACGTAGTCCGCGGGCATCACTTTGCGCTTCGGCATTTTCCCGGCGGCCTGATCGGCCAGAATCTGCCGGTGCGCGGCTTCAAAACGGTTGGCGGCGTGGCGCAGGAAAATCACGCCCAAGACGGGCATGAAGTAGTCGCTCGACGTGAGCTTGGAGTTGGCGCGAAGATTGTCGGCGGCTTCCCAAAGGCCAGCCTCCAGCTTTCCTATGTCCGGTCCGGTGTCGTTCTGCATCGGCGAGTTGGCGCGCTGCTCATTGTAACTCTAATGACCTTGGGCTCTATCAGGAACCCAATCTTTTCCTTTTCTCTCCAGGATCGCCGGGCGCCACGCCAGCGGGTCGGACGCGATCTTGCGCGCGACGCTCATCACTTCGATCCGCTCGGGCTTGAACTCGATCAGCATGTAGGTGTCGCCCTCGGGCCCGCCGGGATAGAATCCTGCCCACTCCGGTTTCCAGCGGCGGCGGCGTTCCTCAATCGAATGCACCAGGCGCGCGCGTCCAACCAGAGTGACGTAGCCCATGCCGGGAATGTCGGGATACGCCAGCGTGACGCGCGAATTCTTGCGAATCTGCTCGACCTTGCGCGTCTTGCGATTGGTCCCCATCCACACCGTCATGTCCGCTTCCGGGTCGAATGGATTCACGAGACGCGCCTGCGGCTGTCCCGATTCGACTGTAATCAGGAAGCAGAATTTCGCCGCCGCAATCGTGGCGCGCGCCGCATCCAGCACCGCGGTATCTTGAGCCCAGGCCGTCGAAGCCGCCAGCACGAACCAGATCCACTTCCGCATGTGATTTCCCTCCGGGTGATATACTTTTCGGCAATCGTGGCCAAAATCCTAGTGGTTGACGACGCTCCCGCGCAGTTGCTCGCCTACAAAGCGGCGCTCGCTCGAAAAGGCTATCAGGTGACTACAGCCGAAGGTTACCACGAGGGGCACGCGGCGCTCCGAGCCGGCAAATTCGATCTCGTGGTCAGCGATTTTTGCTTGAACGGCCAGAACGGCCAGGGCCTGCTCCTCTCACAGGAAGCAAAAGCCGCCAAAGTCGCGGTGGTGATGCTCGCAACCCGTAAGGATTTTCGCAAGGCCGTGAAGACGCTGCGCGACAATGTGGATCGCTGCCTCTACAAGCCGGTTGCCGCAAAAGCGTTGCTCGCGGCGGTCAATCAGATGACCAGCGACTAGCCTTCGTCTAGCCTTCTTCGGCGGGCTCTCCCGTCTCGACCTCCAGCCATCCCGCCGCCGGCAGCAGATCGACTGGCAATCCATCTTCGACCAGCACAACTTGAAACTGCAGGCGGATCGCGCCGAGCAGACCCAGCACGGGCAGGCTCGCGCGCATCTCGAAGATGCGGTCCACGGCCACGTCGACGCCTAGCGCCGGCGCGGAGTGCGTGTCGTCTTCACGCAGGCGGGCCACGAGTTCCGTGGGGCTGCCGGCGCGTCCTCCGAGCTTGATGTGCACTTCGGCGTGCGACTTCTTCAATGCATCGAGCGAGCCGGCCAGGAAATCGAGGCGCAGATAAAAATTCTTCTCGTCCACGCCGTAGTGCGCCTGTTCGAAATAGAAACGGCGGCCATGCATCGCCGAGGTGGTCTGGTCGGGACTGTAAATGCCCGCGCCCAGCCACTCGAAGTAGGTGCTGACGCGTCCATCGATGCGCGGGCGAATGTACGAGCGCGGCTTGGCGTGAAAGACGCGCTCGGCCTGCACAGCGATCGGCGAGGCCAGCTCGAGGGGGGCCTTGGCGTCGAGCGCGCGATAGACGTTCGAGAGATGCGCGCGGAACAAGCGGTCGAAGTCGGGATCGTTCGCCGTGTGATGCTCGGGACCGTACCACCAGCACCAGTCGCTGCCTTCGGCAATCAGCAGCTCCTCGCGCGCCAGCTCGCGCTTCTCTTCGCTCGCCGCGCCGGCGTGTTCGGCGAAAAAATCGCGCGCGTCGCTCAGCAAGTTCCAGGCCCGATGGTCCTCCGGCGCGTGGACGGGCGGGTTGGGCTGCGGGATGGGGATCACCGGGACCTCGAGCTCGCGCGCCAGCTCCTTGAGCGAGATCGAGATCTGC
>CAZRND010000142.1:3074-12785 GCA_964601345.1 uncultured Acidobacteriota bacterium | reverse complement strand
CGGAATGACCGCCAACGCCAGCACTCGCGACGCGGACTTGGGGCGCGAGACTGGAATGGGCTCTCCAGTGGGCGCAAATAGCCACCGTCCCAAAGCCCACAGCACCATGAAAAACGCGCTCAGAATGGTGAGCTGCGGATAACCGCCGAGCGCGGAGAGTCCCCAGAGCGCGCCCGATTCCATGGCCGGCTTGATCTTCTGCGTGGCGAGGGCGACGTCGAGCCGCCAGAGGAACCACGGAAAAAAAGAAATGGCGTAGAGCGAGGACATGTATTGCGCCTGCCCCGTGTAGAAACCGGAGAAGGCAAACCCCATGGCGACAAGGAATGCGCCCCACGGCGGCGCGCCCAAGTGCCGCGCGAGGATGAGCATTCCGAGCGGACCGAGGATCCAGATCAGCAGCCAGTAGGTGCGAAACCCGGCGTCGGTGCCGTCGGTGGAAGCAGCCACCAGCAGCGTGACGGGCGAGATCGCGCCCAACTCCGGCTCGGCATAATCCGGCGAGCCGCCCGACTGCCACGGATTCCAGAGAAGGATGCGCCCTTCATGAGCGAAATCGGAGATCAGCGTGAACGCGGGGACAAAAAAGCTTTCCGCGTCCCAAATCGGCGCGGCATCTCCACTCACAACTTGGAAATTGGCGGCGACAAAGACGATCGCCAACAGCAGCGCGGCATGCCACCAGACACGTTTGTCTTGGGACGCTTCAGGCAAGAAGTCGAAGGTATCATGAATACAACTTGCGTTCCAGAATGGCTGCCTTCAAAATAGATCTTGTAGTAGGGGCTGTTTTTTAGCAGGTCGCAGTACAACTTTTCAACAGATTGAGCCTATGACTGAATCGCACCCAGTGCCGCCGCGCACGTCTGCCATAGCTCCCGGACGCCTCCCCGTCGTGGATGGCCTTCGGGGCGTCGCCATTCTTCTCGTTCTGGCCTTTCACATCCGGTATTTCCTGATTCCATCCGGAAACGCATTGTGGGAACGGGTTTACCACCACGTTGCGGGAATCGGATGGATAGGCGTCGATCTGTTTTTCGTGCTCTCCGGGTTTCTCATTACCGGCATCCTCATCCAGTCGCGAGAGCGCGCGGACTACTTCCGCGTCTTCTATGCGCGGCGGACCGTGCGGATCTTCCCCCTGTATTACCTGAGCTTGGCGCTTTTCTTCGGACTGCTTCCCGCGCTCCTGCGTATGAAGCATCCCGAGGAAGTGATCCGGAATCTGATCCTGCCCTCCTCTCAAGTCTTCGCCTGGACCTACGTCCTCAACTGGCGAATCGGCCTGGCTTCGTTCTCGGCGGTGCCCAAGTTCATTCACCACTTCTGGTCGCTCTCCATCGAAGAGCAGTTCTATCTCGCCTGGCCGCTGGTGATTCGAACCGTCGCGATGCGCGCTCTCGGGATGGTTTGCGCTCTGCTGATCGGTCTGTCTCTCTTCAGCCGGATGATTCTTCATCACCTGGAATATTCGACCGCCGCCTACGTGCTGACCTTCTGCCGTCTCGACGGACTGGCTTTCGGCGCGATTGTGGCGCTGGCGATTCGAGATCCGCGGTCGTGGAGCGTGGTCCGGAAGGGCGCGCCCCTGTTGATGGCTCTCTCGCTCGCCGGGCTTGGCGTGATGGTCGTCGTAATGCGCAGCGTCCACCACGACAATTTCCTGATGGGCACCATCGGAATCAGCCTGTGGGGGCTCTTCTTCAGCGGATTTCTGGTGATCCTGCTAACGGCGCCAGAGGGAAGCTGGCTGCATCGGACCGCTTCTTCCCGCTTCCTCCAGGCATTTGGAAAATACAGCTACTGCCTGTACATCTGCCATCAACCGTTGATTCTGGCGCTCGAGCAGGCGGGAATCCACGGCGAATCGCTCACCGCGGCGTGGAACAGCAAGTTCCTGGCGGTGGTGGCGCTGAATGCGATCGTCGTCCTGCTGGTGGTCGGGATCAGTATGGTGAGCTGGCATCTCTTTGAGAAGCACTTCCTCAAACTGAAAGAGATGGCGAGCCTGAAGCACGCCTAGCCTATTTCCGCCAGGGCGCGCACCGTATCGAGATCCGAGGTTCCGCAAATCAAAGTGGTGACGCCGCTCGCCCGCCAGGCGGCGAGCCGCTCGGAGATGCGTTCCTTCGGGCCGCAGAGCGAAACTTCATCCACCAATTCGTCGGGCACGGCGGCGATCGCTTCGGCTTTCTTGCCTTGCAGGTAGAGATCCTGAATCTTGCCGGCAGCTTCTTCATATCCATAGCGGCAGGCGACGTTGTAGTAAAAGTTGCGATCGCGCGCGCCCATCCCGCCGACGTAGAGCGCGAGATAAGGTTTGACGGCATTCCGGCAAGCGGCGGTGTCAGCCCCCATCTGTACGTGAGCGGTGGGGGCGATGTCGAAATTCGCGCGGTCTTTCCGGCCTTCGTCGAGCCAGGTCTTGAAAATGCTCATCCGGTACGGCGAGAAGAAAACGGGCAGCCAGCCATCGGCCATCTCCGCCGCCAGCGCTACGTTCTTCGGGCCGATGGCGGCGAGATAAATCGGGATGTTCGGGCGCAGCGGATGAACGATCAGCTTCAGCGGCTTGCCCAATCCCGTACCGCCGCGCACGGGAATATCGTAGTGCTCGCCATGGTGTTCGAGTGGCTTTTCCCGCCGCAGGACCGTACGCACAATCTCGACATACTCTCGGGTTCGCACGAGCGGCTTGCCGTAAAGCACTCCGTGCCAACCTTCGACGACTTGCGGACCCGAAACGCCCAAGCCCAGCAACATGCGTCCGCCGGTCAGGAGGTCGAGCGTAGCGGCGGTCATCGCGGTCATGGCCGGCGTGCGCGCCGGCATCTGCATGATGGCGCTGCCGACGCAAATGCGCGTGGTGTGCGCGGCGAGCCAAGTGAGCGGCGTGACGCAATCGGAGCCGTAAGCTTCCGCCGTCCAGACCGAGTGGTACCCGAGGCGCTCCGCTTCCCGAGCCAGAGAGACCTGATCGCTCTGACTCGATCCCCAATACCCCAGATTCAACCCCAGGCGCATGGACCCTTTCCGTTCAGCGAATGGCGATGTCTACTTGGTCGTTAAATGCGTCGTTCGTCCCGATCGCGAGCGCGATATTCGAACCGAGAGGCGCGTCGGATGGGATGAAGATGTTGATTTGGTATAAACCGGCGAAGGTCGGCGCCGTTCCGGAATATTGGACCGTTGCCACTTTGCCGCCGACCAAGACGTAAGGTTGGGCCACCGTTCGGGATGCGCCGGCCGCGGCCCCGTCCGCAACCGCCGGCGTGACCGCGCCCAGCCCGGTCAAATAGATCGAGACGATCTCGCCCCGCGAGGCGGGCTTTGCGGCGTTGACCAGGCTACCGTCGGCCGGATGGATGATCGCGCCCGCGCCGATGCTGGTTCCGCTCTGGCTGAAGATGCCTGGCGCGGTCGCGGCAACCGGGACGGTCACGACATTCGAATTCACGCCGTTGTTCCGCACGGTAACGGTCGCCGTTCCGACCGGCGTCGCGAAGGGAACGAGCGCGTTAATCTGATTCGGCCCGACGTAGTTCAAGGGCGCGGCGGTGTTATTGATCAACACCTGCACATTGCCGAGCGTTAACGGCAGAGGCAAACCGCTGGGGCTGGCGGCGGCAGCGGCGAGACCCGTGCCGAAGATTCCCAGGTATTCGCCCGGCGCAACGGCACTTCCAACCGGCGACAAGCTGCCGGCATTGACCACGCCGAGCGGACTCACATACACCCCGCTTCCCGTGATTGGCGGAGCTTGGATCGCGAGATCGAGCTCGAAGTTCGCGGCATCGAAATCGCCGATGCCCGCGGCAAAGAAGGCCTTCCCGGCCGCTCCGACGGCGATGCGCAGTTGTTGCGATACTCCTGTGCCGTCGGGATTCATCGTGTAAGGCATCACCCCGGTGAAGTCGATCGCCGTTCCAGGCGCGTGATACCTGCGATTGAAGAGAATTGACCCGGCGCCCGGCGAGTTCGACGATCCTGCGTAGGCGCTCAGTGCTCCGAAGGCCAAGCCAGCCGTATAGAAGTATCCCGTAAGCGACCCGGCCGTCGCGGTTCCCGAGAGGGCTTTGACGGCGATCAGGAAATCGTGGCCGCCCGCCGTCGTGGTTCCGCCGATCACAATGTTTCCGTCTGCGGAGATATAGATGGTCCGCGTGCCGGAAAGGAGCTGATTGGCGTTTGACGCGCCGAAGCTCGCCGTACCGGTTCCATCGGCTGCGAGGGTGTAGGTGGCTCCATTCACCGTCTGATTGATGACTCCGGGGCTGAAGTTTGCGGCGTGCCCGACGACGTTGGGATTGCCGAGGCTGCCCAGCCCGTTCGAGACCCAATTGAACGCCGTGCTACGCACCTGCGCGGCGGCGCCGCCCGGAAACTCGAGAGTCGCAACCTGGTACGTGCCGTTCAGCGTCGCGGTGGAGACCGCGTTGGCCGGAGGCGCGGGGATCGCGACAAACAGGTCGAGCGTCGTGGCGCTGACCGCCGGAGCTTCGGTGCTCGATCCGAGCAGAAGTCCCGCGCCGAGGCGGCCGTTGATGTTCAGGACCGCGTTTTGCGGATTGGTCATGGTGAACAATCCGCTCGGCTGGACGGCGTAGACCCCGCTTCCGGTAAGCGCTGCTGCGCCCGTGGCTCCCGTCGTCTGCTGGCCTTGGAAGGTGTACTTGCCGGCTCCATCGAAGGTCGCCGAGCCCGCCAGGCTCTGGGCCTGCGAGACCTGTCCGTTCGCATCGGTCGTCAGGAGCACATGCCGGAAGTTATACTTTCCCGTGAGCGACCCGTTTCCGAGGCTCTGACTTGTCAGCCACACGGCCGAAAGGGCTAGCGCGCAAAACAGACGGACTGGCCTCACACCGTTATTGTATCAGGACGCCCGCTTGTCAATGTTGCGCGGCGGTGATTATCGTGGCCGTCGTCATGAAGATGATCATGAAGAGACCAAAGCCGGCCAGCAGGTTCATTCCTTTGCCTTCCTTGATTTGCTTCAGCGACTTCACGTCGGCAAACCCGATCTGCCGGGTTTCCACGCGGTCTCCCATCGCGATTTTGATCTCAAAACTGTCGGTGAAGACCTGGTCCAGTCGGCCGCGCAGGCGCACGTTGTTCTTCAAACGCAGTTCGATCGGCGAGCCGAGCGGGATCATGACAACCTTTTGTTGAATGCTGGGGTCGGCGCCCTGGCCCAGTACAGGACGCGCAAGTAACAAACACATCAGAGCCGCAATGGTTTGACGCATGGATATTCCCTCCGCGCGACACTTTGCGGCCCCGGCGCGGACCCTGTCTATACACCGCGCCGTAAAATGAATCTCACGAGGGAAGTCCATGAGGGGAAAGCGTTTGTCTGAGCGTGTTACACTCGTTCCGATCCCTCGGTCATGCCTCTGGACGATCCTAAACCGCGCGGATACCGCTTCGCCGCTTTCGAGCTCGATCTCGCGACCGGTGAGTTGCGCAAGAACGGGATCAAGATCAAGTTGCAGGACCAGCCGCTCATCGTGCTGGGACTGTTGCTCGAACGCAAGGGAGAGCTCGTCACCCGTGAAGAAATCCGCAATCGCCTCTGGCCCGCCGACACCTTCGTGGACTTCGATCGCGGCTTGAACACCGCGATCAACCGCCTGCGCGAAGCCCTGGGCGATCAAGCCGAGAATCCTCGCTTCGTGGAAACCCTGCCGCGTCGCGGATACCGCTTCCTATTCCCGGCTGAAGCGATTGGCGGTCCGCAGCCGTCGCCCGCGGCCGAGCCGCAGTTATCCGTCCGTCTGTGGATGTGGCGCGTGGGAGCGTTTGTCACTTTCGCACTCGCCCTGCTTCTTTACTTCTCCGGATGGCGCATGAGCCGGACAGCGCCGGAAGGCCGAGCATTAGTCGCCGTGCTTCCCTTCGCCAACTTGAGCGGCGACTCCGCGCAGGACTATTTCAGCGCCGGCCAGACCGAGGAGCTGATTACGCGACTCGGACGCCTGAGCCCGGCGCATCTCTCGGTCCTCGGCTATACGTCCATGGCAGCTTACAAGCGCGAGGGCAAGGATCTTCCCACCATCTGCCGGGAACTGGGCGCTCAATACGTTGTCGAGGGAAGCGTGACTCGCGCCGGGGATCGGGTCCGGATCAACGCGCGGCTGATCCAAAGCTCTGAGCGAACACCGCTGTGGACAAATGGCTATGAGCGCGATCTCACCGACGTCCTGAAGGTGCAGAACGAAGTGGCGCAGGACATCGCCGAGGCGATCCGCGTGCAGTTGCAGCCGCGCGCCAAGGCGGCTGCGGTCAATCGCGACGCCTATGATGCCTGGCTGCGCGGACGATTCCTGCTCAGCCGTCGGAATGACCCGGAATTGCGGAAAGGCATCGAGATGCTGCAAGCGGCCGTCGCCGCAGACCCCAAGTTCGCTCTGGCGCACTCTTCGCTCGCCGACGCCTTCAACATGCTGGGCTTCTACAGCGTGGCGCCTCCCGCGGACAGCTATCCCAAGGCCAAGGCTGCGGCATTGCGGGCGCTGGAACTCGATTCGTCGCTGGCCGAAGCCCATGCCTCGCTCGCCGACCTGACTTACGTCTACGAGCGCGACTGGACCGGAGCGGAGCGCGAGTTTCAGCGTGCGCTATCGCTCGATCCGAACTACGCGCTGGCGCACGAATGGTACGGGATGTTCCTGGCCATGCAAGGCCGCTCGGAGGCGGCCATCGCTGAACTTCGCAAGGCGCTCGCCATCGAGCCCCTTTCGCTAGCGATGAACGCGGACTTGGGATTGTGCTACTACTACGCGCGCCAATATGACCGGGCCGTGGAGCAGCTTCGTCGGACGCTCGACCTCGATCCATCGTTTGCGCCGGCTCAGTCGTGGATGGGCCTAGCTCTGATCGCCGAGCATCGCTACGACGAGGCGACCAGCCATTTTCAAAAGGCGGTGGAAGCGTCGGGCGGAAATCAGGGCTCTTACGCGTTTCTGGCCTATGGCTATGGATCGGCCGGGCGCAAACGCGAGGCGCTCGAGACCATTCAGACGCTCGAACGGATGTCGCAGAGGCAATACATCTCCCCGGCCTACATGGCGCTCGCCTGGGTCGGCGCGGGTGACAAGGACAAAGTCTTCGAGTGGGCGGGCCGCGCCGTGGAACAACGCTCGGCATTGTTGGCCCGATTGAAGATTGAGCCGGCATTGGACCCAGTGCGCGGTGATCCGAGGTTCCCTAAACTGCTCGAAGCGTTGGGATTCGGGCAGGGATTCGGGCAGTAGTCCTTTGGTACCACCCTCTAGGCCTGTTTTGCCTTGAAAAAAGGCACGTTTCGAGAGAGACTTGCACCAGGGACGTGGGGTTTATAGCTCCAGCCCTTTAGAGGTGAGGTCTTATGCTGGTAAGAACCGTCCGGACGATACTCGCCATCATTCTCTTCATGACGCCGTTCGTTTGGTCTCCACGCCTCGCGGCGCAGGACCCGTTGCCGCCGGAACCCGAGGTACGGGACTTGCCGGTGGAGCACCCCGAGTGCGCCCTCTTCGGGTCCGATCGCGCCAAGTTTTCACCGACCGCGATTGGCTTGCGCGGCGCGCTGACGGCGGCCGTGGTCCAGCAGCTCGGCGTGCAAAATCCCTCGAACATCGTGCCGGCCGGGCCGCCCTTCATTCCGAACGGCAGCCGGACTGACATGCAGTCGAAGCAAGCCCAAACGGGAACCATCGATCCTTACATCTTTTCGACTCTGCAACAGGCTGGAGTGGCGCCCGCTCCCCGCACTACGGATGGCGAGTTTATCCGTCGCGTAACGCTCGATCTTACCGGACGCATCCCCGACCCCGCTCGGGTCCTGGCGTTCCTGAACGACACGGCACCCGACAAGCGATCCAAGCTGGTGGATGAGTTGATGGCCAAGCCGGAATGGGTGGACCGCTGGACCATGTACTTCGGCGACCTGTTCAGGAATTCCCGCCGCACGACGCAGACGGTTCGATATGCTCAGGGCCGCAACGCCTTCTACCAGTGGATCAAGGATTCCCTGGCAGCCAACAAGCCGTACAGCCAGATGGCCGCGGAATTGATCGCCGCGAAGAGCGCCGACAGTTCGCTGGCGGAGGGCAGTTTCACCAAGGGCACCGTCAACTGGTTGATCGGCGGCGTTTTGACCGGAAATGTTCCCGTTCAGGATACGACCGACCAACAGGCCGTGAACGTATCGCAGACGTTTCTCGGCATCGCCTACATGAATTGCATTCTGTGCCACAACGGCGCGGGCCACTTGGACTCTCTCAGCCTGTGGGGACGATCCGGCACGCGCTACCAGGGCTGGCAATTCGCTTCCTTCATGTCGCGCACCGCCAGCAACACGACCCCTTATGCCGTAAACGGCAACAACATCCAGTACTGGACGCTGAACGGCTATCGCGGCGCCAATGCCAACAACACGATCAACGCCGACTACCAGCTCAACACCACCACCGGCAACCGCCCGACGCGCGCTGCGCCGGCCGGGATGGCCAACACGGTGGCCCCGGTCTACATCTTCAACGGTCACAAGCCGGCTGCCGGCGAGGATTACCGGGTCGCGCTGGCCCGCGAGGTCACCAACGATTTCCAGTTCGCGCGGGCCGCCGTCAACTACGTCTGGAAGGAATTCATGGGCCTGGGATTTGTGGAGCCGCCCGACACCTTCGATCCCTTGCGGCTCGATCCTGACAATCCTCCCGCCAACCCGGGCCAATTGCAGCCGCTGCAGGCCTCGCATCCGCGCTTGCTGAACGCCCTGGCGCAGGACTTCATCAACAGCGGATACGATTTGAAGGCGCTGATGCGCGAGATCGTCAACTCGAATAGCTACCAGCTCTCTTCCCGCTACAACGGGGATTGGAACGATAGCTGGGAGCACCTGTACGCCCGCAAGCTGGTGCGCCGGCTGACCTCGGAAGAGATCCATGACGCCATCGCGGTGTCGAGCAACGTCCTCCCGAGCTACACCGTCAACCAGGACACGGTCGTCTTCGGTCCGGTCAACTACGCCATGCAGCTTCCGGAAACCGACCAAACGGGCAACGTCGCTTTCCTCGACGCGTTCCTCCGCGGCAATCGCGTGGACGTCGACCGCAGCGACGAATCCTCGGCGGTGCAGGCGCTCGATCTGATGAACGACAATTTCGTCATGTCGCGCATCCGCTCGTCAGGTTCCGGCGCGACCGCCAGCCTGCTGGCCAGGAATCTCGCGCTGACCGACGATCAACTGGTGACCAACGTTTTCCTCGCGATCCTTTCGCGCTACCCGTCGACGGCGGAGCGAGCCCAGGCGCTGGCCAACCTGGCGATCGCGACGAACGGCACTCGGCAGCAGCGCGCCGAGAATCTGATCTGGACGCTCTACAACAAGGTGGATTTCATCTTCAACTACTAGCAGGAACCCTATGAATGCACAGGAAGCCTTCTATCGTTTTGTGAAGCGGTACCCGAACCCGCGGAAAGCCTTTTTCGACCGGCCGCATCTCTCGCGCCGCAACTTCTTCCAGATGCTCGGCGCGGGGCTGACGGTCTCCTACCTGCCCACGGGCCTGGAGGCCGGCGACGTCGTGCAAGCCGGCGCCGCCGCCACGCAAAACAAGGCCAAGAACTGCATCTTCATCCTGCTGGCGGGCGCTCCCAGCCATACCGACACGTTCGATCCGAAGTTCACCAGCGGCGTGACGCCCCCGGCTTTCAATCCCACGAACCTAA
>CAZRND010000142.1:0-3064 GCA_964601345.1 uncultured Acidobacteriota bacterium | reverse complement strand
CCTATGGTGGTCGGGGTGCGCGCAGCTGCCAGTGCGCGGCGTGGCCGGTTAGGGCAACCCCGGCAGCTTGCGCTCCCAGCCTATGCAACAGGTCATCGGCCGCAACTCCTGCAACATTACCTTGAAGCCCAAGGACCACGATCCTCCGACTGACTCGACCTGCACCAGCTGCACATACTCGGACGACTTTTCCAACTACTGGACCGCCAACTTGTACTTCAAGGCCAAGAACGGCACCTTCACCCATCGCCGGGGCGCTCCAACCCATACGGACACGTTCGATCTGAAGTTCATCAGCGGCGTGACGCCCGCGGCTTTCAATCCCACGAACATCAATGGAATCCAGTGGCCCGTCGGGCTGCTTCCCAAGCTCGCCGTCCAGCTTCCGAATATCGCCATCGTCCGATCGATGCGCGCGTGGGCCCTGGTGCACACGCTGGCGCAGACCTGGACGCAGATCGGACGCAATCCGGCGGCGGTGCTGGGCGACGTGGCTCCGAACATCGGCAGCGTTGTGGCTCTTGAGAAAGACAAAGAACGGACGCCGGGCCAGGTTTTCCCCACATTCATCGCGCTCAATTCCGGCAACGGCGTCGGCAACGGATATTTTTCCGCCAGCTACGCGCCCTTCCGAATCGGCGAGCCCAATAACGGCAACGCCAACGCCGCAGGGCTGGCGAATACGACGAATCCAGATGGGCAGGCGCGCAATGAGCTGCGGTACGGTCAACTGCATGCCATGGACGATATCCTGCGGGTGAGCTCCCCCTACGGAAAGTCCATGAACGATATGAACAATTTTTACTCCGCGGCGCATGGACTGCAATACAACGCCGCCGTGAACGCCGCCTTCGGTTATACGGCGGCCGACAGCCTTCGGTATGGCGGTACCAGTTTCGGCAACGCCTGCCTCGTGGCCAAGCAGGTGCTTGGCTCCAACCAAGGCACGCGCTTTGTGCAGATCACCCTCGGCGGATGGGACATGCATTCGCAGATCTACACCGGAACCAATCTGAATCCGGCCGTCCCGAATAACCTGGGCGCGACTTTGGACAACGGCGTGGCCGCGCTGCTCGCCGACCTGGAGGCGAGCGGCCAGTTGAACGACACGCTGGTTGTCATGGTCGGCGAATTCGGACGCACCGTCGGCGCGCTCTCGGGAGCGGGCGGACGCGATCACTTCCTGCAGCAGTTCGTCTTCTTCGCCGGCGGCGGCGTCCGCGGCGGACGCGCTATCGGATCGACCAACTCCACCGGATCGGCTTCACTCGATTACGGCTGGTCGCAACAGCGCGACGTGAAGCCGGAAGACGTGGAGGCCACGATTTACTCGGCCCTGGGCATCGACTGGACAACGGTCCGCCACGACGATCCGCTGGGCCGCGGCTTCGAATACGTGCCCTTCAGCGGCCAGGGAATCTACGCCCCAATCAACGAATTGTGGATGTAGTTTCTTCGGGGAAGAACAGACCGGCAAAATCTTGATCGTTTGAGCGCGGGCGACGTCCGGTCGCTTTCGTAATGACGAACTCTACCGCGGGGAAGAATCCGATCGCGACGAGTATCCGGTTACACCATCCATTTGCAATGCAGTAGTTCATCACATAAGGCGCGGCATGATGGCGCTGGTGATCTTCGCGGCTGAGCAGGATGTTCCATCGCTGCAGCCGCCGCACAAAACGCGGCGGGTGCGGCATGTGCGCCCACTGGTGAACCTGATTCGTCGGCAGCGCGGCCGCGCAAAACGACACGAAGAACAACGCTGCGGCTCCGGGCGTCAACAGAAAGCCGGCCAACAAGAGCACGCTGACAAGCGACGCGACGTCGCCATTGCAATCGATGAATCCGCGGCGGAGGAAATCGTCGGGATTCACGTGATGCACGCGGAAGGGTCGCAGGAAACGCGGTCCAAGAACCGGCATCGTCTCGCTTCCCCACGTGTCCGCCGACCAGTGAACGACACCGGAGACGAAGTCGGCGAGCAGCATCCCGGCCGGGACGAGCGCCGCCATCCACCACGCGAGATCAGCGCGCGCCTGCCACAAGCGCGCCGCATGAACGAGCAAGAGGCCGCATGCCGCCACGATGCTCCCCGCTTCGATCGCTCGCGTCGTGAAGCTGAGCACGTCGTGCTGCGGCAGGGCGCGATTCATTTCGGCGCCACGGGGAAAGGCGCTTGCGAGAGCTGCTGGCGCGCGTATGCCGCCCAGGGGCTGCCCGGATCCGCCTTCAGATAGCGCCGCCAGTGAGGAATGGCCTTGCCGCGATGCCCCATCTTCTCGAGCACCAGGGCCAGATTGTAGTGCGCGTCGCCGTAGTCGTTCTGGATGCGGATCGCGTCCTCGTAATAGCGCTTGGCTTCTTCGAGATTGCCGCGCTCGTCGTAGACGTTCCCCAGATTGAAGAAGGCCAAGGCATATTGCGGGTCGATTTGGCTGGCGCGGCGGTAGCAATCCTCGGCTTCGGCGAGGCGGTGCAGGTTGTAATAGAGCGTCCCGAGATTGATGAACGCTCCGGCCGCATCGGGATTCAGGGAAATCGCTTTCTTGTAGGCTTCGAGAGCCTGTTCCACCGTGTCGGGATTCTCTTCGAGGCGCAGGCCGCGCACGAACCAAGTCTCGGCTTCCTGGCGGTTCGCGCTCTCGTTGGGCACGGCGGCCTCTGCCGGCTGAGCCGGCCGCATGGCGCGCACCGTCGCGCCCAGGCTCTTGGTCTCGAAATTGAAGAGGAGCTGCCCGCTGATCGGCTCCATCGTCGTCCCTTCGTAGCCGACCAGGATGCGACGGCCGTCCGAAGAGATCTTGAGCTCGGTCAAGGGATGCTCCACCGCGGCGAGCTTCTGGCGCAGCGCCTCGAGCGAATGGCGGATGCGGTTCAGCGAGACGCGGTTCTCGCGCAGCTTCTTGATGGTCTTGAGAGCGATGAGATCGGAAAAACTATACGCCGGACGCTGCGGAAGCAACCCGAACTTCTGCCAGGCGGTAAGCTGGCGTTCCGTGACATGCGAGATTCGGCAAAGATTTTGCCGCCAAAAGTTAACCGAACGCCCGGGCCGGCAGGGCGG
>CAZRND010000141.1:0-12833 GCA_964601345.1 uncultured Acidobacteriota bacterium | reverse complement strand
CCAGCTCCGACAACGCCAGCGGGAGCTTCACGCCTCCCGTGGCGAGTCCCTTGCCCGACGCCCGCTTGAGCTCCTGAACGGTTTTGGCGAGATCACCGCGAACGAGTTCCGCGTTCCAATCGACGCGGTTCAGTGTGCTCGACACGACATACTTCTTTGCCGCGTTGATCGAGCGGACGAAGGGTTGCATCCAATCCGGCAACTCGGATGTCGGCGCCGGCGGCCGGAAAGCTGCCTCCATCATTTCGTACGTCACCCGTCCAAAGAGGAGAGCATCTGCCTGGGCGATGTTCTCGGACGCGTGCCGGTGCATTTCTTCGTCCGGGGTAATGGCGCGATGATCGCAGCACCCGTCCAGGGTGATGTTGATGGAATAGCGCAGGGGTCGCATTCCACAAGTATAAACTGCCCTTGACTATTGTCGATTATCGAGGTATCGTGACTCCGACATGGCGAAGTCCTCCGATCTTATCCTCGGAACGCTGGACCTTCTGATCCTGAAGACGCTGGTGCACGAGTCCATTCACGGTTGGGGCATCGCAAAGCGCATCGAGCAATTGTCCGATGGCGTGCTTTCGGCCGGTCAGGGATCGCTCTATCCGGCGCTTCATCGCCTCGAGCAGCAGGGCTGGATTTCAGCCCAGTGGAAAGACTCCGAGCTAGGCCGGCGTTCCAAATTCTATTCGCTCACTCGCGAGGGCAAGCGGCATCTCGAGCGGGAACTCAAGAGCTGGACGCGGCTCTCCTCGGCCGTTGCGTTGGTGCTTCAGAGGGCTTGAGCCGTGCGACTCCTCAGAGTATTGCGGAAACGACTGCAGTCGATTTTCCGCCGATCGCAGGTCGAAAGCGATCTCCACGAGGAGCTGGCCGTTCATCTGGATCAGCTAACGCGGGAACACAGAGAATCAGGACTCTCGGAGGAAGAAGCGCGGCTTGCGGCGCGCCGGGCATTTGGCGGATTGGAGCTGGCTGCCGAGCAGTGCCGGGACACGCGACGCGTGCATTTCTTCGATGATCTCGGCAGGGATCTCGTCTACGCCTTCCGGCTCCTGGCGAAGTCGCCGGGATTCGCGGCTACGGCCGTGTTGTCCTTGGCCGTCGGTATCGGAGCGAACACCGCGACCTTCGGCGTAATCGACGCCTTGATGCTTCGAACGCTTCCGGTCCGGAATCCCGAGCGGCTGGTGATGCTGTACTACACGTCGCCGGAAAACGAGAGCCCGAAGGAAATCATCACCTCCTACCAGCGGGCGCAAAAGTACGGCGGATTGACGGATGTGTTCGAGGACGTCGCCGCCATCTCTCTGACGCTGCGATCCAACGTCACCGCAACCGCACGCGGCGGCAGCACGGACACCGATGCCGGACAGACGCGCGTCGCGTTGGTCTCTGGGAATTATTTCCGAATGCTCGGAGTCCGCGCACGGATGGGCCGCTTGCTGACTCCGGACGACGACCGCGTACCTGGCGGTCATCCGGTGGCCGTCATCAGCGATCTGTATTGGGAGCGCCGCTTCGCGCGCTCGCCGGAAGCATTGGGAGGCGCGGTCACACTGAACGGAGCCACCTACACGATTGTGGGAGTCGCGGAGCCTGGTTTTTCGGGCGAGTGGGTGGGCAGGCCTGCGGAGTTGTGGATTCCCACGATGATGCAGGCCCAAGTGATGCTGGAGTTTCCCACCGCGCTCTCGAAAGGCGGGGCCTGGGTTCGCATGCTCGCGCGGCTCAAGCCGGGAGTCACGATTGCCCAGGCCGAAACGGCCGGCCAGCTTCTCTATCAGGAAAGCTACCGCGAAGGCTGGCCGCATCCGACGCCGCAACAGAGCCGATTCATGGCGCGGGCCCACTTCGTGCTCCAGCCGGCCGCAAACGGATTCTCTCCGCAGCGCGATTCCCTCTCGCAGTCCTTGACGATCCTCATGATCGTGGCGGGACTGGTCCTGCTGATTGCTTGCGCGAATGTGGCGAACCTGCTGCTGGCCCGATCCGCGGGGAGGCGGCGGGAAATCGCTGTGCGGCTGGCGATCGGCGCCGGGCCGGGCCGCGTCCTGCGGCAACTGCTCACAGAGAGCATCCTTCTGGCCGTCATGGGAGGAGCGGCAGGATTTCTGTTCTCGATCTGGGGAACCAGAGTACTCGCCGAAGCGATGACGGCAGGACCCGTCCCAACGGACTCGCGGCTACCGTCGCAATGGCTCTCCCTCGATTTGAGTCCCGACTGGCGGATCTTCACGTTTGCCGCATCGCTGTGCCTTCTGACCGGGATTCTCTTTGGCCTGGCTCCCGCGCTTCGAACAGGTTGGAAGCGCGCGTCTCTCTCCGCCGCCTTGATCGAACGAAGCGCGGCGCCCGGCGACGGCCTTCGATTCAGACTTGGCAAGCTGCTGGTGGTTTCGCAAGTCGCACTGTCCTTGCTCCTGCTGATCGGCGCGAGTCTCTTCCTGCGAACGCTGCACAATCTCAGAAACCAAAACTTGGGCCTAGCGCGCGACCACGTGCTCCTGATCTGGACCGGTCCCGGCCAGACGGGCCGTCAAGGCATGGCGCTGGCAAACTTTGTGAAGAGCGTGCAGGATCGGCTCTCCGTCCTGCCAGGGGTGCTCTCCGCAAGCATGTCGAACCACGGGCTGCTCGAAGGCGGCGACGACATGGGCGGGCCGAGCGAATTCACAAAGATCCCCGGCCGGTCGCCTAAGCCCGGAATCCTCTTGATGCGAGTGGCCATCGCGCCGCACTTCTTTGAAAGCGCGGGAATGCCCCTTCTTGCCGGGCGCGACTTCACGGAGAGTGATGCGGAGCCGTCGCCGAAAGTCATGGTGATCAACGAGACTATGGCCCGCTTCTTCTTCGGCGGCGAGAATCCGGTTGGAAAGCGCGTGGGGATGTCGTCGGATACAGGCTACCCTTACGAAATCGTTGGGGTGGTCGGCGATGGGAAATTCGGCACGCCGCGAGACAGGCGCGGCATCTGGTATGTTCCATATCGCCAGATGATCGGATTGATGCGAACGATGTGTGTGGAGGTACGGGTAGCGGGATCTCCGGCGATGATGGCGGCCGGCATTCGGAAGGAACTCCGCGCGCTCGATCCGAACCTGCCGATCCTGCGAATCGACACGATCGAGGAGCAGCTCGACGACGTGCTGGTGCAGGAGCGCCTGATCGCGGCGCTGGCCGCCGGCTTCGCCGCGATCGCCACGCTGCTGGCGTGTCTGGGTCTTTACGGCGTGATGTCCTACATGGTCGCGAACCGGACGAACGAGATCGGCATTCGCATGGCGCTCGGAGCCGGGCGAGGCGACGTCCTCGGCATGGTTCTGAAGGAGAGCTTGGCGCTTGTTCTGGCGGGGATTGTGCTCGGCATTCCAATATCGCTCGCTGCGGCGCGGCTGATCGCCAGCCTGCTGTTCGGGGTGAGCCCCGGCGATCCTGCGGTCATCGGCGGCGTAGCGCTCTTGATGATCGCCGTCGGCACACTGGCCGGCTTCCTGCCGGCCCGCCGGGCGGCGTGTGTGGATCCGCTGGCGGCGCTCCGCCACGAATAAAGATTAGCCTGCTGACGGCCGTGCGTACGACAACTCAACAAATCCGTTCTTGTAGGCGACTACGTTCGTCAAACGCAACCGTTGCTCGGCGCCGGATTCGGCGAACAGGCGTAGTCCGTCGCCCAAGATGACGGGCGCGACCATCAACCGGATTTCGTCCACCAAGCCGAGCTTCAGGAAACTCTGGCAGAGCATTGCTCCTCCCACGAGCCAGATGTTTTTGAATCGAGGCGCGAGTCGCTCCGAAACCAGTTTCCTGAGATCGCCTGAGTAGAACTCGACGCTGGCCCTCGTGGAACGCAGCTCTCTGCTTGTCACCACGACCGTCGGAGTATCGCCGTAAGGCCACCCGAGTTCGAGCGCGTGCTCATAGGTACGAGAACCGAGCACGTAGCAGTCGATCGACTGGAGAACATCAGCAGCGCCGTCATCCGTAACGCCTTTTTCGTAGACATCAGTAGTGTCCATCCACGAAACAGTGTTGTCCTTGCTGGCAATGAAGCCGTCAAGGCTGGAGACTACGTGCAGCGTCACGGTTGATTGCATTGTGCTCGTTATCAGGCCACGCGTACTGAGACTTCCCCGTGTGGCTTGCGCGTAAGCTTGAGCTTGATTTCGATGTCGTGGCCGAGGGCAGCCAAAAAGTCCATCAGCCTTTCGACGGAATAGGCCCCGGACTGACCGCGCATCAGACCGGACACCTGGGGTTGCCGGACGCCGAGAACCACAGCGGCCTGCGTCTGGGTCAATCCGCGCTTCCGGATGATTCGAAAAATCTGGAGCATGAGCTGCGCCTTGATTTGCTCACGCACAGGATCGCGAAAACCCAGGTCCGCAAAAATGTTGCCACTGCTTTCGGTGATGTAGGTGCGTTTGTTCTTCATGGTTGAACCAGCCTCGCTCGATGATCTCGTTCCGCTTGCGCCAACCGGCTTTTGATCAGAGCCAAATCCCTTCCCGGAGTGGCTATTCCTTTTTTCGACTTCTTCTCGAAGACATGAAGCACGTAGATCGCTTCAGCAAACCTCACGGTATAGACGGCGCGGTACGCATTGCCGCTGTCATCCGCTCGAATCTCCTGAACTGACCGGCCTCCAAAGCCCTGCAGGACTTTCACGGACGGATACTCCACGCCGCGCTGGGCGGCGTAGAGCGCCTGCCCGACATGCCGGCGAACTTCTTCCGGGAACCCCCGAAGATCTTCGCGAGCGGAGCTCACCCATCGAACGGGTTTCAGGATGGGCTGCACTATACTAGTATAAGAATATTTGTATAAGTGATCAAGCCCAAAAGGTGTTCCTGTTACCTTCCCGAGCCACTCTTGTGGCTCAGCTCGACGCCTTGCGTGGTGATGTAATACTTCGCCAGCATGTTGGCTTTTTCCCAGGCCGGCATCGACTTGGGGTTCTTCAGATAGCTGAAGAATCGCGTGGCCACTTGCGCGAAGTGCGACTCGTGGCCGGTGCGGAGGCTGGCCGGGATCGTCACGCGGATTTTCTCCCCCTGCTCGCTGACGGCAATTCCGGGATAATCCGTCAGCAATGTGGCCACCCTCTTCCGAAGAGCCACGATGACTGGACTCTTCGGAATCACCCAGAGCTCGTGCTCGGCGCCCTGGCGCACTTCGATGCGCGACTTCGTTCCACGGTACACGGCGTAGTGCGTATCGAGTCCCCCGGCGGGAGCTTCGTAGCGCCACAGCACGTCGAACTTCACGTGGACGCCGCGCACTGTGTACGAAACTTGGTTGTTGCAGAAGTAATCGAGCGAATCGGTCTTCAGCGCTTCCCCGGTCACGCGCTGGTATTCCGCCTTCGTCATCGTTGTCGGCCAGCGTTTCGCCGTCAGCATGCGAACGTCCTTGCGGTAATCGAGGATCTGCTTCGGAAAGAGCGTCCAGTTGGTCAGATCCACCAGATGCGTCCCGACGTCTGTCAGGCCTTCACCCTGTTCGAGGACGTCGAAGAACCACGCCGGTCGCAGGTTCGGAACGCCCGAGACTATCTTCATGATGTGGTGGACGCTCTCCATGTACACGCCGGGATTCTGCTCGTCGCCCTTCTCGATTTCGCCAAAAATGTCCGGGTCGTTCACCAGCTCTTTCTGCAGGGCGGAGGTCGGCTCATAGCGTTCGGTCATCAGGTCGTAAGCCACCAGACCTTTCTGCTCCGCGGTATTCAGCGCATCTTCAAGCTTCGGCAGATTCGCGGCGGCGATCACCCAGGGTTTGTCGGAGAAGACATTCAGCCCGGCTTTCACCGACGCCAGGATGCGGTCCATCTTCACGCGGTTGCGTCCTGAGAGCACCACCACGTTGCCCGGTTTCTCGCGCAACATGCGCTCCATGTAGTCGGGGCCGGTGTGGACTTCGAGCTCCCACGCGGTCGGATTTTCCGCGCGCAGGTTGAAGCGGGCGATGCGATTGAGATGCTCCGTCAAATCGAACCCGAGCGGCGCGTAGATCGAGACGGTCTTCGACACCCCGGGATACATCTCCTTCTGCACCAGCGAGGCATGGAAATGGCCGGGATCGACCGTGATGAGCCGGACCTGCGAATTTGCCGCCGTTGTCATAAGCACGAGGATGAAAGCAATCAACCGCATTCTAGACCTCCCGAATCACGCCTAACTCGCCAATCAGCCAGTGGACCAGGCCGAAAGCCACCAAGTAAACCGTCGCGCAGGCCGCGAAGACCGGGGCGAAGGAAATATGCTGCACCACCCATCCAATATAAAGCTGGGTGATGACGCCGGCGATCCCGCCGAACGCCCCGCCGAGTCCCGAGACCGTGCCCACCGCGTGCGTGGGAAACACTTCCACGGGAAGAATAATATTACCCCACGCGGCGTGCCCAAACATGCATGCCGTGATCAGCGCCACTGCCAGCGCCGGACTGTGCACCTGCGTCACCAGCAAATAGCAAAACGGCATCAGGCAGGAGACCACCAGCATCGTCGCTTTGCGCGCACGGTTCAGCGTCCAGCCCCGACTGATCAAGTATCGCGGCATCGCGCCGCTGAAGACGTTGCCGAGCGTCAGCGCCAGGTAGGGAATCCATACGTACTTTCCCAGGTCGCCCAGAGAGAAGCCGCGCTCCTGCTGCAGGTATTTCGGAATCCAGAAGAACAGAAAGTAAGAGATCGGATCGGTGAAAAAACGCGCTGCGACGCAGCCCCATGTCTCGGGCATGGTGAGCAGCTTGCTCAGCGGGGCCATGTCCTTTACCGCGGGTTGCCGCCCGGCGAGGATCAGGTCGCGCTCTTCTTTTCTCAGAAGCGGATGGTCCTCCGGGAGCCGGTAAAACAGCGCCCACACCGCGACCCAGACGAAACCCAGCGAGCCGGTCAGGACAAACGCCGCCTGCCAGCCCCAATGCAGGGCGATCCAGGCCACGAGCGGCGGCGCGACGGTCGCGCCGACCGCCGTTCCCGCATTGAAGATGCCGACCGCGAGCGCTCGCTCGCGCATGGGAAACCATTCCGAGACCGTGCGCACGCCCGCCGGAAAATTCGCCGGCTCGGCCGCGCCGAGCAGAAATCGAAATGACGCGAGCTGCAGCGCGGTCCGCGCGAAGGCGTGCAGCATGTTGGCCACCGACCACAGGGAGACAAACACGGTGAATCCGCGGCGCGTCCCCAGCAGATCGATCAACCGGCCGCTGATCGCGTACATGATCGTATAGCTGAAGAGGAACGTCGAGGTGATGCGCGAATACTCCTCGGTGGTCATCCCCAGCTCGCGCTGGATCGTGTCGGCGAGCACGGAGAGCACTTGGCGATCGAGGTAGTTCAGCTCCGACGCGAGGCAGAGCAGCACCGCGACATACCAGCGCACGTTTTTCATTTTGTCTTGAGCAGGGCCGCGGAATCAGGATCGAGGTAGACCGTCGTATTCGGATGCCGGCGCAGAATCGATGCCGGCGTCATCGGTCCGATCTCCCCTTCGAAGCACGCTTGCACGGCCTTGGCCTTGCGCGCGTCGGGAACGATGCAGATAATCTCCGACGACTTCATGATCTGGCGAATGGACATGGAGACGGCTTCGCGCGGCACATCGTCGATGCTCCCGAACCAGCCCTCGCCCACCTGCTGGCGGCGGCAGGCCTCATCGAGCTTCACGATGATGTAGGGCTCTTCGGTATCAAAGTCCGCGGGCGGATCGTTGAAGGCGAGGTGCCCATTTTCGCCGATGCCGACAAAAGCGACGTCGATCGGCGCTTTACTGATCCGCGCGCCGATTTCCCCGTGGTTCTTGCCGTCGAGGAGATGGTAGGCGCCGACGCCAGCCGGCTCAATCAGACGTTCGCGGAGATACTTGCGAAAGCTCGCCGGATGCGACGGTGCGAGGCCGGCGTATTCGTCGAGATGAAACATCTCGACCTTGGCCCAGTCGATGCCGGGACTCTTGACCAGCGCGGCAAGGAAATCGAACTGCGACGCGCCGGTCGCCGCGATGATTCGCGCCCGTCCGCGCCCGGCGATCGCCGCGCGCAACGACTCGGCGGCGTGACGGGCGGCCATGGTCCCCAGGGCTGCCTTGTCGCTCGCCACCTTGATGTTCATGTCTATTTGTAGATCAGGTATTTCTCGCGCGTCTTTTTGAACGCGGTTATATCGGCCGCAAGGCTCGCGTTCACGGCGCTGCCGCTCTCGCCATTCGCCAGCCGAGCCGCGGCGGCATCGCTGCCGATGATCGTCATGCGCGTCTTGGGATCGTACTTGCCCGGATGCAGCTTGATCACCGCCGCCACGATCTCGAGGCCCATGCGCACGGAATCGAGTTTGTCGCGGTCGGTGAGCTGTATGTCGAGCCCGTCGCAATCCTGATCTTTTAACGGCGCGTCCGTGGGACGGAAGCGGCGCGCCAGCGCTTTCACGCCTGGAATCTTGAGGGCGTTGAGGTAGTCGGCCGTCTCCTGTCCCTTGAGCCAGGGAGCTCCGACGATCTCGAAAGGACTGTCGGTGCCGCGTCCCACCGAGAACTGGCGGCCTTCGAGCAGGCACGCGCCAGGATAGAGAATCGCCTGCGTCAAGTTGCGAATGTTCGGCGACGGGTTGACCCACGAAAGTCCCGTCTCGTCGTACCACATACTGCGCTTCCATCCCTGCATCTCGATGACGTGCAGCTCGGCGCCGAGCTTGTTCTCGCCGTTGTAGAGGCGCGCCAACTCGCCCACCGTCATCCCATGGCGAATGGGCATGCGCATGTATCCGACAAAGGAAAAGTGCTGCTGGTCGAGTAGCGGACCCTCGACGCCGACGCCGTTAATGGGATTCGGCCGGTCAAGGACGTAGTAAGGGATCTTGGCCTTCGCTGCGGCTTCGAGCGTGTAGCCGAGCGTGGTGATGAAGGTGTAGAAGCGCGCGCCGACGTCTTGAATGTCGTACACCAGCGCGTCGACGTTCTGGATCATCTCGGGCGGCGGCCGATATGACGGCGGCTGGTAGAGGCTGTAGATCGGTACGCCCGTGCCTTCGTGCTTGCTCGATGTGATGGACTTGCCGTCAGCGGCGGTGCCGGAGAATCCGTGCTCGGGCGAGAAGATCGCGACCAGCTTGGTGTTGGCCGCGAGCAGGTTCACGATGTGCTTGCCGTCGTAGGTGAGCGAGCTGTGATTGGTGATGACGGCGACGCGCTTCCCGGCCAGCGCCTTGAAATCCTGATCGACCATTACGTCGAGGCCGGTCTTTACGCGAGCGCTAATGGCAGAACAAAAGACAAAAACGACAAAGAAAAAAGCAACCGCCGATGAACGCCGATCTTCGCCGATTCTTATCGGCGTGAATCTGCGTGTATCGGCGGTTTCTTTCTTCATTTCTTCCTGGCGAGGACGCGGCGGGCGGCGGCGACAACGTCGCGCGCGACGAGACCGTACTTCTCGAGCAACTGCTCGGGCGTCGCCGATTCGGCGTAGACGTTGTCGATGCCGACAAATTCCATCGGCACGGGCGCGATGCCTCCGGCGGCGCGCGCCACCTGCGATCCCAGCCCGCCGTCGAGCAGGTGCTCCTCGGCGGTGACGATCGCTCCGGTGCGGCACGCCGCGGCGACCGCATCGCGGTCGAGCGGCTTGAGCGTGTGCATGTCCACGACCATCGCGCTGATGTTCTCGGCGGCCAGCGTCTCCGCGGCTCGGATGCACTCGGCCACCATCAGGCCGCATCCGATGAGCGCCAGATCGCGGCCCTCGAGCAGAACGCGCGCCTTGCCGAGCTGAAAATTGTCGTCGTTCGCGGCGTAGACCAGCGGCGTCTTCGGCCGGCCGACGCGCATGTACACAGGACCTACATATTCGGCGGCGCGAAAGACCAGCGCGCGCGTCGAGATTTCATCCGCGGGTGAGACAACAGTGAATCCGGCGAGGCCGCAGGCAAGCGCGTAATCTTCCACGCTCATTTGCGAGGGGCCGTCCTCGCCGATCGAAATCCCGCCGTGCGATCCGACGAACTTGGCGTTCATCTTCGGCAGCGCCACCGCCACGCGCAACTGATCGAAGCCCTTGCACATGAGAAATGTCGCGAAGCTCGAAGCAAACGGGATTTTTCCCGCAGCGGCGAGGCCGCCGGCGATGCCCACCATGTCCGCTTCGGCGATGCCGCAGGTGAAGAAGCGATCCGGAAATTCCTTGGCGAAACCGCCGGTCTTGGTGGACTTCGAGAGATCGGCGTCGAGCACCACGATGTTCGGATTGCGGCGGCCGAGCTCCACGAGCGCCTTACCATAGGCGTCGCGCGTCGCCGCGCCCATCTTCAATTCCAGTTTGGGGATCGAGGCCGCGCTCATGCCAGAGCCAGCGCCTCCTTCTCGAGTTCATCCACCGCCTGGCGCACCTGGTCCGGCGTTGGAGCCGCGCCGTGAAACTCCACGTTGTTCTCCATGAAGGAAACGCCTTTGCCTTTGATCGTGTTCGCGATGATGCAGGTGGGCTTGCCGACCGTGCTCTTGGCGTAACGAAGCGCTTCGAGAACTTGCGCGATGTCGTGGCCGTCAATCGTCTGGACGTGCCATCCGAACGATTCCCACTTGGCGGCGAGCGGCTCGAGATCGAGGACCTTCGAGACAAAATCGTCGAGCTGGATCTTGTTGTAGTCCACGATGGCGCAGAGGTTTTCGGTCTTGTGATACGCGGCAAACATGGCCGCTTCCCAGATCTGCCCTTCCTGGCATTCGCCGTCGCCGAGCACGACGTAGACGCGGTAATCTTTTTTCTCCATGCGCGCGGCCAGCGCCATGCCCAGGCCGATGGACAAGCCGTTGCCGAGCGATCCGGTGGACGCTTCGAGCACGGACAGCATGCGCCGGTCGGGATGTCCCTGCAGCGGGCTGCCCTGTTTGCGCAGCGTCATCAGCGTGGAATGGTCGATGTATCCGGCTTCGGCAAGCGCGCAGTAGAGCACGGGGCAGGCATGTCCCTTGCTGAGGATGAAACGATCGCGATCGGGCCACGCCGGCCGGTTCGGATCATGCCGCATGATGTTGAAGTAGAGCCGGGTGACGATCTCGGTGGCCGAGGGCGATCCACCGGGATGTCCCGAGCCCGCCTCGCCGATCATGCGCACGATGTTCACGCGCATCCGGTTGGCGATGCGTTTCAGCTCGGCGACGTCTTCTATGCGCTTCATTCCAGGGGGAAGCTTATCACAAGGAAAAGTTGTGGTGCGGAAGGAGGGAGTCGAACCCTCAAGCCCTTTCGGGCACAGGAACCTAAATCCTGCGCGTCTGCCAGTTCCGCCACTCCCGCGTTTTTGCCATCGGCAGGTTAGAAACCTGCCCTCCTATAGATAATTCTACTATGAACCCGCGCGCCGTCCTATGGGACATGGATGGTACCCTGATCGACTCGGCCGAAGCGCACTTTGAGGCGTGGCACGAGATCCTCGCGCCCTGCGGTTACGACCTGACGCCGGAGAACTTCAACAAGTTCTTCGGCCGGCGCAACGATGCCATCCTCCACGGGTACCTGGGTGACGATCTGCCCGACGACAGGATGGAAGAATTGAGCCTGGAAAAGGAAAACATTTATCGAAGAATTGTTCGGCGCGACGGGGCCCGGTTCCTGCCCGGCGTGCTCGACTGGCTGGCTCACTTGAAGCAGCAGGGATGGCGGCAGGCTGTGGCAACGTCCGCGCCGCGCCTGAATGTCGATGTGGTCCTCGAAGGATCGCCGTTGGGCGACATCTTCTCCGCCGTCGTCTCGGCCGAAGATGTGAAGATCAGCAAGCCGAACCCGGAAGTTTTCTTGACGGCTGCACAAAAGTTGGGCGTTCCGCCCGATCGTTGTATAGTAGTGGAGGACGCGCCGGCAGGTATCGAAGCAGCACGGCGGGCCGGAATGCCGAGTGTCGGGATATGTATCATGCATCCCGAGCTGCCAGCCGATGTTCGCGTGAAATCGCTCGAAGAGATCGGGTACGATGTCTTTGAACGATTGATAGCAAACGGCTTATAGTTCTTGACAGACAACATGCGACTATGTGATAGTCAATAACTGAGCAAGATTGAGTGAGTGCATAGCAGATTTTAACAAACCCAAATATCAACGGAGGTTAGAAGCACTATGGAATTTCGCCCTCTACATGATCGCATTCTCGTCAAACGCGTCGACGAGAAGGAGCAAGTGCGTGGCGCCATCATCATCCCCGATTCGGCGAAAGAGAAGCCGCAGCAGGGCGAAGTGGTAGCAGCCGGCAAAGGCAAGCGTCTCGAAAACGGAACCCTGGTTCCCCTCGACGTCAAGCCCGGCGACCTGATCCTGTTCGCCAAGTACTCGGGCTCGGAGGTGAAGCTCGACGGCCAGGAATATCTGATCCTGCGGGAAGAGGAAGTCCTCGGCATCGCGGAGCAGACCAAGAAGGGCAGCAAGGCTGCCTAAAGATTTCAACCAGCGATTTCATTAACCAGGAGGAAAGGAAAAGCAATGCCATCGAAGAAAGTCGTTTATGGAGCGGACTCCCGGCAGGCGATTTTGCGGGGCGTCAACCAGCTCGCCGACGCCGTCAAGGTGACCCTGGGTCCCCGCGGCCGGAACGTCGTGCTGGAGAAGAAGTTCGGCGGACCCACGATCACCAAGGACGGTGTGACGGTCGCCAAGGAAATCGAGCTCGAAGACAAGATGGAGAACATGGGCGCGCAGATGGTGCGCGAAGTGGCTTCGAAGACCAGCGACATCGCGGGCGACGGAACCACCACCGCGACCGGGCTGGCGCAGTCCATCTTCCGCGAAGGCGTGAAGGCCGTCGCGGCGGGCGCGAATCCCATGGCCCTGAAGCGCGGCATCGAGAAGGCCG
>CAZRND010000140.1:0-12900 GCA_964601345.1 uncultured Acidobacteriota bacterium | reverse complement strand
GGACAATTGCCGCCGGGGAAGTTTCGGTCAACGATCCGAAGGACTTAGCCGATCGTAATCAGTTGAGGTTGCTTGTTGAGATGGTATCCGCCCTTGATCCCGCGCCGGCTGCACAGCACTCCGGCGTTCTTGAGGAGCAGAAGGATGTGCTCCAGATACTTCAGCGGAATGTTGTGACGCTCGGCGATTTCCTGGATGGTGACGATCTCGGGGTCCTTCAGCGACAAGTAGAGAACTGCTTTGGCGGCGTATTCACCCTTTGATGTGATCTTCATACTGTAATCCCGAAATCCCCATAGAGAAGTATAGAATAAGCTTCGGTGAACCACAACCATTGGCTGCACGGTCTTAAGTTATTCCAATCACAGCACTATTTTGAGGCACATGAGGAATGGGAGATCTCTTGGCGCGATGCTCCTCCGGAGGATCGGGACTTTTATCAAGGGATGGTCCATCTGACTGTGGCGATGTATCAGGCCGGTCGCAAGAACGCCCCAGCCGCGCGTTCACAGATGCGGAAGGCGCGCCGACGCCTTGCTGCTTACTATCCCGGGCGGAATGGTGTAGTTCTCGATACACTGGTTCCAGAGATTGAACGAGCGGTGGAAAAGAAGTTGGAGGCTGGTGACCGATGAAAAGAATTCTGATCGTGATTCTGCTTGGCTTCAGCGTTGCTCACGCCGCAACGCGCCCACAGCCCGTGGAGGGCGACTTCATCATGCGCGATTTCATCTTCGGAAGCGGCGAGGTCTTGCCGGTTCTGAAGATCCATTACACGACGCTCGGTTCACCCAAGAGAGATTCGGCGACCGGCGCGGTCACCAACGCGGTCCTGATCATGCACGGCACCGGCGGATCGGCGAAGCCGTTCCTGCGCGACACGTACGCGGGCTTGCTCTTCGAGGACGGCCAGGTTCTCGACGCCGCGCGCTACTACATCATTCTGCCGGACGGCATCGGACACGGCGGATCGAGCAAGCCGAGCGACGGACTGCACGCCAAGTTCCCGCATTACGACTACGACGACATGGTGAAGGCCGTGTACCGGACCTTGAACGAGGGGTTGCGCGTGAATCATCTGCGCCTGGTGATGGGAACGTCTATGGGCGGGATGCATACATGGATTTGGGGCGAGACGTATCCCGATTTCATGGACGCGCTGATGCCGCTGGCCAGCCTGCCGGTGCAAATCTCGGGACGCAATCGCATGGCCCGGCGTATGATCATCGACAGCATTCGCGAAGATCCGGAGTGGAAGAACGGCGAGTATAAGACCAAGCCGCGCGGCCTGACCTCCGCGGTCTATACGCTCATGATGATGAGCAGCATTCCGCTCGAGTGGCAGAAAGAAGGACCCACGCGCGACGCCGCCGACCGTTTTTTTGAGAACTACGTGAAGACGCGCGTCGCCTCCACCGATGCCAACGACCTGCTCTATGCCGTGGAAGCGTCGCGGAACTACAATCCGCAACCGAAACTCGACCGGATCAAGGCTCGCCTCCTGGCGGTGAATTCCGCCGACGATCAGGTCAATCCGCCGGAGTTGGGCATCATGGAAGAGGAAATCCGCAAGGTCAAGAACGCCAAGTTCGTGCTGATTCCCATCAGCGACCAGACGCGCGGGCATGGCACGCATTCGCTGCCGAACCTGTGGAAGAAGGATCTGGCCGAATTATTGCGCGCTACGGAAAAGTGAGAGAGGAACGGCCGCGCCGTTCCGATGGTTAGCGATCGTTCCGTACACGCGCAAGCCCGACTCTGAACCGGCAACGTGCACGTAACCCAGCAGCTTGCGTTCGCCGGATGCGAGCGTCATGCCGTCCAGCCAGGCCATCGCCAGAGTCCCCGCGACGCCGTTATCGATCAGCGACGGCGCGCCCGCATCGCCAGGCGGAAAATCAAGACGACCGTTGCCGACCGCTCCCATCGAGAAGCTGAAGCCGGCAAGGTCCAGATCCTTTCGCGCGACGAGATAGACCGGCACGCGCCCTGCGCGCGCCGTGCCCAGCTCGAGCTCACCGTCCGCGGACTCACGCCGGGCCGGCGAGAACGCGCCAAGCGGAGACGCCCCGCAAGTCGCCTTCGACGTCCGGCGCGGCAGCGTCGTATCGAGGAGCGTGACGCGTCGCAGAGTGGCAATGAGATCGAAGTTATCGAGAGACCCGTCGCCGCCGCGCGTGGTCAGGGTATCGGTCGGGTAGGAATCCATCGCATCAAAGCGATCCGAGCAAGCGGGCGGACGCGCGCCGGGAATCAAGGTGACCGCGCGAAGGGCGTCGATCAAGTCGAAGTTGTTGATCGAGGAGTCGCCGTACTGGCCGAGGGCATTGCCGGTCGAAGGATTTACGTCACCGACCAAGTATCCTTCCACCGTCAGCGCCACGTTTACGATCTGGAAGGCCGGCAGGTTTTTCACTGTCACCGTTCCTTGATAGGTGCCTACACCCAGGGAAGCGATATTCACCTGCACGCCCGTCGATGCCGGCGTGACTCCCGACGCCGAGGTCAGGCTCAGCCAGTTTCCACCGCTCGTGGTCGCGACGGACGTGGTCCAGGACGCGCCGGAGGGAGAGCTCGTAATCGAGACGTTTTGTGAAGGAACGCTCGCCGTCCCGAGGATGACCGTGAACTGCAGGTTCGTGGTGGAAACGAAGAGCGGCGTCGAACCCGCTGAGACTTTGCGAACGACATTGTTGGAGCTGTCAGCGATGAAAACGTTGCCCGCTGAATCGCTCCCCAGGCTGTGGGGAAAGTTCAGTTGCGCCCGAGTCGCGAGTCCTCCGTCTCCGCCATAGCAGCAATTTCCGTCTCCCGCGATCGTGGAAATCACGCCCCCGGTCACTTTGCGAATCCTGAGGTTGTCGGTGTCGACGACGTAGAGATTGCCGGAAGCGTCCACGGCTACGCCCTTCGGATAGGCCAGCGCCGAGCTGACCGCCGTTCCGCCGTCCCCTCCGAAACCGTACAGGCCGGTGCCGGCGAACGTGGAAATGATTCCGCCGGTCGTCACCTTGCGGATGCGGTGATTCGAAAGGTCGGCAATGTACAGGTTGCCGGCGGAGTCTACCGCGACGTCATAAGGATCGACGCCCGCACCGACGGCCGGCCCGCCGTCTCCAGAGAAAGAATAGAAAAGGTGGTTGCCGGCAACGGTGGATATCGTTCCGCCCGGAGTGACTTTGCGAACCACGTTGTTGTAGTAGTCCGCGATGAAGACATTGCCGGCGTTGTCGACGGTCACACTCTCCGGTGTGTCCATTTCGGCGCTGGTCGCCGGCCCGCCATCGCCGAGATACCCTACCTGGCCGTTGCCTGCATAGGTCGTAATCGTGCCGCCCGTGCTGACCTTGCGAATGACATTATTGTTGCTATCGGCGATAAACAGATTGCCCGCTGAATCGACCGCGACACCCCGCGGATAACTGAGAGACGCGCTGGTGGCCGGTCCTCCGTCTCCGGTATATGCGGAGACTCCATTTCCTGCCACGGTGCTGATCACTCCGGCCGGCGTAACCTTGCGGATGCGGTGGTTGTTTTCGTCGGCAACGTAGAAGTTGCCTGCCGAATCGACGGTAATCCGAGACGCGTAATCCATGTTGGCGAGCGTGGCCGCCCCGCCGTCTCCACCGAAGAAGACGCCGCCGTTTCCGGCCACCGTGCTAATGGTCCCCGACGGGATCACCTTGCGCACGCGCCGATTCCCCCAGTCGGCGATGAACATGTTTCCTGCGGGATCGAATCCGACGCCTTGCACAAAGTTCAACGTGGCCAGAGTCGCGGGCCCTCCATCTCCGCTGAAGCCGGTGCTTCCTGTCCCGCCCACGGTGGTGATGATCCCGGTCAAGTCGACTTTGCGAATGACGTTGTTCGATGCATCTGCAATGTAGAGATTCCCCGCTGCGTCCACGGCTTCGGCCCATGGATCTACACCGGCATTGATCACCAACCCGCCGTCCCCCGACAAACCTCCGCTTCCGTTCCCGGCGACTGTAGTGATGATCCCGCCGGAAAGTTTGCGGACGTAAAAGGCGTCGGACATGTACAGATTACCGGAACTATCCAGAGCCAGGCCGTAGGGAAGGTCTAGCTGCGCGCTCAAGGCGGGACCGTCCACATGGCCTTGAACACCGGACCCGGCAACGGTCGTGATGATTCCCGCCAAGTTGACTTTGCGGATTCGCTGGTTATAGCTATCGGCGATGTAGATGTTACCGGCACTGTCGATCGCGATTCCGCGAGGGCCGGCCAGAGTTGCGTTCGTGGCAGGTCCATTGTCGCCCGAAAAGCCGAACAAACCTGTGCCGGCAATCGTTGTGATGGTCCCACTCGGATCTACCCTGCGAATGCGATTGCTGTCGGCAATGTAGAGATCGCCGAGAGCGTCCACTGCCACCGCAGCCGGGAATGAGAGGGATGCGCTGACCGCCGGACCGCCGTCTCCAGGAAAGGAAGTGCCGCCGCCCGCGACCACCGTCAGGGCGCCGGCCGGCGTCACCTTGACGACCAGCGAATTCTCGGAATCCGCCGCGTAAACATTGCCGCCCGAATCGACGGCGAGCGTCTCGAGATATCCCAAAGCTGTATTGACCGCCACACCATTCGCGACATGGGCAACGCTACCGGCCACCGTGGTGATCACTGGGCCCGTCGTGGGAAGCGGAAGAACCGTCAGTGTCACAGCCACGACCTGCGTGGGAGTCGCGACCTGCGGTACGGTGAAAGTCACGGTCCCGGAGTAGACTCCCGGACTCAGCGTCGCGGTGAAAGCCGTTGCGGTGACGGCGCCAGGAATCGTGCCGGACGTTGAAGATAGGCCCAGCCAGGTTCCGCTGCTGGTCGCGGGGACGGCGCTCCAGGAGAGCACGGGCGAGCCGGAAATGGGGATTTGGACCGATCCAAACTGGCCGGCGATGAGATTGAAGGTCACAGTTGGGGGCACCGAATACGAGAGCGACGCCACGGTGAAAGTTACATTCACTACCTGGAAGATCGAGCCGCTCTGCACCGTGATGGTTCCGTAGTAGGTCCCCAGAGAAAGCGTCGAGGCATTCACGGTAATCGTCGGTGACGCGGGCGTTGTGCCCGCGGTTGCCGAAATGCCCAACCAATTCCCGCCGCTAAACGTTCCCACCGAAGCGGTCCATGGCTGCGACGCGCCCGTACTGGTGATACCGATCGTCTGCGACGGAATCAACGTGGCGCCGGGGGCTGCGGTGAAATCCAGACTGATGGGAGTGACGTTGAGAGTCGAAGCAGTAGCGTAGACGGCGCGAATGCGGTCGTTCAGCGAGTCGGCAATGTAGATCGTTCCCGCGGAGTCGACAGCGACGCCTTGGGGTTGATGCAATTGCGCGAGCGCGGCCAGCCCGCCGTCGCCGCCATAGTCGGCCGCACCCGTGCCTGCTACTGTCGAGATGATCCCGCCTGTCGTTACCTTGCGAACCCGGTGATTGTTGATCTCGGCGATGTAGAGATTCCCGGAAGAATCGACCGCGACGCCCTGTGGACCGTACACCGGAGTCGCTGTTGCCGTGACTCCTTCTCCGCCGTATCCCGTCGTTCCGTCGCCGGCGACTGTGGTGATCGTCCCTCCCGGCGTGATCTTCCGGACGCGGTTGTTGGAGATGTCGGCGATAAAGAGATTGCCGCCGGCATCGAGGGCCAGGCCGCTTGGATTCGCAAGCGCGGCGGCAGTCGCCGGACCGTTGTCGCCCGAATAGGTAGCAAAGCCGGTGCCCGCGATTGTCGAAATGGTTCCCGCCGGAACAACTTTGCGAATGCGATTGTTGAACGCATCGGCGATATAGATGTTGCCTGCGGCGTCCACCGCCACGCTCCGGGGATTGTTCAGCGACGCGCTGGTGGCCGCGGCGCCGTCTCCGGAAAAACCAGCCGTGCCGTTACCGGCGATCGTGCTGATCGTCCCTCCGGATGTCACTTTGCGAACCCGGTGGTTCACGGTGTCGGCAATGTAGATGTTGCCGGAGGCATCCACGGCAACGCCCAGCGGCGTGTTCAACGACCCGCTCGTGGCTGAGCCGCCGTCGCCGGCATACGTGGCCAGGCCGTTCCCGGCCACCGTTGTGATGATCCGGCTGGTGGAGACTTTGCGGATGCGATGGTTGAATTGGTCGGCAATATATAGGTTGCCGGATGCATCTGCCGCGACGCCGATCGGCCAATTCAGATTGGCGACTGTAGCTGCGCCCCCGTCTCCGGTGAACTTGTAATTGCCGTTCCCGGCGATTGTGCTGATCGTCCCTCCGGACGTTACCTTGCGCACTCGGTAGTTGCCTTGATCCGCGATATAGAGATTGCCGGAGGCGTCCACCGAGACATATTCCGGCTGGTACAGCGCTGCGCTCGTGGCCGCCGCGCCGTCGCCGGAGTAGCCTTGCGTTCCTGAACCGGCGACTGTGGAGATGATTCCACCGGTGGCGACTTTGCGGATGCGACTGTTGTAAGTATCGGCGATGAAGAGATTGCCTGCGGCGTCGACGGCGACTCCATAGGGCTGCGATAGAGAGGCGCTGGTGGCTGCGCCGCCGTCCCCAGAAAAGCTGTAAGTGCCGTTCCCGGCGACGGTTGAGATGGTCCCGCCTGTCGTCACCTTTCGAATGCGGTAGTTTCCATAGTCGGCGATATAGAGGTTGCCGCTCGAATCGAGTGCCAGCCCCAGTGGATAATTCACTTGCGCGGCCGTTGCCGGACCGTTGTCGCCGGAGTATCCGGCCGTTCCGTTGCCGACAATCGTGTTGATCGTTCCGCTGGTGTCGACTTTCCGGACGCGGTGGTTGAAACTGTCGGCGATGTAGATGTTCCCGGCGGCGTCCACGGCAACGCCATAAATGGTGGTCATGGACGCATCGGTGGCCAAGCCTCCATCCCCGCCAAAGCCGTAGCAACCGCATCCGGCGACCGTGGTAATGACGCCGCTGGTGTCGACTTTCCGGATTCGCGTATTGCTGGCGATATAAAGGTTGCCGGCCGAGTCGAATGTCAGGGCGTTGGGAAAATCCAATTGAGAGTTGACCGCCGGCCCGCCGTCGCCGAGAGAACTTCCCTGGCCCGCGACGACGGTGAGCGCTCCGGCCGGAGTTACTTTGACGACGATGGCATTGCTGCGATCGGTGATGAATACATTTCCAGCGGAATCGGCAACCGCCGAAGTCGTCGTGCCGAGGGCCGCGCTCAGAGCGGGACCGCTCGAGACGACGTCGCGCGCCGCGTTACCGGCCACCGTCGTGATTACGGCGCCGGAGACCGGCGGGGCGGAGACGTTCACCGTAACCGTGACTGCCTGTACAGGAACCGTCGCTCCTGGGACCGTGAAAGTCACCGAACCTGAATAGGCGCCGGCCGTGAGACCCGTTCCGTCGACATTGACGGAGAGCGTCGCCGGAACCGTGCCCGAAGACGATGAGAGACTGAGCCAACCGCCGCCGCTCACGGTGTTGGTTGTCGCCGACCAGGGCTGCCCGGCATCTCCGGTAATCGTGATCTGCCGCGATCCAGATTGTCCTGCGACCAGATTGAAGGTAACGTTGGCAGGAACGGAATAGACCGCTGCCGCGGCCGGTGCGGCCAAGGACAATGCTAACAACGCCAAAATCAACAACCTGTGCATCGGATCGTCAATCCAGTGGGGGGCCCTGGGTATGAAAGCAGGATAGAGGGCAGGTGTTTCGAAAGTCAAGGCGAAACGCGATTTTCGAGTTGACTATTGAACCACTTGGGAACAGAATCATCGCAGAGCTTGGCGGGTTAATGAAGCTTGGGTTGCAAAACGTGAAGCGTTGGAAGGGGAAAGTCATGACAAACTCACTGCGAGCAGTCTTGGTGTTGTTCTGCCTCGTGTCCTTGGCCTCGATCGGCTTGGCGCAAGCCCCGGTCGGCAGCATCTCGGGTACGGTGAATGATCCGAGCGGAGGGATGATTCCCAACGCGAAGGTCATCGTTACCAACAAAGATACCGGCTTGACCCGCGAGACCGGGACGAGTGCCGCGGGACTGTACAGCGTTCCGGCGCTCCCCGCCGGCAACTACAGCGTGAAGGCCGAGGCTCCGAGCTTCGCGACTCGGGAACGGCTGGCCACGGTTGAAGTAGGCCGCACAACGCAAGTGAGTTTCGCATTGAAGGTTGGCGGCACCGCGGAGACCGTCACGGTGGAAGAGGCCGCCGCGCAAGTCGAGTACGAGACGCACTCCATTGACGGCGTGATCCAGCGCACGAAGATCCAGGATCTGCCCCTGAACGGCCGCAGCTTCCTGAACTTGGCTTCGATCGAGCCGGGCGTTCGCGTCGGAACGGGAAGCACCTCGCAGTACAACGCGCAGTTCAACGTTTCGATCCTCGGCACCGACTCCGGCCGGACGGCGATCACCGTGGACGGCGGCAACATTCGCGACAGCATCGAGAGCACGGGCTCGAGCCAGAATTTCTCGCAGGAAGTGGTGCAGGAGTTCCAGATTTCCGCGGTGAACTTCGACCTTTCGACGGGCATCACGGCAGTGGGCTCAGTCAACATCGTAACCCGCTCGGGGAGTAATCAAATCCACGGCAGCGGTTACTTCTTCTTCCGCGATCACAACATGGCCGCTTATCCGGCCCTGAAGCGCAATTCCTTTAATCCCGACCCGTTCTTTGCACGCCGCAATCCCGGTTTCTGGCTCGGCGGACCGCTGAAGAAAGACAAGGCCTTCTTCTTCTTCAATCTGGAAACGCAGAATCAAACGGCGACGGTGACAGTGCAACCCAACCAGCCCAGCGTGGCCGGCCTGGCCGGGAACTTTGGAAGTCCCTATCGTGGCAAGACGCTCAGCCAGCGATTCGACTACCGGATCAACGACAAGCACACAGCCTTCGCCCGCTACTCGCACGACGGAAATAGCTCCTACGGGCCGACCGGCGGCGCGGCGCTGCCCTCGAATTGGGTGGTCAACGCGAACTGGAGCGACCTTACGACGTTCGGCCTGACCAGCTCGCTGAAGTCGACATTGGTGAACGATTTCCGTTTCAGCTATCAGTACTGGCACAACCGCAACCTTTTCCCGGATTCGACGCGATGCCCGAATTGCATTGGTCTCGAAGACATCGCCGCGCAGATCGGGATCTATCAGACCAACGTAACCTTCGGTCACACGACCAACGCCACACAGGGCCGCGATCTTCGCAAGTTCCAATACAACGACACGTTGACTTGGCAAAAGGGAGCGCACCGCTTCCGCTTCGGCGCCGAGTATGAGCATGCACCCGGCACGGGATTCTGGGGCTTCTGTGATCCGATGTGCTCCGTGGCTTTCTCGCCTGAATCCGTGCGAGCTTCTTTCGCTCCGTTTGGAGCCGCTACCGCGGCAGGGATCCTGGCTGGCTACTATCCGAAGCTGCCCACCACCATCAACAGTTATGCGGACATTCTCAACCTGCCATTCCAGTACGCGGTGCTGGGCGTCGGCGATCCGAGCCAGCCTCCGCCCTACAACGTGGATGTCGCGAAGACCAACAACCGCGTCCGTTTCTTCGCTCAGGACACGTGGCGTTTGAAGCCCAGCTTCACGCTGAACTATGGTCTGGCTTGGGAATACGAGTCGAACCTGTTCAACCACGATATGTCGAAGCCGGCCATCCTCGCTCCCCTCTATGGCAGCGATTTGACGCCGACCAACAACAATCCGCATAACTTCTCGCCGTCGTTGGGATTCGCCTGGAGTCCGCAGAAGAACAACAAGACCGTGATCCGCGGCGGATTGGGAATTTACTACGACACCGAATATCTGTTCCAGCGCCTGCAGGAGCGGGCCTACATCGGCCCGATCGGCAACGGCCGGTTGCAGATTCAAAACACGAACCTCGTGAACACCACGCCGGGCATCGTGGACTTCAGCCTTCCGCTGCAAGCCAGCGGACTTCCGCAGAATTTGGCGATTGGCGCGCCGATCCCGTTCGGCCACCTGACCAATCTTACGTTTGGCCAGTTCCTGACCATGTACAAGGCGCAAATCGGCCCACTGACGACCGCCCTGGCTCCGAAGAACCTGAACGACTTGAGCGTGCGGAACGTGGACCTCAGCAAGACCGCGGCGCTGCTGTACCCCAAGGATTATCCGCCTCTGGAAGGCATCCACATGAACCTCGGGTTCCAGCGGCAGATTACGAAAGACATGGTTCTGAGCGCGGATTTTGTGCGCCGGGTCTTCCTGCATGTGAATCTGGGCGCATTGGACTACAACCAGAATTTCCGGTACATCAACAACGCTGCCGGCACGCCCACCCGGACGCCGGTGATTCCGATTTGCACCGCGGCACAACTGGCCACACCCGCGTTCCCTTGTTCCAACGGAACGATTACTTTCTACACGCCGGGCGGCCGCAATGTGTACACCGGTCTTTTGGTGAAGCTCGACAAGCGCTTCACGAACCGCTACCAGTTTACCGCCTCGTACGCCCTAGCCTCAGGACACGGCTACGGCGGCATCATCAATAACAGCCAGTGGAACCAGAGTTGGCAGTCCGAGCAGGCCCGCCACACCTTCAACTTTGTGGCCACCGTGGATCTGAAGTGGGGATTCCAGATCGGCTTCATCTCGGCGATCGTCAGCAGAGGTCCGCTGAATCCAACGGTTTCAGGACCGGATCTGTATGGCAACGGCGCCTCTACTGCTACGGCGCTCCTGCCTGGATTCGCCTACAATTGCCTGAATCGCGGATGCAGCAACGACGACTTGGTTAGCGCCGTGAACAACTGGAACACCTCTTTGGCCGGCACAAAGGACAAGCGCGGCTCCACAATCCCGTCGCTGATTCTGCCGTCCAACTACAGCCTCGGGCGGACCTTCGACTCGCAGGATCTGCGCGTAACGAAGTCCTTCACGTTCAAGGAACGTTACAAGATCGCCGTCTTTGCCGAGATGTTCAACTTCCTGAACTACTTCAATCCCGGCGGCATCAGCTACAGCCTGGACCTGAAGAATGCGAACGCCGCGGCGCAGACGTTTGCTTTCGGGCAACCTACACAGCGCATCGGCCAGGTCTTCGGATCGGGCGGCCCGCGTGCGCTGCAAATCGGCGGCCGCTTCACGTTCTGAGCGCTACGGATTTAGCGTAAAGACCACTTCAATCGTTGTCGATACTTCGACCGGCTCTCCGTTCAGGAGAGTCGGTCGGTAGCGCCATCGCCTCACGGCGTCGAGCGCGGCCGGCACGAGCATCGGGTGCCCGCTCACCACGCGCAGGCTTTCGATCGTTCCTCCCGTGCTGATGACTGCTTCGAGCTGCACGCGACCTTGAATGCGCGCCTGCCGCGCTAGCGGCGGATACGCCGGGCTCGGCCGGCTGAGCGCCATGCTGCTCTCTAAATGGCCCACACGTATCGGCGCCGATTGCTTTTTTTCAGGCTGCGGCTCGGGTGGCGGTGGAGGCGCGGTGACTCTCGGAATGAAGCTAGACAACGGGTCGCCTGTTCCGCCGGAAACTCCAGAACTTCGCACTTCGAAGCTCGGAGCCAAGGGCTCCGCATCCTGCACCGTAGAGATTTTGTCCGGGATCGCCGTGGGCGCAAGCAGATGATCTCCCGCAAGCTCGCTGTGGTGCCCGGAGTCCGCGCGGGTCAGGACTTCTACAGGCTTGGGTGGTGCGGGTGGGCCCGGAGGCGGCTCAATGTAGTGAAGAATCCGCGCGTGAGGCAGAGCCTCAACAAACAATAACGGAATCACGATCAAAGTCGCCAGCATCAAGCATTGGAAGGCGACAGAGACGAGCACCGTCCACCGATTCTTCCGACCTTTTGGCAGCAGGCTTTGTTCAAACATACCTGCAATAGACACGCAGCCCGCGGGATTAGTTCCCGAAGAGCTCGAAGTACGCCTGCCAAAAGAAATCGGCGCTGCGATCGGCGTAGATCTGTTTTTCGGAAGCCCGCAGCAAATCGAGGAGTCGCGAGGTCTCGATCTCGATCTTCCTGCCCCGGGAATGAGTTAGGCCGCGGATCATTCCCCGCATCCAGGCCAAAAGTCTTCCGTGCCGGATCATGCGCCCCGCCCAAAGAGTCTGCGTCCAGAGGATGCGAGGCCACAGCGGACCACGCGCGTAACGGCGGATGAGCAGCAACTGGTTGGTGGTGATCCATTGGACCACGCGCGGATCGAGCGGCCCGCCGGTCGAAGCTCCTCCCTCGTGATAGGCAACGGCGTCCGGAACGTACAGCGCGCGATGACCGGCGAGTTGCGCGCGCAGACAAAAGTCCACGTCTTCGAGGTAGGCGAAGAAACGCTCGTCGAGGCCGCTCACCTTACGGAAAACGTCCGCGCGAACGAGCGCCGCCGCAAAACACACGGCCAGCACTTCGCTGCGCTCGGAGTATGCCGGGCCGTCCGGCAGTCCGTGACCGAGGCGCGCCGCGGCGAGGCCCATCGAGAGCGCGTCGCCGGCGCCGTCGAGCAGTTTCGGATCGGCCGCCTGAAGCGTCCGGCCGGTCAGCATGGAGTAATCGCCCGCGGCTCTGAGCAACTCTTCGAGCCAGCCCGGATCGAGCACAACGTCGTTGTTCAGAACGGCGATCCAGTCGGCGTTCGCCGCCTCGGCGACGCCGCGATTCACGGCTACCGCGAAGCCCCTGTTTTCGGAAAGATGGACTTGCGCCGCAGCGCCCGAGCCATCTGTCGAGCCGTTGTCGACGACGATAATCTGATCGAAGGGGCGCTTCTGGGCGTGTAGAGAAGCGAGACACCGCCCGAGCCGTTCCGCCCCATTCCAGTGGGGAATCACGGCCGCGATCTTCACCGCAGGAACCTCTTCTTGAAAAGAAATGTCAGGTTGCGGATGCCGTCACGCCAAGGCTGCAGTTTCACCTCGCCGAGGCGAGACGAGTAATTGATGATGATCTCGCGGAAGCGGATGTCGCC
>CAZRND010000139.1:0-12931 GCA_964601345.1 uncultured Acidobacteriota bacterium | reverse complement strand
GAGGCCACCAAGGGTACGCGGGGGGCCAACACCCCCGTGCAAACCCCTGCGCACGGCGACAAAATCTTTTGTCTCGGCACGGCCAAGCTCAAGATCCCGCTCGATCGCTTCCTCGGCATCATCGGCACTCTGGCCGCCAACGTGATGGCGGAGGCGATCCTCTCCGCGATGCAGCAAGCCAAGGGACTCCCCGGTATTCCTTCGATGACGGAATTCGACAAGCTGAATCCCTGAGGCGTCATGGCCTTCCTTCTCCTGCTGGTGGCCTACTCGGGAGGACTGGTCCTCGCGGGCTGGGCGCTTTCGCGCAGCGTTCGTTCGACGAAGGATTTCTTTGTCGCCGGCCGCGATCTCCCCTCCGGTCTGATCTTCGCGACATTTCTTGCCGCCAACATCGGCGCGGGCTCGACGGTCGGCGCGACCGGACTCGGCTACCGTCTCGGACTTTCGGCGTTCTGGTGGGTGGCGTCGGCGGGCCTCGGCTCGCTGGTGATGGCCTTCTTCGTTGGGCCGAAGATCTACGAGATCGCGCGCCGCCACGATCTTTACACCGTCGGCGATTTTCTCGAGATGCGCTACGACCGCCGGGTCCGGCTCTTGCTCGCCGGCTGCGTCTGGCTGGGCAGCCTGGCGATTCTCGCTGGACAACTCATCGCCATCGCTTGGATCCTGAATGTCGTCGCTGGCGTGTCGCGTCCCGTCGGTTGCACGCTCGGCGGAATCGTTGTCACGGCGTACTTCGCCGCCGGCGGGCTGCGCGCGACCGCCTGGCTCAACGTGATTCAACTCGCGATGAAGATGGTTGGTTTCTTTGTGGCTGTTCCGTGGGCGCTCCAGAAAGCCGGCGGATGGGCCGCGCTGGCCGCGCCGCCATCGCAACCAGGATATTTCAGCCCGGTGGGCATCGGGATGGGCGGCGTACTTGGATACGTCGTGATCCTCGCTCCCGCGTTTTTCCTATCTCCGGGACTGGTCCAAAAACTCTACGGCGCGCGCGACGAGCACGCCGTGCGATGGGGAGTCGGATGGCAGGCCGCGGTGCTGCTGGTCTATGCTTTCTTGCCCGCGCTGCTCGGGATGACGGCGCACTCCGCGTTTCCAAATCTCGCCAATCCTGAGCTCGCGCTTCCCACCGTGCTGAAGGAAATGCTCCCGTGGTGGATGGGAGCGTTGCTGCTCGGCGCAGTGTTTTCGGCCGAGTTGAGCGCCAGCGACGCCGTGCTCTTCATGATCTCCACGTCCCTGGGCAAGGACCTCTACAAGGCCGCGATCCACCCCGCGGCCGACGATGCGGCCGTGTTGCGGGCGACGCGCTGGGCGGCCTTCGCGTCGGGCGGCCTCGGAATTCTGCTCGCGATTTCGTTGCCCTCGGTGATCGATGCTTTGACGATTTACTACAGTCTGCTCTCGGTGGTGCTGCTAGTTCCGTTCGTCGCCGGACTGTATCTCGAATTTCCCACCGGCACGGCCGCGCTCGCCGCTATGATTGTGTCTCTCGCCGTCTTCGTGGCGGCGAACTTGCTGAACGCCGCATATCCGCCCGCGCTCGGGATCGGCGCGGGCGCGATGGTAATGGCCGGCTATGGAGCGGTTTCGCATGGCAAATGATTTCCGGCTCGATGGGCGCGTCGCGGTCGTGATCGGAGCCGGCTCGGGCATCGGCCGAGCCGCGGCCGAAGGCCTGGCGCGGCACGGCGCGCGCGTCGTCTGCGCGGACTTGAATGTCACGGCGGCGGAAGAGACGGCCCGAGCCATCGGCGCGCCCGCCGAAGCATTTGGAGTGGATGTCGCGAACGGCGAAAGCGTGGCCGGCCTGCTCGGCGGAGTCCGAAAGCGGTGCGGAGGATTGCACATCGCCGTATCGACGCCGGGAGTCAACGTCCGCAAGCCGATCTTGAATTACCAGGACGACGAGTTCGACCGGGTGATCGCTGTGAATCTCAAGGGCACGCTTCACGTCCTGCAACACGCGGGGAAGATCATGTCCGAAGCGGGCGCAGGAAGCATCATCGCCTTCTCCTCGATCCGGTCGCTTGTGGTTGAGCCTGGACAGGGCGTCTACGCGGCCACCAAGGCCGGCATCGTGCAGATGGTGCGCTCCCTCGCCGCCGAGCTCGGGCCGCGCGGCGTGCGCGTCAACGCCATCGCGCCCGGCGTTGTCGAAACGCCGTTGACCGCGCCGATCAAGAACAACGCCGAGTGGTACAGAGCCTATGCGACGAAGTCCGTCCTGGGCCGCTGGGCGCAGCCGGAAGAAATTGCCGGTCCGGTAGTCTTTCTCGCCTCGGACGCCGCCAGTTATGTTACCGGAAGCGTCCTTTTTGTCGACGGCGGTTGGACTGCCGTCGATGGGAGGTTTTCCCCTCCGCTCTAGTCCGAGTTCCAGTACTCCCGGGACTTCATTACTAGTGCCCTAAATCCTCTGGACTTGTATACTTAACCGCATGCGCTTGCATGGAACGGCAGGGGTACTCTGCCTGTTCGCGGCCCTGCTGTCCGCCGCTCCACCACCGCACAAAACAGATTTCGGCAACGTCGCACTTTCGTTCGAAAAAGGATCTGATCGGTTCCTGTCACGCGGGAATGGCTACGCCCTCTCGATGAACGCAGCGGAAGCCGTGCTGAAGTTTCGCAATCAAGCCAACGGTGTGCGCATGAGATTTGCGGGCGCGAATCCCCAAGCGCAGGGCACGGGCCTCGACGCACTGCCCGGCAGGAACAACTACTACATCGGAAACGATCCGACGAAGTGGCGCACGAACGTTCCCACATATGCGCGCGTCGAGTATCGCGACGTCTATCCCGGCGTGAACCTGGTCTACTACGGCAACCAGCGCAATCTCGAATATGACCTGGTCGTCGCGCCGGGCGCCGATCCCGGCAAGATTCATCTGTCATTTGATGGCGTGGCCGGACTCGAGCTCGATGGCGATCTGGTGCTGCGCATGAAAGACGGCGAGCTTCGCCTGCGTCGTCCCGTCATCTATCAGGAACGTGCCGGACGCCGGCAACTGGTCCGCGGCAGCTACGTGTTCGAAGGCGAGCGGCAGGTCCGTTTCCAAATCGAGAAGTACGATCGCCGCCGACCGTTGTATATCGATCCGGTGCTGAGCTATGCCACATATCTCGGCGGCAGCGGCGACGATCTCGCTTACGGAATTGCAGCGGACTCGGCGGGCAACACGTACATCGTTGGGACCACCAGTTCCACGAATTTCCCCACCGTGGCGGCGTCGCAATCCACAAGCGGCACAGGGCAGGATGTATTCGTCACAAAGCTCACTGCCGCAGGCGATGCGATTCTCTACTCTACTTATCTCGGCGGCAGCGGCAACGACTATGGATACGGCATCGCGATTGATACCGCAGGAGACGCCTTCCTCACCGGCCAGACGACATCCACAAACTTCCCGACGGCGGGCGCGCTGCAAGGCTCGAACCTGGGCGGCGCGGACGCCTTTGTCGCCAAGCTGAATTCCACCGGATTCCTCGTTTACTCGACGTATCTCGGCGGCAGCAGCGCGGACTCCGGCCAGGCCATCGCGATCGATTCGTCGGGAAATGCCTACGTCGCGGGACAGACCGCGTCGTCGAACTTCCCGACCGCCAGCCCCAAGCAAGCGGCGTTCGGTGGAGGCTCGACTGACGCGTTCCTCGCGAAGATCAATCCGGGGGGCACGGCGCTCGTTTACTCTACGTACCTTGGCGGCATCGGTACGGACGCGGCATTCGGAGTAGCAGTCGATTCCTCGGGCAACGCCACCGTTGCGGGCCAGACTGATTCGACGAATTTCCCGACCGCCGTTGCGATCCAAACGTCGCTCAGCGGTCCAAATGATGCTTTCGTCACAAAGTTCAATTCCACCGGCTCGGCATTCGTCTATTCAACGTACCTGGGCGGGAGCGGCATCGATGCAGCGAACGGCGTCGCCGTCGATTCCTCCGGCAACGCCTACGTCACTGGGTACACGACCTCCGCGAATTTCCCGACGCTCAGTCCTTTGCAAGCGGCCAACGGCGGCGGAGAAGACGCTTTCGTCACCAAGCTCAGCACGACCGGAACGCTGGTCTACTCGACGTATCTGGGCGGCGCGGGCAACGACCGCGGCAACGCCATCTTCGTCGACACTTCGAACAACGCGCACATCGCCGGGAACACGGCATCGAGCGATTTCCCGATTTTGAGTCCCGTGCAAGGCGCGAACGGCGGCTTGCAGGACGCGTTTCTGGCGCGCCTGAACACGGCCGGCTCGGCGCTGGTCTATTCCACGTACTTGGGCGGGCCGGGCTCGGACGGTGCCCTGGCCGTCACGGTAGATTCGAACGGCAACGCGCTCATTGCCGGTTTCGCTTCGAGCGGTTTTCCCACCGCGGCTGCGCTGCAGCCGGCGATCGCCGGCGGCAACTTCGACAGCTTCATCGCTAAAATTTCAATCCCGCAAGGCGCGTGCGCGGTCAATTGGACGGGGCTTGGCGGCGGCAACCTGTGGACGACGCCTACGAACTGGACGGGTAATGCGCTGCCTGGCCCGAGCGATAACGTTTGCATCGGTCCTTCCGTCAACGTCGTTCTCTCCGCGGGTACGCAGAGCATCAACAGCCTCACCGTCGACGGGACGATGACGCTCTCCGGAACGGCCACGCTCTCCATCGCCTCGGCCTCGACCATCAACAGCACTTTCACTCTCAGCGGCGGCACGCTCTCAGGAGCAGGGGCCGTGACGTTCACGGGACAGTTGAACTGGAGCTCCGGCACCATGAGCGGGACGGGGAGCACCATTATCTCTTCGGCGGCGGCGCTCGCGATCAGTGGAACCGTCACCTTGACGCAGCGCGTCTTGAACAACTCCGGGACGATTACCTGGACCGGCGGCGACATTCACTTTTCCTTTTCGTCCGTTCTCAACAACCAGTCTCTCTTCCAGGTCCAGACCGACAACAACTTCATCTACGATTGCGCGCCCTGCGGCGGAGTAATGATCCTCAACAACCTGAGCGTCTTCCGCAAGACGGCTGGATCGGGCACCAACAATGTCGCCGCCGTTTTCAACAACGGCGGGACGATCGACATCCAGAGCGGAACATTGAATTTCACCGGTGGCGGCGCGGGCAGCGGCAGCGTTACGGGCGCGGCCGCCGGAGCGCTGATCTTCTCGAGCGGCACGTTCACCATTGGAGCAGTGAACGGCCCGCCAGTCGCGTTCAACGGCGGCACCGTAACGATGAGCGGAGCGCTCGGCTCGAATACCACCATCGCCGGCGGCACCGCGACGGTCAACGGGATCGTCAGCAGTTCGGTGTGGACGGTCTCGAACGGCACCGGGAACATCAACACCGCCGGGAGTCAGATCAATACGCTCAACCAGTCGGGAGGAACGGTCGGCGGGACCGCCACCGTGCAAATAACCCAGTTCAACTGGAGCGGCGGCATCCAGGCCGGCCCCGGGACCACGTTGATTCCCGCCGGCAGCGTCCTGAGCATCACGGGCAGCGCGGTAAAGGAATTGAATGGCCGCATTGTCAACAACCAGGGGACGGCCACTTGGAGCGGCACGGGGAGTATCACCACCTACAATTCGCCGGTATTCAACAACCAGGCAACCGGCACGTTCGAGATTCAGAACGACACGTCGATCACTTATTCGTGCTCGCCGTGCGGCGGGGCGCTGACCTTCAACAACATCGGCCTGCTGCGCAAGACGGGAGGCACCGGCACCACTGCGATGAACAGCCCGGTGACCATCAACAATACCGGAACGTTGAACATCCTGAGCGGGACGATCAGCCTCGCTGCGGGAGCGACCGGGAGCGGCACGATCACGGGAGCGGCGGGAGGCGCGCTCACTCTGGCCGGCGGGACATTCAATTTTGGCGACAACCTTAGCGTTCTCACGCTGAATATCACGGGAGCCACCGCGAACCTGTCAGGAAGCGTGACCGGCCTGAGCGTGCTCAACGTCACCGGTGGAACGGTGAATGTCAACGGCGGCGGGGCGAATACCGTTTCCACGGTCAACCTCTCGGGAGGAGTCCTGGGTGGCACCGGAACGCTCTCGGTGACGCAATTCAATTGGACCGCCGGCGTCCAGACCGGTCCAGGGATCACCTTGCTCGCCGCCGGAGCATCGATGACCATCAGCGGCGGCGGCCAGAAGGATTTCAACGGCCGCATCGTGAACAACTCGGGATCGGTGGTCTGGACTGGCGGGATCATTACCAGCTACAACGCGCCCGTCTTCAACAATCTCGGCGGAGCGACCTTTGAGGTACAGGTCGATGCGAATTTAAGCTACTCCTGTTCGCCGTGCGGCGGCGCCCTTACCTTCAACAACACCGGCACTTTTAAGAAGACGACTACGACGGGCACTACCGTGTTCGGCAGTACGGTCGCATTCAACAACAGCGGTGGACTGGTGGACATCCAGACCGGGACGTTGAGCCTGTCGGGTGGCGGGACAGGCAGCGGCGCGTTCCAGGGCCAGACCTTGATCTTCGCGAACGGCACGTTCAACCTGTCCGACACCGTCAACGTAACGAACGCCTCGTTCACCGGCGCTACGGTCACCTGGACCGGAACAACGTTCACCGTCTCCGGCACAGCCACGGTGGGCAGCGGCCTTGCGAATTTCAACGGCGGCACGGCAACCATTGGGACGCTCACCATCAACGGGGGCACGGCGAACTTCAGTCCCACTTCCTTCAGTCCCGTCTCGACTCTCAATCTTTCCGCGGGCACGCTCGGCGGATCGACAACGGTGAACGTGACCAGCCAGTTCAGCTGGTCCGGCGGAATCATGTCGGGACCAGGGATCACTTCGCTTCCCGCCGGCGCCACAATGACGATCAGCGGCGGCACTCAGAAGGATCTGAATGGCCGCACAATCAGCAACGCCGGGACGGTAATCTGGACCGGCGGAAGCATCACCAGCTACAACGCGCCTGTCTTTAATAACCTTGCCACCGGGATCTTTGAGGCGCAGACCGATAACATTCTGTCCTACAGTTGCTCGCCCTGCGGCGGCGCGCTGACTTTCAACAACTCCGGCATCTTCCGCAAGACCACGACGACCGGAACCACGACGCTCGCCAGTCCCGTGTTCTTCAACAACGCCGCCAGCGCAACCGTGAACATCCAGACCGGCACGGTGAACTTCGTCGGCGGCGAAACCGGGAGCGGGACGATTACCGGAGCGGCCGGTGCGGCGGTTGTCTTTTCGGGCGGAACGTTCACCTTGGCCGATAGCCTCACGGTTCCTACCGTTACTTTCTCAGGCGGTAACGCGACGGTGAGCGGATCGTACAACGCCGCCACCAGCACGACGGTGAGCGGCGCCGCAGTGACCTTCACCGGCAGCGTTACGAATCTGGGCGCGCTCACCGTCAGCGGCGGGACCGCCAACTTCAACACGGCCGTCGCCGTCTCGGTACCGACGGCGAATATCTCGGGCGGATCACTAGGCGGGACTGCCACGGTCTCCGTGACCAGCCAGCTCAATTGGTCGGGCGGCACCATGGTCGGGCCGGGTATCACCAGCATTCCGGTGGGCGGCGTGCTGGCGATCAGCGGCAGCAGTCAAAAAGATTTGAATGGCCGCATCGTGAACAACTCCGGAAACACCACGCTGAGCGGCTCCGGGACCGTGACCAGCTACAACGCCCCGGTCTTCAACCAACTTGCCGGCACATTCGACATCCAAAGCGATTCAGTGGTGAACTATTCCTGCTCGCCGTGCGGCGGCGCGCTGACCATCAACAACTCCGGCCTGTTCCGCAAGACGGGCGGGACGGGTACGAGCACGTTCTCGAATCCCGTCGCCTTCAACAACGCGGGCACGGTGCGCGCCATCTCCGGGACGCTGAATTTTGTCGGCGGGTTCACCCAGAGTGCCGGACTGACGTCGCTCGAAGGCGGCAACCTCGGCGGCACGACGACGATCCAGGGCGGAACCCTGACGGGCACCGGAAACATCGCGGGCAACGTCACCAACTCCGGGCAGTTCAGTCCCGGCGCGCCGGTCGGGTTGATCAATATCACCGGGAACTTCACGCAGACCGCGACGGGCGCGCTGAACGTGGATTTCGGAGGCCTGACCTTCGGAAGCCAGTACGATCGGCTGGCCGTGTCGGGGACAGCGACGCTCGGCGGCGCGGTGAATGTGACCTTAGTAAACAGTTTTTTACCAATTGTTTCAAACAATTTCCTCATCTTAAGCTTTAGCTCCCGAAGCGGGTCGTTTTCGGCGGTCAACGCCGTCAACGCTCCGGCCGGACTGACCTTTCTGCCTGCCTACAATGCGACCGATGTAACCCTGGCCGCCGCCGTCCCGACCGCCGACCTTTCGATTACCCAGACCGACTTGCCCGATCCCATCCTGACCACGAATAACGTTACCTACTCGATGACCGTTTCGAACGCCGGACCTTCGCCGGCCACGGGCGTGATCGTCACGGACTCGATCCCGAACAGCGCGACGTTGGTCTCGGTCACGCCGAGCCAAGGATCCTGCAGCGGGACAACCATCGTGACCTGCGCGCTGGGGGCAATGGCGATTGGCGGGAGCGCGACCATCTCGCTCACCGTCCACTCGACTGCGGCGGCCACGCTTTCGAACACCGCCAGCGTCGCGGCCAACGAACTGGACCTGAACGTCGCCAACAACGTCTCGGTCGAAGGAACCACGGTCACGTCGGGAACAACCGGTCCTGTGATCAGCTCCCTCTCGCCGGCGAACGCCGCGGGTGGGAGCGCGGCTTTCACACTGAACGTGAACGGCAGCGGATTCGTCAGCCCTGTGTCGGCCAATTGGAATGGAGTCTCTCGCGTTACCACATTTGTCAACGCGAATCAGGTGCGCATCGCCGTAACCACGGCCGATATCGCGCAGGCCGGCAGCGTTCTCATTTCGGTGGCGAATACCTCGAACGGCGCGATCTCGAATACTGTGACGTTCACCGTCACCGGCAACGCGACGCCCGCGGTCTCGTCTCTTGTGCCGTCCGCTGCTACGGCGGGACTCGCCGGGATGACGCTGGTTGTGAACGGCAACGGATTCGTCAACGGATCGACGGTGCAGTGGAACGGCGGCAACCGGGTCACTCTGTTCGTGAGCACCACGCAGTTGCAAGCGGTCCTCACCACCGCCGACCTGGCCACGGCGGCCACGGCGCAGGTGGCGGTCTCGAGTCCCGGGCCGGGCGGCGGCGTTTCGAATTCGCTCACCTTCACGGTGCTGGCGTCGGAAGGCACGGTGGGCGCGTCCGCTGCAGGCGGCGCACCGGCGGCGACGATCAACATACCCGTCACACTGACTCTGGGCGGCGGCTTCAGTGTGGACACCCTCAGCTTCGGATTGCAAATCACTCCCAACGGCGCGGCGCCGCCTCTGAGCGGCACGCTCACGTTCCAACAGGACGCCGCCGTGGCCGTCCCGACGCTGGTGGATGCGACCGCCGGACCGAACTCGATCGTGGTGAGCTGGCTGCCGTTCCCCGCGCCGCGCAGCGGCACGGTGCGATTGGGCACGGTCGCGGCAACGATCCCGGCTACGGCCACCGTCGGGCAGAGCTACCCGGTGCATGTCACCGGCGTTAGCGGAAGCTTGGCTTCGGCAACGGTGGGGTTGCTGGCCGCCGCCGATGTCGCACTCGCCGTCGGCGGGAATTATCTGGTCGGCGACGCCTTCCCATTCACCGGCGATGCCGTCGGCTTGTTCGGCGACAGCAATCTCGACAACTTCGACCTGATCACCGCTCTACGAGCCGTGACCTTGATCCCCGGCGCGGTGCCGCTGGCATGCTCGGACCGCTTCGACGCCATGGATTCGTTCCCGGTGGACGGCGCGGCGCGCGGCGGCGACGGCCAGCTCAACAATTTCGATTTGATCCAGACGCTGCGGCGCGTGGTGAGCCTCGATACTTCGCGGCCCACGCGAATCACTCGCGGCCTCGCTTGTCCGGATGCCTCGCCGCTGGCGAAGAAGAGTCCCGGGCGCGAAGCAGTCGCGGGCGCGCTGAGCCTCGGCGCGCTGCAAGCGCGACGGAACGGTGTCGTCCGCGTTCCGATGCTCCTGCGCTCCGACCGCGCTTTGCTGCTGGCGGGCTTGAGCATCGGCCTGGGCCTGCCGGATAGCAAGCAGACCCTTCGCTTCGTCGCGGCGGACAAGCATGCGCCGACGGTTGTGGACAACGGACTTGCTGGTATGCTGGCAGTAGCGTGGTTAGAGGCATTCGAGGTTGGGGCGGGCGAGACGGTTCTCCTCGGTTATGTCGAGTTTGATGCTGCCGAGGGCGCGGCGCGGCCGCTCCAGGTATTCGGTGTGATAGCCAATACGCAGGATGGGGGCGACGTAATTGTCTCGCTTCCCTCCGGCGATCGGCAGCGGTAGAGAGGGGCCTATGATGCGGCGATACCTGATCGTCCTATTGATGGGGATGCCCCTGTTGGGCGCATCCTTTGGAAGCCTCCCCCTCAGCTTTGAACCGGGCCGACGCCCGGACCAATTCCTTTCGCGCGGAAAGGGATACACGCTCGTCCTCGAACCTACCGAGGCCGTGCTCGCTTTCCCTCGCACGAACGCGACGCTGCGGATGAAACTCGCCGCGTCGAATCCCGCGCCGGTCATGCGCGGCCTGGCTGAACTTCCCGGCAAGAGCAACTATTTCATCGGCAACGATCCGTCGAAGTGGCGCACGAACGTTCCGACATATGCGCGCGTCGAGTATCGCGATGTCTATCCCGGCGTGAACCTGGTCTACTACGGAAACCAGCGCAATCTCGAATACGACCTGGTCGTCGCGCCTGGCGCAGACCCAGGCAAGATTCATTTGGCATTTGAGGGCGCGGCCGGACTCGAGCTCAATGGCGATCTCGTGCTGCGCATGAACGACGGCGAGCTTCGCCTGCGCCGTCCGGTCATCTACCAGGAAAAGGGCGGACGCCGGCAAGAGATCCGCGGCGGCTACGTACTCGAGGGCGAGCAGCAGGTCGGCTTCCAGATCGCGAAGTACGATCACGGCCGTCCGCTCTACATCGATCCGGTTTTGAGCTATGCGACCTATCTCGGCGGCAGCGGCGACGATCTCGGCTACGGAATCGCCGTCGACTCGGCGGGCAATTCGTACATCGTCGGCAGTACGACGTCCACCAACTTCCCGACGGCGAGCGCCTTCCAGAGCTCGAACGCAGGCGGGCAGGATGTCTTTGTCACCAAGCTGAACCCCACGGGCACGAGCGCGCTCTACTCCACATACATCGGCGGCGGCGGCAACGACTACGGATACGGCATCGCCGTCGATACCGGAGGCAACGCTTACCTGATCGGCCAAACGGCGTCAACGAATTTTCCAACGCTCGGCGCGTTGCAAAGCACGAACGGCGGCGGCGCAGACGCCTTCGTCTTGAAGCTCGGTCCCACGGGATCGAGCCTGGTCTACTCGACGTACTTGGGCGGCAACGGCTCGGAGGAAGGACGCGGCATTGCTGTCGATCCTTCGGGAAACGCCTACGTCACAGGTCAGACCTCCTCCAGCAATTTTCCAACTGCCAGCGCGTTCCAGCCGGCGTTCGGCGGCGGAACGAGCGATGCTTTCGTTGCCAAGATCAACCCAGCGGGATCGGCCTTCATTTATTCGACGTATCTGGGCGGCATCGGCACGGAGGTCGGATACGGCGTGGCCGTCGACGCTTCGGCAAACGCGATCGTCACTGGTCTCACCAGTTCCGCAAGTTTCCCGACCGTCGTTCCCTCGCAGGCCGCGCTAGGCGGCGGCGTGGACGCGTTTGTCACCAAATTCAACACGGCCGGATCGGCGCTGGTCTACTCCACTTTTCTCGGAGGCAGCGCAACGGATCAAGCCTCGGCCGTCGCGATAGATGCCGCGGGCAACGCTTACGTAACAGGCTTCACCGCGTCCACCAACTTTCCCACCTCCAGCCCGCTCCAGGCTGCGAACGCCGGCGGTGAGGATGCTTTTGTCACGAAGTTCAGCCCGGCGGGCGCGCTGTCGTACTCTACGTATCTCGGCGGAGGCGGCAACGATCGCGGTTACGGCATCGCTCTCGAGAATCTGGCGAACGCTTTCGTGACCGGATAAACGGCGTCGACGACCTTCGCGACGGGTACCCCGGGGAAAGCCGGGAACGGAACCGACCAGGAAGTCTTCGTCCCCACCGTCAACGCGGTCACCCTGCCGGGCCTGATGTGGATGGGCCTTCGGGACAATATCGACCCCGCCATCGCTGCCATCTCGGTGCTCCTGATCACCGCCACCGTGACCGTGCTGCTGGCGCGCATCGCCATCCGGCGCCTGCTCGCGCGCCGCCGGTTGGCTGAAGAGGTTCTGAGCTAGATCGGTGACGCCGCTGAGCGACGTTCCCTCTCCCCAACGGGGAGAGGGTTAGGGTGAGGGCCGGTCTCGTTGGTAGAGACTAGGTGCGCTTCGGGAAAGCGAGGATGACGGCGGGCTTGGGCGCCGGCGGCAGGGCTTGGGCCAGGTCCTCCGCGGTCAGTGTCACGCGGAGGCCGGGCAGGGTGCGGATCAGCGTCGTGCCGGTCTGGAGCTCGGCGAGTGCCGCCGGTTCCAGCACCAGCGCATCGCCTTGGCCCGGGAGATCGGTCAGCGCCAGCGCGCCGCCGGCCTGGCGGGTTGCGGTCATCGGCATGCAGGCCGAGCGGCGGATTTCGAGCTCGCCGCGGCGCCAGCTCTCGCGGGCGGGTGCGATCCATTCGACCAAGGCGAAGATCTCGGCGCTCGGCAGCGCGCGGGCCGCCTGCAGCGCGCGCCGCGCGGCAAGGCTCGCGACGCCTTCCGGCAGCGCCTGCGCCAGAGCGCTGGCAGCCGCCTGGGACGCGGCTTTCTTCGCGCTGGGCTTCATGGGCGCAGCGGGCTTGCGGGTTCGCTTTTGGGGGAGTCGTGCGCGGGTAGCGTGCAT
>CAZRND010000138.1:0-12961 GCA_964601345.1 uncultured Acidobacteriota bacterium | reverse complement strand
TTCGGCACCGCCGGATACATGAGCCCCGAGCAAGCGGCCGGAAGACCGACCGACCGCCGCGCCGACATCTGGTCGTTCGGCGTGGTTCTGTGGGAGTTGCTCACCGGCAAGATGCTCTTCGAGGGCGAGACCGTTTCGCACACGCTGGCCTCGGTGCTCAAAGATCAAATCTCCTTCGATCTTCCCGAAGTGCCGGCGCCGATTCGCGATTTGCTGGCGCGGTGCCTCGACCGCAGCCTGAAGAACCGCCTGCGCGACATCGGCGAAGCGCGCATCGCGATTGACAAGTACCTGGCGAATCCCGCGCCGCAAACCGCAGCGGCCGCCCCCGTCGCCGCCGCGCCGCAGCGCAAGCCCCGTCTGGCCTGGGCCGTCGCCGCAGTCGCCACCGTTGCGGCCATCGTGCTCGGCGCGGCCTATTGGCGCGCCACGCGTCCGGTCCCGCATCCGCTGATGCGTCTCAGCGTCGAACTGGGCGGCGACGCTGCCCTGGCGCGCGTCCGCGCCCAAAACATGTTTGCCATTTCGCCGGATGGCACACGCCTGGCCCTCACGTTCCGCGCGTCGGACGGCCGGGCGCGGCTCGGCACGCGCTTGCTCCATCAGAGCCAGATTACGCCGCTCTCCGGCACCGATGAGGCGGGTACTCCCTTCTTTTCTCCGGACGGCCAGTGGATCGGATTCTTCGCCGACGGCAAGCTGAAGAAGATCGCCGTGGACGGCGGGGCCGCGGTGACCATCTGCGCAGCGGCACAAGCGAGGGGAGCGAGCTGGGGCGACGACGGCAACATTGTCTTTTCGCCCGGGCCCACCGTAGCGCTCGTACGAGTCTCCTCCGATGGCGGCACACCGGCGCCCTTGACGAAACTGAACCAAGGGGAACACACCCATCGCTGGCCCCAGGTCCTTCCCGGAAGCCAGGCGGTTCTCTTCACATCCAGCGATGTCGCCAACAATTACGATGGCGCCAACATCGAAGTCTTCTCGATCAAGACGGGCGAACGGAAAACCATCCGCCGCGGCGGCCACACGCCGCGCTATCTTCCGAGCAACATCCAGGCTGGCGCCCTTTGCCGCGACTGCGGATACTTGGTCTATTTGCATGAGACCACTCTGTTCGGAGCACCCTTCGATTTGAGGAGCCTGGCCATGACGGGAGCGCCGATGCCCATGCTGGAAGACGTCGCCAGCAATAGCAACGGCGGAGGCGATTTTGCGTTCTCGCAAACAGGGACATTCGTTTATCTCGTGGGCCAGAGTGGTGGTTCCGGCGTTCCGATCTCCTGGCTGGACGTCGCGGGGAAGCGCGAAGTAGCGCAACTCCAAGGCCGGTATTTCACGCCTCGGCTCTCTCCGGACGGCAAACGGCTCGCGTTTACGACGCTCGGACAATCGGAAGACATCTGGGTGAAGGACTTGGAACGCAATACGCCCTCCCGCGTGAGTTTTCTGGGCGGGATCAATCGTTTCCCAGTGTGGACACCGGACGGCCGGAGCATCGTCTTTGTGTCGTCCGACGCGAATAAACCGGGGATGTATTGGATTCATTCCGATGGGTCGGGTGAGGCGGTGCGGTTGACCGACGGGAAATTCCAAGAATCTCCGTACTCGTTCTCACCGGACGGGAAGCGGCTGGCCTTCCATCGCATTGCCGCTAACGGCCTGCCGGACATTTACACGGCTCGAATCGAGGGCGATGCAACGCATCCGCAGTTGGGAAAGCCGGAAGTATTCCTGGCCACCGACTTTGCCGAGGCCTGTCCGATGTTCTCTCTGGACGGGCGGTGGCTGGCCTACTCTTCCAACGAGTCCGGGAGCGGCGAAGTGTTTGTGCGGCCTTTCCCGGGTCCGGGAGGCCGCTGGCAAGTTTCGGCCGGCGGCGGCCGCTTTCCGCATTGGTCCCGTGACGGCAAGGAACTCATCTTCGAAAAGGCCGATGGCACGATCATGGCGGTTGGTTACACCGCCAAGGGCGACGCGTTTACGGTCGGCGTTCCGCGCGTCTGGTCGCCGGGCCGGGTCGGCGATCAGGCCACGTTTCCTACCTTCGATCTTGCCCCGGACGGCAAGCGCATCATTGGATTCCTGCAAAGCGAAGCCACGGAGGGCCCAAAACTACCCACGCATCTCACCTTCCTGCTGAACTTCTCCGATGAATTGCGGCGCCGGACCTCTGGGAAATAGAATCCTCCAGAATGCCTTTTTCGTGCATCTCGTGCGCCGCGCGGTATCCGCTCTCGGAAAACATCCACACGTGCACGAAATGCGGCGGACTTCTCGATGCGCTTTATGATTTTCCTCCTGCGAAGGACTGGCCGAAGGTTTGGCGGGAGCGGCGCGCGTCGAATGATCCTTGCGACGTCAGCGGAGTCTTTCGTTTTCGCGAGTTGATCCCGTTTCTTGACGACTTGCCCTTCGTCACGTCGCTTGGGGAGGGAAATACGCCGCTGCTCGCTGCTCCTAGCGCCGCTGCCTACGCCGGTCTCGACCGGCTGCGCTTCAAGCATCAGGGCTTCAATCCCACTGGATCGTTCAAGGACAACGGCATGGTCTGCGGCGTGGCCCGGGCGCGGGCCCTCGGCATGCGCCTGGTGGCTTGCGTCTCCACAGGAAATACCTCCGCGTCCATGGCCGCGTACTCGGCGGCGGCAGGCTTGCAGGCAGTGGTGCTCGTGCCGCGCGGCGAGATTGCCCTGGGCAAGCTCGCCCAGGCGCTCGAATACGGCGCGACGACGCTGCAAGTCGAAGGCAACTTCGACGTGATTCTCAAACTGCTCTTCGAGATGGCGCCGCGTCTCGGGATGTATCTACTGAACTCGGTGAATCCTTTCCGCCTCGAAGGACAAAAGACGATCATGGCCGAGTTGATGGAGCAATGCGCCTGGTCTCCGCCCGACTGGATTGTCGTGCCCGGCGGGAATCTCGGCAATGTTTCGGCGTTTGGGAAAGGACTTCGCGAAATGAAAGACCTCGGCCTGATCCCGCGATTGCCGCGACTCGCCGTCATACAGGCCGAAGGCGCGGCGCCGCTCTATCACATGCTGAAGAACGCGGCTTCCCGGCTTACGCCCGTCGCCGACGCGCACACATTGGCGACAGCGATCAAGATCGGCGCGCCGGTCTCGTGGCCGAAAGCCGTGCGCGAATTGCGCGCGACGAACGGGGTTTGCGAGATGGCATCCGAACAGGAGATCGCCGACGCCAAAGCCGTGATCGGCCGCGCCGGAATCGGATGCGAACCGGCGTCGGCGGCGACGCTCGCCGGCGCGAAGAAGTTGGTGGCATCAGGCGTAATCCCGCGCAATGCCGACGTGGTCGCCGTGCTCACCGGACATTTGCTGAAAGATCCAGAGTACATCCTGAACTATCACGCGGGAACGCTGGTTTCGGACGGACGTCCGCTCGCCGGGACTTTCGCCAACAAGCCGCGTCCTATCGCTGCCACAGCCTCGGCCTTAGAAGAAGCGCTCCGCAAGATCTGCTAGAATCAGCTTAGGAGCGTCATCATGAGTACTACAACCCGCTTGGTAACGGCCGAGCAACTCTTCGAGATGCCAGATTCCCACTACGAGTTGGTGAAGGGAGAGCTTCGCAAAATGTCTCCATCAGGATTCCGGCACGGTGCTGTCATTATGAATCTGGGTGGGCCGCTTCATCAGTTCGTCAAAACGAATCATCTGGGTGTCGTGTGCGGGTCCGAAACCGGCTTTGTTTTGGAGAGAAACCCTGACACAGTCCTGGCGCCCGATATCGCCTTCGTCCGCAAGAATCGGATCCCACTGGAAGGTCTGCCCCAAACATTCTGGGATGGCGCTCCTGACTTGGTTGTCGAAGTACTCTCGCCTTCAGACACCGTCCGTGAAGTCGAAGAGAAAGTAGACGCTTGGCTTTCCTTGGGAGCCCTTGCCGTTTGGGCGGCTAATCCCAAACGGAAATCTGTCACGGTTCATCGTCGGAACACTGCGCCCCGTGTTTTGACCGAAGGGGACATCCTCGAAGGGGAGGATCTTGTTCCCGGTTTCCGGATCAACGTTGCCGATATCTTTAGTGACTGATCTCGCTCCACTCCCTCTCGTAATAACGCACTAGCACCTGGTCGTTTAGCCGGTTGGGTTCGGCCGCGACGGGAAGCATGTCCGTTGGAAACTTGAAGAGCTCGCCGACGTTCGACGCTGCGAGGAAGCGCAATCCTGACGGCAGTTGCACCGGCGGCTCATAGGGCTCGAAGCCCGCGAGCACAAATCCCCACTCTCCAAACGACGGCACGTATACGTGGTACGGCCACGTCCGCAATCCGGCCTGCTTCAGCGTCTCCACAATGCACCAATAGGACTGGCGCGCGAAGAGCGGCGAAGTGCTCTGCACCACGGCATACCCGCCGCGGCTGATGTGCTTCGAGAGCAGGCGGTAGAAGGCCGTCGTATAAAGTTTGCCGAGCGAGTAGTTCGTAGGATCGGGAAAGTCAACCACGGCAAAATCGAACGACCCTTGATTCTCATCGAGCCAGGGGAAGGCGTCGGCGTTGACGACCTTCAGCTTGGGATTCCTCAATGATCCGCCGTTCAGTTGCGAGAGATACGGGTGCGACGAGAACAAGGCCGTCATCTCCGGATCGAGATCGACGAGCGTGATGCTCTCGAGGCCGGGATATTTCAGCAGCTCGCGCGCCGCGAGCCCGTCGCCGCCGCCCAGGATCAGCACGCGCCGCGCGTTCGGAACCGCCGCCATGCCGGGATGCACCAGCGCCTCGTGGTAGCGATACTCGTCGCGCGAGCTGAATTGCAGGTGGCCGCCGAGAAAGAGGCGGACATCGTCCTTCCATCGCGTGAGCACGATCCGTTGATATTTCGTGTTCCTGGAAAAAATCACTTCGTCGGCGAAGAGATTGTTGTCGGCCGCGGCGGTGATGCGCTCCGCGCCGAACATCCCGAGAGTCAGCGCCGCGAGCACGGCCAGGCACGCCGCCCGCAGCGAACGCACGCCGCCTAGTTGTTCGCGGAACAGATAGGTCGACCATAGCGCCACACCCGCATTGATCATCCCGAAGAGCAGCGCCGACCGCACCAGGCCGAGCCGCGGAACGAGCAACACCGGAAAGAGCAACGACGCTCCAAGCGCGCCGAGATAATCGAACGTCAGGACATGCGCCACCACGTCGCGAAATTCAAAGCGACCCTTGAGGATCCGCATCAGCAGCGGGATCTCGAGGCCGACCAGCATGCCGATCCAGATCACAAGCACATAGAGCAGCAGCCGGAATCCCTGCGTATAGGCGAAGGCCAGGAAGAGCAGCGCAGAAGAAAATCCGCCGAGCAGGCCGACCATCAGCTCGATGTGCACGAAGCGCGCGACGAGGCCCCGCCCGATGTAGCGCGAGAGGAAGCTCCCGATACCCATCGCGAACAGGTAGCTGCCGATGACCGTGGAGAATTGGAAGACGCTATCGCCTAAGAGATAGCTCGCGAGCGTTCCCGCGATCAGCTCATAGACCAGCCCGCAGGCCGCAATGAGAAAGACGGAGAGGAAGAGGACTGGCGCCACGCTTCACCAAAAAAACGTCTAGTGCACTGCGGCGGCAATGATGATGCACATTCCCAGCGACATCGCTCCGACCAGGATCGCGAGGGCGACATTCTTTTCCTCGACGATCTCCTTCCACAGATGGTACGGCGTCATCTTGTCCACCAGGGCAAAAGCCACCAGAAAGATGGCGATGCCGAGGGCCGCGTAGACGGTGGCGTTCAGGATGAAGCCAGGATGGAACTCGCTCATGATCACTTTCCTCCTGTGTAGTGCGTGTAAATCGCGTAATGAGACCGGTAGGACCCGGGGTTGTCGCGCACCGAGCGCGGGATATTTTTCACTTCATTCACTTTGTCCAGGCTGTAGCCGCGAAACTGGGCCGCGGCCGTGAGCCCGAGCAGAAGCATCAGATACAGGGTGTAGAGTGGATGTTTCAATCGTCATCGTCTCCCGAACTGTCAGATGAGCTACCCGAGCTGCTGGAGGAAGCATAATCGCTTTCCTGCCAGCGCCGCCCTTCAAAAGAGAACGAACGGATCGCCACAAAGATCGGAGGCAGCGAGATCAGAATCGCCGTCAGCCAATAGAAGAGATGCGCCGGGACGTCGCGCCGCACCCGCAGGTCGTAAGTGAACGACGGCGCGTTGGGAGGCGTCTCCGGCTCGACGCGCAAGTAGTAGCGGCCCGGCGGAACGGAGGGAACGAGCACGGAATCGGTCTGGCTGCCTTCGTCGCCGTCCGAGTCGTGATAGAAGCTCACTTCGCGTCCAAAATCGAAGGCCTCTCCGGTTTCGTCGTTGATCAAGGCGTAGTTGAAATAGGCCCAGTTGTTGTAGAGGCTCGTGTGCGTGGTCAGCTCGACGTTCGATACGCGGCCCTTGAGATCGAAGACCTCGGTGACAAAGGACTGCTCGCCCGCGGCGCCTGTGAAGGCGTAATCCTTGTTGAAAACCAGCTCCTGCCGCGTGTAGGTCCCGAAGAAGATGGCCATGGCGATGACGGCGGCCAAGCCCATGGCCCAGAGTCTCCAGACCTGCCCCGCATGTCCCTCATAGGGCGACGGCTGGTTGGCGAAAATCCCGGACGCGCGGGGCGCCTTGCCGGAAAGCTGAAACGCGCTCCACACCTGGTCTCCGGTCATGTAATCGCCGATCGACCAGGTCGTTTCTTCTTTCGTCGACTCCGACGAGAGAATACGTGGCGGCGCGATGTAGTCGCACACTTCGGCCGCGTCGCCCACGTGCACTTGCCACGGGAATTCGCCGATCACATACGTCGTACGGGCCTGCGACGTTTGAAAGTGCGTGAAGCTCTGGCCATGAAGGCGCATCGCGGGCTTCACGCCGGCGCGCGCCGACTGCGGGATCGACGGTACCGTGCGTACGTAGTTCCAGTGCCCCTTGTACTCGGTGAGATAGCGAAATCCCTGGTAAGGATTGAAGAGCAGATACTCGGACCAGCAATATGTCACACCCTCGACATAAATACTGCGCACCTGCATCCCGATCGCTTCGTAGAGGAAGCCGTCGATCGTGCCGCGCGTGCCGAGCGGAATCGCCGGCGTCCATTTTTGCTTGGCTTCAAACTGCGAGAGCACCCGGTAATTCGGATCCTTGGCATCGAGCACGGACCGGCAACCTTCGCAAACCACCGTGAGGCTGTGACCCGCGGCGCGCATCTGGACCGGTCCGCCGCAGTTCGGGCAGTTGAAGCCTTTGCTGATGATGACCGGACCGGCGGGACCCTTTTCTGCCATTTACCAGCCCTCAAATTGCCGGACGTTCTTCAGCTTCAACGCCGGATACTCGATCGCCTCGCCCAAAAAGAGCAGCGGCTCGGCCTCGCTGTAATCGATGGTTCCGAAGCGCGCGTCCGAGGTGCGCAAATCGGCAAAGGCAACTTCCTGTTTATCCCAGTATTCGAACGGCAGCTCGCCCTCCACGCCACGGTACTGCGCCTGCGTGATGGAGGTTACGTGGTATTGCTGCCGGAACCAGTCGAAGATCCTGCCGGGCTCGAGGTCGCTGGCTCGCGGCAGCGGGCCGGGCGGCTGGCGGAGAAATGATACGGCGTATTCCGCCTGCGCGTCCGAGAGCCATCCGCTCGATCCGTCGTTGAAGACGAGATGCCACTCGTTCCATCCGCCGCGCTCGTACTCGTAGAGAATCCTACCGACCACGACAAAGGATTTGTTCTGAAACACGCCCTCGGTGGCGATCTGAATCGGCGAAGCATCTTGCGGAAGATCGGCGACCTCGCCGACCTTGGCGAGATTGACGTCGTGCCGCACCAAAATGGATTTGCAGAAGGGACACACGGTCTGCACCGCGGCCGACCAAAGGAATTCCACCGGCGCTCCGCAATTCGGACAGTTAGCGGCCTTATGGCTCATAGGGTCGTTCCAGGCATCTCACGCGCACTTCGCTCGCGGCAAACTCGCTCCGCAGGCGCGCGGAAAAATCCCATTCCGGACGCGGCCGGCAGCAGAACAGGTTCAAACAAAGCGTCCCATATTCCGGAAAGGTGTGACAGGCCAGATGCGATTCCGCCAGCAGGCAGAGTCCGGTGATGCCGCCGGTGCCCGAGAATTGATGCCAGGTGGCTTTCTTGATTGGCGCGATTGGATGCAGCGCGAGCTCGTCCACCAAGCGCTGGAACAACGCCTGGAGGCGAGCGAGATCGGAGAGAGCAGCCGCATCACAGCCGTGAGCCTCTACGATCCACTCGCGTCCGCCCATTTGTGCTAATCGCTCTATTACTGCGCGCCGCCGCATTCCGAGCAGAACTTGGCTTTCTTGGGAATCGGCTTGCCGCACTCGACGCAGAACTTGGTTTCGCCGGCCGCTCCGGCCGCACCGCCGCCCGCGGCAGCGGCCACAGGCGCGGCCGGCGCAGCGCCTTCCGGCGCTTGCGGCTTCAAAGCGTTGACCATCGTCTGGGCCATGGCCATCCCCGCGCCGAGACCCGCTCCGATTCCGGCCACGCCGCCGCCTTCATTCGCCGCGGCGATCGGCACGGACTGCGCCACCTGATACTGCGTATACTTGCCGAGGTCACCGACCATGCGCACGCCGATACCTTCGTCGAGCCGCTTCTGCAGCTCTTCCGGTAGCGAGAGATTCTCGACGACAAACGTCTCGAGCGAGAGGCCCATCTCGGTGAACCCGGGCTTGAGCTGCTCCATCATCTTCTGCGCCAGGATCCCCTGATTCGCGGCCATGTCGAGGAACGGAACGTTGCTCGATGCAAACGCGTCGGTCATCTTGGCGACGATGGTGTTGCGGAGCTGGCCTTCGAGATCGGCGACCATGTAGGTGTCGCGCGTGCCGCTCACCTTGGTGTAGAAAGTGCGCGGATCGAAAATCTTGTAGGAATAAATGCCGAAGCCGCGCATGCGCACGGCGCCGAAATCCTTGTCCCGAATGGTGATGGGATTCGCCGTGCCCCAGCGTTGATTCAGTTGCAGCCGCGTCGAGAAAAAGTAGACGTCGGACTTGAAGGGCGACTCGAACTTCTTGTCCCAGTTCATCAGGTTCGTGAGCACCGGAAGATTCTGGGTATTCAAGGTGTAGAGGCCGGGGCCAAACACGTCGGCGATGCGCCCTTCGTTTACGAAGACGGCCAGTTGCGAGTCGCGGACCGTGAGCTTGCCGCCGTTCTGAATCTCCATGTCCGCCATTGGGAAGCGCCAGGAAAGCACGCCGTCGCCGGACTCAGTCCATTGAATAACATCGATAAACTGCTTAGAGATAAAGTCGCGAAGTCCCATGCTCTCCTCCCGAGGGCCGAAGTATACCACCAGACCACAAAGAGGAACGAGGGAAGGGGCGAGAAAGTTCCCCGGAAGACTTAGCGCACCAGGGCTTCTTCGAGAACCCGCCGGAGGTCCTTGAGACGAAAGGGCTTGGAGAGCAGCGGGCAACCCGTTTGAGTCAGCGTGGCCCGCGCCGAAGGTTCGAGCGTTTCTCCCGTGACCAGTACTAGTGGAACGAGAAGTCCGCGCCTGCCCATCTCCTGATGAAGGGCCAATCCTTCGATATGCGGAGCTCGCAGATCGGCCATCACCAAACCGAAATTGGGCTGGCGCGCCAGAAGATCCATCGCCTCGGCGCAGGTAGAAACGAGCACGACTTCGCAATTCTCTTCCGAGAGCGTGTCCTGCCACAGGACGCGCGTTACTTCCTCCGCGGCGATCACCAGGACCGTCCCCGCCGAGACTTGCGGATTCTGTTTATCGGGAAGCGCCGGCAAGCGGACCGTGAACTTCGCTCCACCGCCCGGCAGGTTGGTAGCTTCCATGCTCCCGCCGTTCGACGAAACGACCCCGTAGCAGATGCTCAACCCGAGGCCGGCGCCCGTGCCGACCGGCTTGGTCGTAAAAAACGGATCGAAAATCTGCGTCAGGACTTCGGGCGCCAGACCCGGCCCCGTATCGGCAATCGACAGCTCGGCCCGGTCGCCGGCGCGGCGCGTTTCGATCGTGATTTCCTTGCGCAAGCTTCCTTGCAGCGCGTACTGGGCGTTCATCACAATGTTGCGGATTACCTTGCGCAACTCCGGCGGATCGATCCATACAAACAGGTCTGGATCGAGCCCGAGCTTCAGGATGATGCTGTACTGGTTGAGATCGGGAGCGCATTCGGCCACGGCCTCCTGCACCGCCTCCGCCAGGTCGCACGTTTGCCGGCGCGACGGTTCGTGGCCCGCGTCTTCGGATGCGTAGGCTGCTGGTTCGGGCGCCGCGGCGTTGAGAGCCACGCGGGACATCTGCAAGAGACCATCGACGATCTGCGCGGCCAGCCGGGCTTGCTCATGGATCAAGCGGATGCGGTCGTGCGTCGTGGCCGCCAGTCCCTGTGAGAGCAGCAATTCGGAATAGCCCTGCACTACCGTCAGCGGATTGTTCAGCTCGTGCGCCGCGCCGGCCACCAGCGTTCCGACGGCGGCCATCTTTTCCGCTTGCACCAGTTGCGCCTGGCTCTCGCGCAGATCCCCTAACGCGGCTTTCAGCTCGGCGGCCGACGCGTGCGCTTCTCGTTCGGCTCGCTCGCGCTCGGCGAGAAGCAGACGGTTCTCCATCCACAGCGCCGTTTGGCGCGCGATGCTCCGCAGCAGTTCCAAATCGCGATTCGAAAAGGCGTCGGGATGCTGGCTCTCCACGCTGATCACACCCAAGAGCCGTTCAGCCGCGAGCATCGGCACGGCCATCTGCGAATTCGTTTCCGGGTCTTTGGGCACGTGACGCGTGTCGCGCTCCACCTGCTTGATGCGCAAAGGCACGCGCTCCGCAGCGGCGATGCCAGCGATTCCCTGCCCCAACGGAATCGTGACCGGCGAGACGGCCTGTCCAGCGGAGGTGGACGCTTCGAGCACCAGATGATTGCTGCGTTCGTCCCACAGCAGAATCTCGCAGCGGCTATATCCGAGCCGCTCGCGCAGCACCTTCGCCAATCGCTGGAACGTGGTCCGCGGATCTTCGCGGTCAAGGAGCAGCGCGCTGGTCTGCAGCAGAGCCTCGCTATCTTTCAAATCCTCTTCAAGCCGGCTGGTGCGGCTGGAAACAACTTCCTCGAGGTGATCGGCCAAATCCTGATGCGCCAGGACCATCCCCAGCAGTTGCGCCGCGGCTTCGACAGGCGGGCCGTCTTCCTCGTCAAATGCTCCGACGGCGCGCGATCCAAGCGCCAGCACACCGATGGCTTGGCCGCGAAAATGAATCGGCATCGCCAGCGTCGACCGGATGCCTTCCGCCAGCAAATCGGGCGAGACCGATCCAGCCTTCTCCAGAAGGTTGCCGGCGAAAATCGCCTGACCTTTGAGGATGGCTTGCACTTGGTCGTCGCCGAGCGGTAGGATGCGCCCGGCTTTCAGAAACTGCGTAGGGTACGAACACTTCACCTGAAGAATCTTTACGGTCGCATCCGGCTGCAGCCGCGACATCTCACACCGGTCAAATCGAATGGTGCGGCCCAGCACCTCGACGATGCGGTCGAAGATCTCCCAGCAGGAGTGGCTCGACGCGACAATCTTCAGAAGCGAGTCGCGATATTTTGCGCCGATGGCGCTGCTATCGATATCAAGGCCCTTTGTCATTCAGGGCTTACAAGAGCACTCCGCGGGCCAACTGGACCGGAGAACGCAAATGTCTAAAAGGAAAGAGGTAGAACCAAAGTACCAAATCAGGATGAGTGGACCCAATCTGGAATTGTTACAAAATGTTCCAACCTAGCGGCCGTTGAAGGAATAATTCAGATCGAAGAGCTGGTCGTGGATGATCAGCACGTCGCGAACGACCGATTCGAATCCGCGGTGGGAAATCGTGATCTTGTGGTGGCCTTCCGGGATATCGAAATTCACCGGAGAGCGATAGGACGTCGCGTTGCCGTCGATGGAGATCTGCGCGCCGGGCGGACGCGTGATTACACGCAAGCGGCCCATCCGTTGAATCATCCCGGCGGCGGGCGCTTGAGCAGCGGCGCGCTCCGGCTTCAACTCCACTTCAAAGCGCGGAGGAGTTTTTTCGCTGGCTTCTACCTGCCTCTCAACGGTCTGGAAACCGGCCTTTCGGATTTGCACCTTATGCGGACCATACGGGAAGCTATATGCGGACGGAGTCCGAGCGCTCTGGGCCTTGCCATCCACAACCACTTCGGCGTCCGCCGGAGTGGTGACGATCTGCACCGAAGCGATCGACGGAGCCAGCGGAGTCAGCTTGAGATTCACTTCCCGAGGTCCGTCCTCCGCCGCGGTAAAAACCATGAGGCGGCTCTTGTACCCCGGCTTGCTCACTTCAATTTTATGGGTTCCGGGCGTGAGCGGAACGCTGTGTGGCGTCTGCCAGCCGACATTGGAGTGCCCGTCGACAGAAATGGTTGCGCCCTCCACGTTCGAAGAGACGTTTACAGGCAGCGTATCGCCGCTTGGAGGCGCGGCCTTTGTCTTCGCGTTGGCCTTCGGCGCAGCGGCCACCGGCGCAGGCGGCGCCTTGCGCAGCGGAGCCTTCACTTCCGCCTCAGGCGGAGCTTCGAGTTGAGGCGGTGCAATGTGCGTGACTCGCCATAACAAAGTCGCGCCGCTGGCGAGGATCACCGCGCCGAGCCCGACGATGGCGAGCTTCAGTCCCGCCCCCGGTTCCTTTTTTTCCGCGGACCTCGAAACAGTTGGCGGCTTCGGCGCAGGCGGCGCCGGTCGCGCCAGAGCGATCCGCGGTGTAGACGTCGGCGTGCCGGGCGCCGGTGGCGCGTCGCCAAACGGCTGCTGAGCGGGCGGGGCGGACTTCGCTTTGCTCTTGACACTGACGCTGCGGAAGTTTCTCAAGTCCGACGCGAGCTCGGCGCAGGACTGGTAACGGTTCTCCGGATCCTTCGCCAGCGCCTTCATGACGACAAAGTTCAATCCGACGTGCAGCGCGGAATTGGTGGCGCTCGGGAGCGCGGGA
>CAZRND010000137.1:0-13067 GCA_964601345.1 uncultured Acidobacteriota bacterium | reverse complement strand
GGTGAAGCTCGACGTCCTGGTGGCGGGCGAGCCGGTCGACGCGCTTTCGATCATCGTGCACAAGGACAGCGCCTACGAGAAGGGCCGGTCGCTGATCCACAAGATGAAGCAACTGATCCCGCGCCAGCAATTCGAAGTGGCCTTGCAGGCCGCCATCGGAAGCCGGATCATCGCCCGCGAAACGGTGGGAGCTATGCGTAAGAACGTCCTCGCCAAGTGCTACGGCGGCGACATCACGCGCAAGCGCAAGCTGCTCGAAAAACAAAAGGAAGGTAAGAAGCGCATGAAACGCGTCGGCAAAGTGGACATCCCGCAAGAGGCGTTTCTGGCCGTCCTAAAAGTGGAGACATAAGACGAAAATGAACCCCGGGTTCCAGCATGTACGGCTATGGGTGCGCCATTTTTTCAATTGGACTCTCGTTCTTAGCATTTTTCCTTTCCTCGCGGCGGAGCCGCGGCCGTCCTTTTCGAAATTACCGGTGAGCTTCGAAAAGAACGTGGGACAGGCCGACCGGGACGTGAAGTTTCTCTCGCGTGCCGACGGCCACACGCTGTTTCTCACGACCCGGGAAGCGGTTCTCACCCGCGGCTCCGACTCGCTGCGCATGAAGCTCATGGGAGCGAATGCCGCCGCGCAAGTCGAAGGCCTCGATGAGTTGCCGGGCAAGAGTAATTACTTTGTGGGAAACGATCCGACGAAGTGGCGCCGGGACGTCCCGCAATACGCCAAGGTCGAGTACCGCGGCGTATACCCGGGCGTGAACCTGGTGTTTTACGAGAGCCGCCGCCAATTGGAGTACGACTGGGTGGTGGCTCCCGGCGCCGACCCGAGAGTCATCCGCGTGCGCTTCGAAGGGGCGCGCAGAGTGCGGATCGACTCCGCGGGAGATTTAGTGCTCGAAACGGCGGGCGGCGAGATGATTCAGCGGAAGCCCCGCATCTACCAGGACGTCGCCGGTGTCAGTCGGCCCATCGAGGGACGGTATCTGCTGCGGGGCGCCCGCGAAGTTGGATTCCAGGTCGATGCCTACGATGCCTCGCAGCCTCTGGTGATCGATCCGCTCCTGGTCTACGCCAGTTACTTCGGCGGGAGCGACTGCGACGAGATACTGGGAATCGCCGTCGACGCTACGGCCAACGTGTACATCGCGGGCCACACCTGCTCGACCAATCTCCGCACGTCCGGCTTCTCGACCGTTCCGGGCAGCGTGTTTGTCGCCAAGTTCAAGACGGGACTCAGCTCGCTGGTCTATTCCACTTACTTGGGCGACCGCGGCCTCGCGACCGCTTCCGGCATCGCCGTGGACTCGGCCGGCAACGCCTACGTGACCGGAAAGACGAACTCGACGACCTTCCCGGTTGTGAACGCGATCCAAAAGACTCTCAGCGGCGGCGGCAACGCGAAGTGCGCCGAACCTATCACCCAGGCGGCGATCGTTTGTTCCGACGCTTTCATCACGAAGTTGAATCCCACCGGCTCGGCGCTGATTTACTCGACGTACCTGGGCGGCAGCGGCGAGGACGCCGGCAACGCCATCGCTGTCGACTCCGCCGGCAGCGCCTATGTCACCGGTTCCACCGCGTCGAGCGACTTTCCCAGAAAGTCGCCTCTGCCGGGATGCTCTGGTTTTGTGGCGAAGCTGAACGCGGCGGGTTCCGCTCTCGATTATTCCTCCCCGGTCGGAGGCTGCGCCTTTTCCGACTACGGCACGGGCATCGCCGTGGATTCCTCGGGAAGCGCCTACGTGACGGGCGTAACTTTTTCGACGGACTTCCCGATCGAGCGGCCCTTTCAGTCGGCGGCCCGGTTCGGTGTCCAAGCGTTTGTGACCAAGATCAACCCGGCCGGTTCTGCGCGCGTGTATTCCACGTACCTCGGCGGGAGAGGAGAAACCCGGGCCACAGGCATCGCCGTCGATAAGGCGGGAAGCGCCTACGTGACGGGTTGGACGTTTGCGGATGATTTTCCTCGCTCGAACCCGAAACAGTTTTACCTCGTGGGGTCTTCGGACGCCTTTATCACCCGGTTTGACCAGACCGGTTTGCAGCTCATTTTCTCCACTTACCTGGGGGCGACCAACGCCGAACAGGCCAATGCCATCGCACTCGATTCCTTCGGCAACGCCTATATCACCGGACTCACGCAGTCCACCCAGTTCCCGGTCGTGAATCCTGTCCAGCCGAATTTTGGCGGAGGCGTGAATGACGCCTTTGTAGCCGAACTCGACTCCTTCGGTTCCCCGTTGATCTTTTCCACATACCTGGGCGCGGGGGGCAACGATCAGGGAAACGCCATCGCCGTGGATGCGAACGGCCTCATCTACGTGGCGGGGCAAACCGATTCCGCCAATTTCCCGACCACGGGCGCCGCGTTCCAACAGGGCTCGTTCGGCGGAATCAGCGAAGGCTTCATCGTCAAACTGGGCGAGGCTGCCGACGTCTACCCGAGCGTCGTGGCCTCGAACTCATCGGTGAGCGCCGGCAGCAATCTCATCTATACGATCACGGTCAACAATAACGGTCCCGCGCCCGCTACGAATGTCATCGTCACCGATGTCCTGGCGTCCGGAATCAACTTTGCGTCCGTGAGCGCCAGCCAAGGCTCCTGTAGCGGAACCAGCACCGTGACTTGCAATGTGGGTACTGTCCTGCCCGGAAGAACCGCCACGGTGAATCTGGGAGTCGTGCCCACCGTAGGAGGGCATATTACGAACACTGCCACGGTTGCCGCCGATCAGTACGATCCGGCTCCCGCGAATAACACGGGCACGAGTCTATTCACAAACGTGATCGTGCCTCCCACGCTCGCCCTCAGTTCCACGTCGCTTTCTTTTGCCGCGCCGATCGGCGGCGCGAATCCGCCTAATCAGACCATCACCGTCTCCAACTCCGGGAGCGCCACGTTCAACTGGACGGCCACCGCTGCCGCCACAGGCGGCAACTGGCTCACTGTCTCGCCTGCTTCGGGGGCTCCAGGCACGATGACCGTGTCAGTGAATTCTTCAGGGCTAGCGGCCGGCAACTACAGTGGAACGATCCAAGTTACAGCGCCGGGCGCCGCGAATTCGCCACAGACGATTCAGGTGTCGCTCGCCGTCTTCGTGCCTACCGTCGCCACGATCTCCTTGAGTCCCGGTGTCCTGCCGTTCTCCACGGCAGTCGGAGCAAGCCCGGCGGCTCAAACCTTCCAGGTGCTCAACACCGGTACGGGAACACTCAACTGGACGGCTTCGACGACTACGCTGTCCGGAGGCAGTTGGCTCACCGTGAACCCCGCGTTTGGCGCCGCGCCGTCCACGGTCACGGTGACGATCAACGCGGCGTCACTCGCGGCGGGGAGCTATAGCGGGATCATCACCATCACCGCGGCGGCGGACGCGAATGCCAACAACAGCCCGCAGACATTGAACATCGCGCTCTCCGTCGGCGCGCCTTCGATCAGCACGGGCGGCGTTGTGAGCGCGGCCGGCTTCGGCGCGGCGATCAGCAGGGGATCGATCGGTACGATCTTCGGCGCCGGATTTGCCGATACGCCAACGTCGGCGCCCGGCGTGCCGCTGCCTCGCGACCTCCAGGGGATTCACGTCACCGTGGGAGGATTTGATGCGCCTCTCTATTACGTGTCGCCTGGACAGGTCAACTTCCAGGCGCCATTCGAGCTGCCGCTGACCGGCACGGCTTCGGTGATTCTCTCGAAGGCGGGAGTTCCGAGTCAGCCCGCCGCAGTGACGCTTCAGGACTACGCTCCAGGGATCTTCACTTATCCGGGCGCCGGCGGGGTCTTGCCTGTGATCGTCAAGCTCGACGGGTCCTTGATCACGCCGGCGAATCCGGCACGCCCCGGCGACGTGCTGGTCGTTTACGCCACGGGTCTCGGCGACATTGTTACGCCGCAGCAAACCGGCGCATTTACGACGTCCGATCCGCTGCCGGCAGCGAAGTTGCCGGCCACCGCATCGCTCGGAACCGCAACGATCGCGGTCGACTACGCCGGGCTGACGCCGCAACTGGTAGGCTTGGCGCAATTCAACTTGACGATTCCGAAGGACGTTGGGCTCACGGGCGCGCAATCGTTCTCGGTGAAGATCGGAAACTCGACCAGCAATTCTGTAAGCCTCTATTTGGCGGGACCTAGTTCGAGCGCAGAGATCGTCTTGCGGTCGCGAAGATAAAGGATCTTGCCCACGAGCGTCGGCGGCGTCCAGGCGATGTTTTCGAGCACGTGGGCTTTGGTCAGCACCTCGAGCTTCTGCGGCGTCATGCGGCAGAGCGCCAGCGTGCCATCTTCATCGGCCAGGATCACTTTTCCGTCTGCGGCCAGGAGCTCGCCCTTCACGAAGCCTCGCTCCTGCCAAGCGATTTTGCCGGTCTTCAATTCGACAGCCGTCACCAGCGCCGGACCAGTGTAGCCACGGATGAGATACACGTAGCCGTCCTTTTGGAGGGCCGTGCCGTAGTGCAGCTCAATGTGCGGATCGTACCAGAGCTGTTTCACCGTCGTCTTCCCGCCCGACTGGCTGAGCTGTAGAACGCGGCCGCCCGTGCCGTACGCCGAGGCCACGAACAACAGATTGCCCGGCGCCCAGACCGGCGTGCTGACCGCGATTCCATAATTTGTGACGTGTTCGTTGGACCACAGGAGCGTGCCGTTATCGGGATTGAATCCGAAGACGGTTTTCGCTCCCACCGCCACCACCTGCGGCTGCCCATCGACCTGGATCAAGAGCGGAGAAGAATATGAGTTGACGAATTGCAGCGCTTTCCAAACCACGGCGCCGTCGCTTTGCTTGAAGGCGATGATGCCATCGCCGTTTCCGCCCGCCATGTAGATGAGCGTGTCCTTGTAGGGAAGCGCGTGGCAGGAGTAGCCGAAGTCCAGTCGCGTGCCGTGGAATTCGCTGTAAAGATCGTGTGACCAGACCAGCTTGCCGGTTTTCTTATCGAGAGAGTGGATTCTCCCGGTGGCGCTCGCCGCCACCACGCGGTCACCGATCACCTGCGGCATGGCGTAAGGTCCCGGCCCGACTTTCTCCGAGAACGCGTTCTTGAACGGATTCGAGTACGCGTATTCCCACTTCGTCTTGCCGGTAGCGGCATCGATCGCAATGACGATATCGCGCTCGCCGTTGCGATAGGCCGTGTAGAGAACGCCGGCTTCTGCCGCGATGGCGGAATAGCCGTCACCAAGAGGCCGGCTCCAGATTTTCTTTGGACCGGTGGCCGGCCACTGTTCGGCTAATCCGGACGCCTGCGCCTGAAAGTCGCGGTTCTTGCCGCCCCACACCGTCCAGTCTTCGGCGGCCAGCAGAAGGGGGAAGATCAGAACCGGCAGCAGGCGGCGCATGCTCAATTATCCCCCGGTTTGTCGTCGGTTACGGCGAGCGGAGGAACTGGCATGTCGGGCTTGAGGGCCGGTTTGCGTTTGTGCCAATCGGTCGCGCGCTCGAAGGCGTGCGCCAGCGCCAGCACTCTCGATTCCGAGAAGCGCGGACCGGCGATCATCAGTCCCACGGGAAGTCCGCCCGGCGTGATCCCGCAGGGCACGGAGACGGCCGGAATCCCGTAGATGTTGAACTGCCCGGTATTTTCCAGCTCCGGATTTCGCGGCGTGGTGCTCTCCTCCAGTTTGATGGCGGCGTTGACGGTGCGCGGCGTGCGGCGGCGCGTCGGCAGCACGACGAGGTCGACGTCGGAGAAGGCGTCGTCGATCGTGCGCCGCAATAGCTCCATCTTCCAGCGCGACTTGATATAGTCCGCGGCCTTGATGTTCTCTCCGTTTTGCAGCGCCCGGCGCGTCGGGATCATGTAACGTCCCGACCCGCGCGCGTAGTATTCCTGATGATAGGCGTACGATTCGCCGCCCAGACCCATGCCGGTGGTCGAAGGGAGCGTGACGTCCTTGACGCTCTTCGTCACCTTTCCAAGCACAGCGATCGCGTCTTCGAAGGCCTTGCCGACATCCGCATCCAAGTGATCGAGGAACGGCGCGCGCGGGATGCCGAGGCGAATCGCAGACGCGGGCTGTTTCATGCCGGCGACGTAGTCTTCCCTGGCGTGCTCGACGCTGGCGATGTCCAACCGGTCGTATCCCGCGAGAGCGTTCAGAAGAATCGCGGCGTCCTCCACGGTGCGCGTGATCGGTCCGCAATGATCGAGCGAGAGCGTCAACGGAATAATGCCTCTAATTGACACGAGTCCGTATGTGGGCTTGAGTCCCACGACGCCGCAGAACGATGCGGGCGTCCGGATCGAGCCGCCCGTATCGGTGCCGAGCGCGCCGTAGCACTGATCGGCCGCGACGGCCGCCGCCGATCCTCCTGAGGATCCACCAGGGTTCCGGTCGAGCGACCAGGGATTGCGCACTGGACCGAAGTAACTCGTCGCCGACGTTCCCCCCATGGCGAACTCGTGAAGATTGGTTTTGCCGATCAGGACCGCGCCCGCGGCCTTCAACCGCAGGGCCACTTCAGCGTCCGAGGCGGGGACACGATCGTCGAACACGGCGCTCGCCGCCGTCGTGCGGATGCCGGCCGTGTCGATGTTGTCCTTCAGCGCGATCGGAATTCCGTGCAGCGGGCCGCGAAGTTTTCCGGCGCGTTGCTCGGCTTCGAGTTCCTTGGCCTGCGCCATCGCCTCTTCCCGCAGGACGGTGATGAAAGCGTTGAGCTTGGGATTGTAGGTGGCGATGCGCGCGAGGCACGCCTGGGTCAACTGCGTCGGCGTCACGGCGCGGGAGCGGATCCGCGCCGAGGCCTCCGCCAGGCTGAGCGCAGACAGGTCTTCCGCGCTTTGTGCCCTCACCGCGAGCGCGCCCAGCGCGGCTATGGTGAGGTGTGTGAACTTCCTCCGGCTGATGTTGTGCATAGAAGCGTCTCCAAGCCCTTTTTTACCCCGACTCGGGGCTTCCATCCCAGAACTTTTTCTGCGGCGGTGCAATCGAAGCGCAGCGGCGCGAGCGCCGAAGCCACCCGGTAGCGCGAAAGCGGCGCGGCGCGTTTCAACACTCCGCACAGAATCTCCACGCCCAGCGCCAGCGTGTTCACCACCAGCATCGGGACTTTGATGATAGCCATTCCGGCAGGCGCTGCCTTGAGATACTCCTGCGCATAGTTCTCCTGCGTCATCGCCACGGAATCCACTAGGTGCAGGGTCGTGCCATCGAATCGTCCGGCTTGTGCTGCGAGCAGCACGGCATCCACCACGTCCTCGACGTAGATCAGCGGCAGCACAAGCTGCCCGTTGCCCAGAATCACGAGGCGATGTCCCATCTGTCGCGCCACGGCCGGAGTCATCAGGGGCGCTCCAGGTCCGAAGATCTGCCCGGGGCGCAGAATGATCGCCTGCAGGCTCTTCTCCTTGACCGCTTGCACAACGAGCCCTTCCGCTTCGAGCTTCGCCTGCGTGTAGGAGCCGCGCATATCGGCGTGCGGTTCGAGCGGCCAGTCTTCGCGCACCACGTCGCCTGGACGCGCGGCCGCTGCATGCAGCACGCTCAGCGAGCTGATGTAGACGATGCGCGGCGATCCGTGGCGCAGAACGCTGTCGATGAGATGACGCGTTCCAGCCACCGTCCCGCGTTCGAAATCGTGCGGACCTCCGCTCATCGCCGCGCCGAGGTGATAGATCAGCTTCGTTCCGGCGACGGCGCGATCCACGGCCGCGGGATCGCCCAGGTCGCCGAGCACCACTTCGATCTGCGGATTCTGCCGGATCTCGGCCGGCGGTTCGCGGCGCACAAAGATCCGGATTCGCTCGTTCGATTCGAGTAGGCGCTTCACCAACTTCTTTCCGAGAAAGCCCGATGCGCCGGTGACGAGCGTCGTGGCGGTCAGCGTCTGCGGGAAAGACGCCAGAAAAGCTTTCTTGTAAGTATCGGCTTCGCGGGCAATCCGTTCGGTCCACTCGACGATAGGCCGGGCCTGCTCAACCGTCGCGGGCGCGGGACGGCCCGCCGCCAGCGCCTCATAAAACGCGGCCACCATCATTTGCAGCCCGTGGAACGGGAGAATCTTTTTCCGCAAGAACCGCAGCACGTTGCCGGGCACCTGCGTGCCGATCCCCAGAGCGTCGCTCAGCGGATGCCAGGCCCGCTCGATCGCTTTGGGCATCGGCGTCGAGCGGCGCACCGTCACCGCCATCGAGAACAGATCGGCGCGCATCACGCCGCGCGTCCCTTGCACTACCAGGTTGCTCTGCAGCGGGCGCACGTTCCAGGAGAGCTGGAACTGGCCGCTGCCGCGCGCACAGCGCACCACGGCGCGCCACTCGTCGCAGAGCAGGTTCGGATCGCCGCCGCGCGTCGAGAACTCCGCCCTCACGTCCTGGATATCGCCGAGCAGCGCGGCCATCAGATAAAGCGCGTGGACGCCGAGATCGCGAAACGGATAGCCGCCCTCGCGATACTGCGGCGGAATCACGCCGCCCTTCCACGGCGGATAGTCGGAGCTGCGGAAGTAATCCACGGTGAGCAGGTCGCCGAGCGCGCCGCTGCGCACCACGTCGAGCGCGCGAACCACGAATGGATCGTAGAGCAGCGAGTGATTCACGCCCACGGTCTTGCCGGCCTGGCGCGCGGCCGCGGCGATGCGATCGCAGTCCTCGACAGTTGTGGCCAGCGGTTTCTCGACCAGGACGTGACATCCGAGCGAGAGCGCTTCGAGCGTCACTACGGTATGCGCCGAAGGAGGCGTGAGAACGTGGACGGCATCCAGACCGCCCTCCGCCATCGCTTTTAACGAGGGAAAAACGTCGACGCCGAACTGTTTGCCGGCGGCGCGGGCGCGCTCCATGTCGAGATCGCAGATGCCGGCGATCGTGACCTGCGGGAGGCGCTGCAGAGCGCGTTTATGGTATTCGCTTACGTACCCGGCGCCGACCAGGCCCACGCGGTAACGGGGAGTTGTGCTCAAGCGCTCTTCGCCGCCTTCGAGCGCATCACTTGTCCGGCCACCTGCGCGACTTTCGCTTCCCATGTTTCCGATCGCATCGCCTCGCTGCGCTCGCGCCGCCGCTCGGGCGTATCCTCGCGCAGCACCCGTTCTAGATGGGCGATGAATTCGTCGTGGTTCTGCGCGATGTTGATCAGATGGCTGTAGCGCCGGACTTCGGGCATGTCGACGGAAACCACGGGTAATCCGGCACTCAGGTATTCCCGCATCTTGATTGGATTGGCTTTGCGGATCCATTCGTTTTGCACGTACGGCAGCAAGCCCGCGTCGAAGCCTTTGCAGTAAGAGGGCAGAGTTTCGTAGGGCCGGTGACCCAAGAAATGTACATTGGGCAGCGTCTTCAGCTCGTCCACGTCCACCTGGATTTTTCCGATGAGCGCCAGCGACCACTCGGGATGCGCGAGCGCGATTTTCTTGAGCAACTCGAAATCCGTCAGCCGGTAGAGCAATCCAAAATAGCCGAACACCGGATGGGGCAGTGCGGCTACGTCGTCGGGAACTCTGGTTTGGGGATCGAGGGCTCGCGCAAGTGGCTCGTGGTTCAGGCCGTGCAGCGCCAGGTGCGAGTTCGGGTTCTGCCGCTGCTTGTCGTCGAGCAGATGTTGCGACGTGGCAAAACAGACGTCGGCTTTGCGAATCAACTCGCGCTCGAGTGCCCCCAGGTCCTGTCCCGCCGTGACCGGGTATTCCGCCCAGGCGTCCACGCAATAGTAGACCACCACCGACTCGTGAAGCTGACCCACCATGTACGCCGTGTTCGGAATGAACGACCAGAGCTGCGGATTTTTCATCCCCAGCTTGCGCGCCTGCCGCCGCAGCGACCAGCTAAGGAGGCCGCGATTGAGTTTCTGCGCCAGCTTGGAGGGTGGAAAAGGAATGACGACCGGCTGTTAAGTCCGCCAGCATCCGCAGCTTGCGAAAGATCTTCTTCAGGTCGCGCGTCGAGGTGAGATTCGGATTTCGCATCGAGATCGAATTCACCCAGAGCACGCGATTGTGACGCGCCAGTTGGTCGAACACGTGATTGCAACTGGTGGGATCTTCGGACCACTCCTTGGCGAAATAGATGATGGATTCACCCGTCACGGCCTATCTATTATATATACTGGCCTTGGACCGCCGGAATGTTCTTCTCCCACCTGTTTGGACCGTCGCTCGAAAAAGCCGCGCCACAAACCGCTACGCCGAGCGTGGCCATCACCTTTGACGACGGGCCGAGCGAGTCGACGCCGTACGTTCTCGACGCGCTGGCTAAACACAATGCCAAGGCGACGTTCTTCCTCGTCGGCGCTAACGTGGAGCGGCTTCCCAAAATAGCGGCGCGTGTGCAGGCCGAAGGTCACGAGATCGGTAACCATACCTATTCGCATCCCAGCTTCTATCGCCGCGCACCGTGGCAGGTTTCGTCGGAGATCGAGCGCTGCCAGAAAACGTTGGAGCAGGTTCTCGACGCGCGGCCGCGTCTCTTCCGCCCGCCGTACGGCATCCGTTGGTTCGGGATGTTTCCTGCTCTGCAAAAGTTGGGCATGCAGTCGGCGTTGTGGTCCATCGCCGCCGAAGACTGGATCCGGCCCGCGGAATGGATCTCGCAAAAAGTGGTATGCGAGGCGGGCCCGGGCGACGTCATCCTGCTGCATGACGGCTTCAAGACCAATCCGGGCGATCACCGCAAGGAGACGGTGAAGGCCCTCGCCGCGATCACCGGCTCCTTTGCGGAGCGCGGCTTTCAGCAAGTGACGATGAGCGCGTTATTTTCGCTGAAGTAGCGCTTGGCAGGTTTCAAACGTCTCTCTTCCAACATCGTCCCAACCTCGGCTGAAGCGCGCGGCAATCTCCGGCTCGTTCCAGTCGCGGGCGAGCGCCTCCGCCAGTCCCGCCGCAAGCTCCTTCGGATTGTGTGGAGGAACCAGGATGGCGCAGCGTGAGTCGGCGATCTCCGGGATGCCGCCGACGCTCGTCGCCACGGCGGCACGCCCGCAATGGAACGCCTCGATGAGCGCATTGGGGGACCCCTCGGAGTGGCTCGGTAGGCAAAAAATGTTCGCGGCCGCGCACCATTGCGCGATCTGCTCCGGCGGCCGGAGACCCGCGAATTGCACGCGTCCTGCGAGCCGAGGGTCCGCTGCGACCGCGCGCGCGCCGTCGCCGAGCACGTCCTCTCCGATGCAAACGAGCCGCAGCCGCGGATGGGAAGCGACCAGGAGGCCGACGGCTTGCATCAGATCGACAATGCCCTTCGCTACGGTGACCCGGCCGACAAAGACGACCAGTTGCGTCTCGGTGTCCACGCCGAGAACGGCCCGCGCTTCGGCGCGGTCTCTCAAGCGGAAGATCGAGGAGTCGCAACCGTTCAGAATCTTGTGTACCTTCTCGGGCGCAGCGCCCAAGGCGATCGCCCGGTGCCGCAGGTCGTCGCTGACCGTTACGACCGAGTCGGCCTCCCGCAGGGCCCGCCGCACGCCCCAGTAAGTGAACGGGTCCTTGATGACTCGCAAATCCGAACCCAGCGCCTTCACCACCGCCGGAATCCCCAGCTTCCGGGCCGACATGACAGCCGCCAGCCCCGCCGGATAGACCCAAAAGGCCAAAATCAGGTCGGGAGGATCCTTCTTCAATAGCGGCAGCAGATGGCGGGCGCAGGCATAGGCGTTGAAGGGACGGCTGATCACGGGGTACGCCGGATACTCGACGTACTGCACGTTCACTCCGGGAATAGTGTAGGAAATGTCCACGCGCCCGTAGCTGCGCGACAGGGGGCGCACGAAGCCCTTCGGATAGCCTGCCATCGTGCAGTAAACTTTGACGTCCGCCCAGCGCTGGAGAGCCTCGACCGTGTGGAGATTGAAGATGCCCCGGTAAGGGTCGGCGCTATTAGGAAAGACAGGAGTAACTACCGCAAAGCGATCCATGAATAAGAAAACCCAACATCTTTAAGTATACTCTTAGAAAAATGCGTATCGCGCACCTTGTTGAGAACCTCGAAGTGGGCGGACTGGAGAGGCTCGCCGTGGACCTGGCTCACGCCCAGCGCATGGCCGGACACAGCGTTTCGATCTTCTGTCTCACCCGCCCCGGCGTTCTCGCTGTGCAAGCAGAGGCCTTGGGCATTCCCGTTACTGCCCTCGGCAAAAAGGGGGCGCTGTCCGTCTCGTCGGTATGGAAGATGGCTCGCAGCCTGCGCAAAAACAAAGTCGAAGTGCTGAACACGCACAACACGCAGGTGCACCACTACGGAGTTGCGGCGGCGCGGCTCGCGGGCGTAGCGGCCGTGGTTTGCACGCGGCACGGATTGAACCTGCATCCTTACGACGCGCGTGTCGAGAAGATTTTCAAGGCAACACTGCCGTGGACCAAATGCATCATCGCCGTCTCGGCGGATGCGGCGCGCTTCTTCGAGACGGAGCGCAAGCTGCCGCGGGAAAAGATCGAGGTGATTCTGAACGGGATTCCGGTGGAAAAGTTCGGAGCGCGGCGGGCCAGCCCCGGGTCGCTCTTGCCGCGCATTCGTTTCGGAACCGTCGCGCGCATGGCAGCGGCAAAGGATCACGCCACGTTGATCGCCGCGCTGGCCCAAGTGATAGAGCGCTTTCCGCAAGCTGAGATGCACTTCCTGGGCGACGGCCCGCTGCGTCCCGCGCTCGAAAAGCAGGTCGCCGAACTGGGAATCGAAAAGCACGTCAAGATGCACGGGATGGGATTCGACGTGGCGGATTTCCTGAGCACGCTCGACGTCTTCGTCCTCTCGTCTCTGACCGAAGGGCTGCCGGTCTCGATTCTCGAAGCGATGGCCGCCGGCCTGCCCATCGCCTCCACCCGGGTCGGCGGCGTCCCGGAGGTCGCACCCGAAAATCGCGTGGCGTGGTATTGCCCGCCGGGCAGTCCCGAAGCGCTCGCCGAAATCCTGATGCAGGCGGCTTCGGCGCCCGATCTCGCGGCGCGGGGCGAAGAATCCTGGCGTCTGGCGCAGGCCTTCAGCATGTCGCATATGTGCGACCAATACCTGGCGCTCTTCCGGCAACTGCTCGGCCGGCGTGAAGCCGCGGTCGCCGCCCCAACGGTATGACCACCTTCACGGTGATCGTGCCGGTCTACACCAGGCACAACCCCCTCGCCCAAAAC
>CAZRND010000136.1:0-13082 GCA_964601345.1 uncultured Acidobacteriota bacterium | reverse complement strand
GTCGTTGCGCGGTACGCATGCCAAAACGCTCCGGTCCAGAACGCAGCGAACGCAAAAAGCCCGACCGTGCCCAGCTCGGACCAGACGAGCAGATAAAGGTTGTGAACCGCCACTGGAAGGTCCTCCAGGGCCGTCTGGGCCCCGGGCGGCGCATACTTCGCGGAGAGCAGGGTAAAGTTGTTCAACCCGACTCCCAAGATCGGGTGATCCAGCGTCATGTTGAGAGCACCCCGATTGAGGCCGACTCGAAACTGCAAGGAATCGGAGTAATTCGACCGGAAGCGCTCCAAGATTACGGAAGTGAACGGCGCAGCAGCGAGCGCCACGAGCGACAATCCGGCCAAACTGAGTGTCAGCGCGCGCTTCAAATCGATCAGTCTCATGCCTACGGCCAACGCCATGACCAAAGGAATCACACAAAGGAGCGCAAGCCAGTCTGCCCGCGTGAGAGTGCATGCCAAAGCGGCCACGCCGATTGTGATCGCCGACAACCACGCCATTTTCCAGCGACGGTGCGTCTCCGCCAACGACAGCATCAGGAAGAGCGGAACGGTCAGAACCAAGTAGGACGCCAGGATGTTGGGATGGCCCATCGTGCCGGCGCCTCGAACCACATCGCCTTCCGTCCCCACTTCCTGGACGAAGGCATTCTCGCTGCCTTTCCCGGCGACGCCCAGTTTGTCCAAGCCCAGATTGCTCCGGAATCCCGTCTGGGCCAGTGCGATCGCGCCCTGGAAAACAACGGAAACCGCCAGCACCGTGAGGCAAAAGCGCAAGTCCGCAAGGCGCACTTTCTTAGCGGCATAGATCAGAATCGCCGCGGCGCGAACCCAACGCACCCACTCGTAGGCGGCCCACGATGACCTGGTGCTGTAGAAGATCGACGCCGCGCCCAGCGCTAGAAACGGCAGGAAAAGGAGGAGGTAGTAGTTGGAGCGAGGAGGTCCATTCTCGCGATCCAGCACCCAATCGAGAAACCAAAGGAAGCATAGCAATGCCAGGGGAAGATCCAGCGGCAGAAGGTAAAGGCCGGGCGCCCCGCCAATGTGCGGCGCATACAAGCCGAACAAGAAATAGTTAATGTTCAGAGGCAGAAGAAAAACCAAGCCGACCAGAAGCAAACGTTCACGATCCCGGGAGACAATCACCACTACCATGGCCGCGACGGCCAGCAAGACGAGCACGACGCGTTTGAAAGGCATGGAAGCCAGGATTGGAACCAGGATGCCGGTGCAAGCGCCGGCAGCGATTCCCAGAACGAATTGTGTCCTTCGGCTCATTGGACGTCCACGCGAAGTTCAGATCACCAGGCTGCGGAACCGGATGCTCCCAAAGGCCAAAACCACGAACGTGACGAAAGACCGGACCGTGGCGCCGGCGAGCCGCGCGAGCTGGAGCGGAACATTCATCCGTCGGCCTTCCTTTTCGCGCCACTTGGCGGCCACATAAGGCAAGCTCAGGAGCAAGAAATAGGGATGGATGGCAATCGCCATCGCTAAGCCGACCAAACCGATGTCGAAGAGGGCCGTAGAAGGGCTGAGAAAATAGCGCAGGAACAACAATTCCCGCCGCGCAGAAGGGTGCTTCCAAGCCAGGTAAGGACAAATGAAAACGAGGCGGCTCTCCATGAGCCACTGCCATAACGTCTGGGGATGGTTGTGGTGCAAAACGACCGCCTTGTCGGCGAACACGCACTGATAGCCCAACTCCTTGACGCGGTAACCCAAGTCGAGGTCTTCCCCGTAGTACCTGGGATAACCGAGATCATAGAAGTCGCGGGCAAACCCACCCGCGTGCGTAAGGGCCTGGCGTGTGTAGAAGATGTTGCAGGTATCAAACAACGATCGGCCTGCAACAATCGTCTTGATGCGGCAAAGGACAGGTCGCGGATCGGTCGGCACCGGATTGGTCCGGCCCTCGACCACGCCGACTCCTTCCTGAAAGGCAGCGGCTCCCTCGGCGATCCACTCCGGCGAAACGACGCAATCGGAATCCGTAAAGGCGATAATGTCGCCCCGCGCCTGCTCGAAGCCGAGATTGCGGGATGCGGCCGGCACTCTTTGACCCGGATTGCGAAAGCAGCGGAACTGCCATCCGCCCTCCTTCTCGATTTCTTGCAGCATTTCCCATGTGCCGTCTTTCGAGAAGTTGTCCACGGCAATCACTTCGTAGCGGTCCGGCGGATAGGTCTGCTGTCGCAACGACGCCATGAGGTCGCGGATCCATTCACGGCGATTGTAGGTGGGAACGACTACTGTGACAAAAGGCATGGCCATGGCGATCCCCAGTTTATCTCCTGACCAGTTCCAAAGACGTCAGGGAAAGCGCCGGCAGCACGATGTCGAAATCTTCTCCGGCCAAGGTGATTTGGTACTGTCGGGGAACGACGGTGCCGGGCTTGCCGCTGTCGAACGATCCTCCCGCCGCCTGCGCCTGGGGGCCGATTTTCCATCCGGGAATGGGGGGGAACGAATGACCATTATTCGCGTCCACGCGGGAAGCCGCCAGCGTCCAGACGTTTCCTGCCGGGCGCGGCTGGAATCCAGCCGTTCGTACATGAGCGCGGATGCTGCCGCTGAAGCTCCGGTTGACGGCTAGGATATACAAGCGGGACCCGTCCGGGCTGAGGCTCGATACCGTCTGGACATACGGGACATTCTGAAGCGCCGCGGCCATTCCCATGGTCCGTGTGTCGAACGACGGTCCTGTCGTTGCTGTAGCTACAAGCTGCGTGCCAAAATGCCGCGTGAACATCTGCATGGCGTAATAACTGGCGCGAGGTTGTCCTTGGAAATCGAGCATCCCCATGAATGCGGCTTCGCTTAGCTTGAAAAAGTTCGCGATCTCCACGCGGTCGGCATTCAAAAACGCCTGGAGCACGCCGGACACGTAAAGAGCCGATCCCAAAGTAGAAGTGTGCGCGAAGAATGGATCGCTCGGCAACACATGAAAGAGAGGTCCCCATTCGGTGATCGCGATTTTGATCCGCCCGGCGGACTCGGGAGCATACGTTTCGATATCTTTGTTTACGTCCTTCAAATCCCGTTCGATCCATTGCGGAAAGGCCAGCATGGCCTGATACACCTCCTCCACAGATCCCTTGCCCTGGCTCGCGCCGACCGGCGCGTAGCCGTTGTGCACCGCAAAGAAGTCCATGGCTTTGCCGGCCCGCTGCAGCACGACTCTGTCCCAGTTTGCGTCTCGGACCATCCCATAGGCGCCGAAATTATGTCCACCCACTCCGCCCACGCGGATCGTGGGATCTACTTTCTTCATGGCCGTTGCAAATTTGAGAAAGCGGTCCGCGTACTCTTCCGGACTGAGTTCGGTCTTCTTGATCGAGGCCCGGTCCGTTCGGAGATAGGGCTCGTTTCCGATTTCCCAGAACCGCACCTTGTAAGGCGATGGCGAGCCATTTCGGATTCGCTCGGGGTGGTTGGGGAGATTGCAGTAAGCAACCCAGTCGGCGGCCTCCTCCGGAGTTCCTGTAAGGATATTGACTTGGAGCATTGGCTCGGCGCCGGTTCGCCGGCAGAACTCTGCCAGTTCGTCGGTACCGAAAGCGTTGCGAGACCGGTCGGGGTCCGAATAATGCGGTCGAACCGGACGGCTCGATCTCGGACCGATACCGTCTCTCCAATGATAAAAGTCGGCGAAAACGCCGCCAGGGAACCGAACCGGGCCCAGTCCGAGCTCGCTGGCAGCGTTCGCGATTTCCGGACGTGCTCCAGCGGCTTGGTCGCTCCAAATTCCGTTGGCGTCATAGATCCACTCGATATTCGTTCCGAACAGTTCCCGGGAAACCGGCTTAAGGATTCGATTCGCATCCACGGTGATCGAAACGCTCGGGTTGTTCGCCGAGGGTTCCGTGGTTCGTTCCGCGGCTCGTTCCGGCGTTGTCACATCGTTTGCTCCGAGAAACAGGTCATCGAACCATGCCGACCCCCGGGTTCCATTCACGACGCATCCGACAATCAAGTACTCCACGCCGGGATCAACGTCGATGGTCTTCTCCTGGATTTCGAGGGAACGCGTCTCCTTCCCCTGCCAGAGGGAAGTCATGCTGAGTCTGCGGTTCCCACGGCCCATCACCAAGAGCAAAGTCACAGCCGTGGCGCCGTCCTGGACTCGCATGGCCGCGCGGAAGGTCACGCGTTTACCGGCCAACTCCTTCGCGGGGAACGCCTGACCCATTCCGAAAGGCTGGTTGGAATCCGTGTTTCTCCCGTTGGGAGTCAATAACAATCGGTAGCCGGGCTTACCTTCCGAGGCCTCCCACTTGGCCGAACCGCGCGAGCGAAGCGGAGCCTCAATGGTCCAATCGGCAGGTAACGATCCTTGATGGACTTCAAAGCCCGGATTCTTGATCCAGTTGACCGATTGAAGAGCTTGAAGCCTGGCGAGAACCAGGAGTACAGCCACGGCCGGCGCGAGTCTTCCAAACCGGAGTCGAAATGGCTGCCCGTTCATACTCGCCGGTAGATGAAGTCGGGAACATAGAAAATGCGCTTGTTCAGAACGGCGCCGACAACTTTGATTCCCGAACGGTTGAACTGGGTGCTGATATTCTCCAAAGCCAGACGCCGAGTCTGTCCGGTCTCAATCACGACGACGGCCCCGTGCGCGCCCTGTTCAACGCCGTTGCTGATGTAGCCGGGCACGCCGGGCTCGGTGTCGATCAGAACGTACTCGAACATCCGGGCGTTTTTTGCCAGCGCTTCCATTTGCTGCGCGATCTCCATCGTTGTCGAGTGGGACGAAAAGTATCCGCGCGTCAGAACCGAGAGCGTGGCATTGATCTCGCGGGCGTGGGAAAGAACATCTCCTTCCATCAAGTCGACGGATTGCCCATCCGTGGATAAACCGAAATGCGGGGCCAACGCAGAAGGACCATTGCAGACCTCCAGCACCAACACACGTTTCCCGAGCGTCGAACCCAACGAACGGGCCAGATGGGCCGTTATCGTCGTGCATCCCGCACCCCGATTCGCGCCGTGCATGGAGAAGACCCGTGGGTGGCCTTGCTTGGCGAGGGCTTCCAATTGGGAGGATAGGCCCAAGAACCCCCCCTCGTTCTCAAAGGCGCTGCTGGAAGGGTTTTTTCTCGATATCTTGGCCAGTTGGATCGAAGCCAGGACATGGGAGCCCAGGTGGTGCTCCACGTGCCGCAGCGTTTGGACGGAAGAGTCGAGTGCGCTGCTGACAAAAGCCAGGGCGAGGCCGAGGATCAGACCGCCGAGGAAACTGCCGCCGAGGATGTAGCTTTTTCTCGTCCCAGTCGGCTTGATCGGAGGAGTCGCGGGATCCACGACGGCGATGCTGGTAATTCCCTGGGACGTCAATTTCTCGGTCGCCTGGATCTCCTGACTATTTCTCTGCAGGACACGGTAGCTCTCTTCTTCCAGTTGAACATCCCGCGTCAGGCGCCGATATTCGGCTTCCGCGCCTTGCAGCGCCCGCAGCTTACCCTTGAGTCTTTCCAATGCCGCCAACTGAGCATCGTGCTTTGCCTTTGTCGCCTCCAGTAATTGGGACGTAGTCGCCGATTCCTTCTCCATGTCTTCATAGACCGGATTGACGCCCGTGGTTTTCGATTGCTTCACCTCCTGCTCGGTGCTGGCGATCAATTCCGCGATCTTGCTGATCTGCTGCTCCATGTCTTTGACCAGAATGTGATCGTCTCCGAACTTGGTCAGCAATCGTTGGCGTTCCAGTTCCAGGCCGGACTTTCTTTCATTGAGGAAATTCAGCAAGGCGTTGCGTTGGCCTACTTCATTGATGATCTTGGTGGGCGCTTCGAGCTTTAGCTGCTGCCGCAAAAAGTCTGCCTTCGCTTGCGTTGCGGCCAGGGTGGACGCGCTGGCCCGCACGTCGGCCTCCGCGTCGAACGTTTCCTTCATCACCATTCCAATTTGGTCCGGTAAGTTGGCAAAGATCTCGTCGCGCTGTTTGAGAGCTTGCAAGGCTTGTTCTTTGGCCAACAGATTCTTACGTTGCTCTCCCGCCTGCTTTCCGAAGATGTCCCCCTCTCCCGCCTCCTCGATCAACAACCGTTTGCGCCGGTAGAAATCCACCAGCGTATTCAGGAGAGGAGCCGCGCTGTCCTTATAAATGGTGGTGAACTTGATCTCCAGTACGCTCGATTCTTTGGCCGATTCCACCGTCAGCCCTTCCTGAATGGTAAGAATCGCAAGCTCGCGCCTGCTGGGTCTTTCCTTCAACGCCAGCGCATATTGGATTTCGTCCGCCGAGCTCTGGATCCAATCGAGGCCGCTCCTCAGCTCGAAGCGAATCCAGGGGACGGTGCGCTGAGGCGGCTTTTCCGGCGGGCGGGGTTCGTCCAAATGGAGGAAGGTGACAACTTGATCGATGAGTGCGCTGCTCTTCACCAACTCGGTCTCCGTGGCCAGGTCGGGACGTGTGGAAGTCTCCAGCTTCGCTGTACCCAGCGAAACCGAGCTTCGCGGACCAAACATCTCGCGCCCGAACCGGATCAAAACCTTCGAAGAGGCTTCAAAGCGGTCCCGTCGCAACCAGAGCCACAGGGTGGTGGCCCCAAAGGCAACCAAGAACGTGACTGTGATTAAGATCCTGTACCGGAATACTACCGCCACCAAGTCATACAGGGAAGCATGCTCGGAAGAAAGGGGCGGCGTCTCCGGGCTGGTGTTCGCAACCTCCAACCCTTCCGATACGATCGTACGTTTAGGATCACCCATTGCTTTACTGAACCGAAATCGTATTGTTCAAGTTATAAGGAAAAGCCAGGGCGCGCGGCACGAGCGAATTCAGGTATTGATCGACGAACTGGCCGGCGCGGGCGATCGGCGTCTTGGGCACAAATACCACGTCGTAAGGCTTGAGCTCTATATCCGGTATCTTCCCCTTAAGAACGTTGTTCAGGTTGATCCGCTGCACGACAACGTTGTTGCCTCCCGCCTGACGAACCAGGAGAATTTGACGACCCCTGGCCGTCGCCTTGACTCCGCCGGCACTGAAGACCGCGTTCAAGAACGTAAATCGTCCGCGCAGTCCGATCACCCCGGGATTCTGGACCTCTCCGCCAACGTAGATCCGCTGGCCGGCAAATTCCCGGACATTGATGATGATCTCGGGATGTCGGAGAGAAGCCTTGTATCGTTCCGTGAGGGATTGGGACAAAGCCATCGGCGAAAGGCCCGACGCATGCACTTCCCCGATCATCGGCAAGGCAAAGGACCCATCGGGACGCAAACCGATGGATTCGTTCATCTCTGGGTTGTATACAAACTTTACGTCAATCACGTCCCCCGCCGAAAGGAGATAGCCCTCGGTGTTGACGGGCGCTTCCGGAGGCGCGGGTCCTTGCTTGCGAGCCGGCGACGTTTGCCCCGAAGCGGAGGAGACCCCGGCGCCTTCACACAACAGGAGTGCGCACAATAGCGCGGCCGTCACGGCTGTCGATCGCGGCTTCGTCATGCTGAATCCTAGTCAGAACCCCTCAGTTCACCAGCAATCCTCGGAACGCGGAAATCTAATCCTATCATAGCGGAAGCTTTAGGCAGGATCGAGCGTACCTCTGGTCCCTAACCGGAGTAGTACTATAGTTTATTGACACGATGAACGAGCGGGTGGGATACTTTTCTGATTGTTTGCACGCAAGCAAGGCGGGTCCCTACAGTGATGAGGTTTCTCACGACGGCGTGTTTCCTGATCCTCGGGGGTCTATTGCCGGCCCAGTCGGGACCTGTCAACCTTCTCTCCAACCCCTCCTTTGAACAAGGCCAACCGGCTAACTTCCTGTTGCCCGCCGCGTGGGTCGTGGATCCGGGATTGCAGACCAAAGGCCTCGCGATCCGTTCGACTCACTGGATGGAGTCCGGGAAATGGAGCTTGAGGTTGTCCCCCAACGCGAATAATGGGGCGTCCGCAAAATCGAGCGAACTGGCGGTCAATCAAAAACTGCCGCCGTCTCCCTTTCGCGGCAAATCGCTCTACTTCAGCGGTTGGATCAGAGCGATCCAAGGCGCGACCGCGATCCTGCGAGTGGTCGTCGTCGGGCCCGACGGTCAACCAATTCAGCGAGAAGTGACCAAGTCGTCCGCCGCTGAAGACGCGCCTCTCGCCTTCTTTCGCGACATCATCGATATACCGGACCAAGACAACCTTGTGATTGCCATCAACTGTGCCGTCGGCGGCACGGACGGATCGGCCTACTTTGATGACATCACGCTGGCTCCCGCCGATACCGTTAGTTGGAAGGTCGGGCAGTACGATCCGGGTCCGCCGCTCAGCGCGGCGATCGGGGTTGACGCCACCAAGATCGTTCGCAGCATCCCGCCCGCCATGTACGGGATCAATTTCGAGTGGCCTTACGCCGGCCAGGGATTATGGGATCCCAGGGAGAAGAAGCCTGATCCGCAGGTTTTCCAGTTGGCGCGGGATCTCGGCCTCACCGGAACATGGCGGTGGCCCGGCGGTCTCTTCTCCGACTACTACGACTGGAGAAACGGCGTAGGACCTGTTGAGTCGCGACCAAACTCTCTCATTGTTGCGTCGGGCGATTTGTCTCCAAACACTTTCGGCACCGACGAGGCGCTGTCGGTAGCGGAGTCTCTGAACGGTAGCCTGATGATCACGACGAATGCGCATACCGGGACCGCAGACCAGGCCGCCGAGTGGGTCCGCTACGTGAACAACGGTTACACCCGCGCCAAGTATTGGGAAGTTGGAAACGAGTTGTATTTGAATTTACCTTCCCAACTGGCCGCCTCGCCTCCTTGGACCCCGGAGCGCTACGTGCAAGTCTATCCGCAATTTGCGTCCGCCATGCGTGCCGCCGATCCCAATATCAAAATTGGGGTCGATCTGGAGTTCAACTTCCCATCCTTGGGCTGCCTGCAGGTGGGGGCCACGGGTTGCTGGGCGGCTTTGGTGCTGAAGAATCTCGGGGATCAAATGGATTTCGTGTCCGTGCATAATGGATTCGCTCCGGCCCCGCTCGGGCCGGACGGAGGCTGGGATGTGCGCACGGTGTACGCGGCGCTCCTCGCCGCGCCGGTGCAGGAAAAGAAAACGATGCGCCTACTGGCCGAAAAGATCGACGCCCTGGCCGGTCCCAACGCGAAGAATATCAAGATCGCCGTTACCGAATGGGGTCCCTATTATGCCTTCGACGGCAATAATCGCTTTATCGATCATGCCAAGACTCTGGCTTCGGGAGTGTATGCGGCCAGCACGATGAAGATGCTGCTCGAAGAGCCCCGGGTCGAACTGGCCAACGCCTTCAAGTTGGTGGATAGCTCGGAGCTGGGCTGGATCGGCGCGCGCAATGACCAGCACATCGCGAAGGCTCCCTACTACGCCCTGCAAATGTACACGAAGTATTTTGGGCCGCTATTGGTGAACAGCAGTGTCTCCTCTCCCGGCTACGACACGCGTTCCATTGGCTGGATCCCGGCCATGCGCAACGTCCCCTATTTGGAAGCAGTTTCCAGCATTTCTCAGGACGGCGGATCTCTCTACTTGATCGTCATCAATAAGAACATGGATCGCGCCATCGACGCTTCGATTGTCTTGAATGGATTCCGCGGCACGGGAGGCGGACTGGCACACACTCTCACGGGCTTGGCGCCCGATGCCAACACCGGTACGACGGTGCCTTTGGGCTACGCGCAGCAAGCCGTGGTGCAGCCAAACGGCCGCTTTTATCTGGGCGGACCTGGAGAGATATCGGTAACAGACACGGGTCTCTCCCAGTCGGGGTCCTGTTTTGTATATGAATTCCCGCCGTTGTCCGTAACGGCTCTCATCCTGCCGGGATACAGATATGTTCCCGGTGCGGACGAGGATGCCTGTGCGGACGGTTCCGTCGGTCCCGGTCCAGACCAGCGGACTGCGGTATCGCCCGTAAAGATCAAACAATAAGCGTCCGGTTCCGAAGGCTTCCCGCTAGCAGGAATCCCATGGTGATCAAGTCCCTGGGAAGGTAAACCAACGCCCGCAGAGGCGCGAGGATGCCGCGCCAGACGCGGCTCGGTTCCGAAGCTCTCCCAATGAAGTACGGAATCGCCAGCACAGCCGCAATCGGATGGACAAGAGCGGCCCCCAAGAGCGATGCGATCAGCAGGAGAAGGAAGGCATGGTTCCGATGAAAAAACCAGCGGCTGAAAAGATACTTCCGAATGAGCGGATGTTGCTTTGCCAGCCGGGGAAAGGCGTATGAATAACATCCTTCGTCAATCAGCCAGCGGAACAGCGTCAGTTCCCTGACATCGTGATAAACCACAGCCGACTCGCAGTATGAGGTTTCCCAGTTTCGGGCGACCCTCCACCCCAGGTCCGTATCGAAACCCGTGTACTCCATGATGTACCGAAACGCGGTCAGTGCGGGAATCGCTCTGGTGAGGAAGTCATGCTGGTCCCTGCGAACGTCCCAGTAATAATAGGGCGAGTATCCGCCGGCCTCGTCGAAAGCCCGCTTGAGATAAAAAATGTTGCATCCGTCGTAAACGCAACTCGCGCTTTCGTACCTGTAGAATCGGGACCGGAAGGTCAGTGCCGCGCCCGGAGGCGGACCGGTCCGGCCCTGCACGATGCCCAGCCGCTCTCTCCCTCGAAAACAAGCGGCGCCGTTCCGCAGCCAGTCTCTCTCGGCGTCGCAATCGCTGTCGATGAAGGCCAGGATTTCGCCGCGCGCGTGGCGCGCGCCGAAATTGCAGGATGCGCCCGGCCCCTCCGGTTCCTTGCGCAGAAGGCGTACGCGCCCGGCATATCGCGGGTCTTGGTCGAGCCGCTCCATGACCGGCGCCAGATCGTCGTTCAGACTGGAGTCGACAACCAGAACCTCATAGCCCTCCGGGGGATAATCGCCGCTGAGCACCGAGAGAATCGCGCGCTCGGTCCTCTGCGGACGCAGGTAGGTTGGAATAATGACCGATACGAACAAGTCCATTTCACCCGCGCTCAGCAGGCGGGCGTCCCAGAGGGAACGCCCGCCTGCGGATTCTCCTCTTACGGCGCTACATAGAGGTTCGCAGTCGCGGGAGGCGCGCCTGGATAGGTGATCGACAACTGCAACGTCGGAGGTGTACCCGTTCCAGGCGGCAGAGTCGCGGGCACTTGGATGTTGATCTGCAACAACCCCACGAGTCCGGGCGTGAGACCGGAGAATTGTACCGTGGCCGCTGCCGCACCGACTGTAACGGCAGGCGTATCCACCGTCGTTGCCGGAGGAGAAGATGGCGCCGCTTGCCCATCTCCGGGCGCATTCTTCACCTTGCCGCCGCCGGTGGCGTAGATCGTTAGGAACTCTCCGGGCTTCGCGGGATTGTCCGGCGTGACAAACGAGTTATCCTTAACGTGCACGATCACCGGATCGATCACGCCGGGGGCTCGTTGATACGTAAATACGGCCGGCCCGTAAGGCATGAGCGTCACGGAAGCAGTGGGTCCGTTCACGCCGTTGGTAACAACACCAATCGTGACGGGCGTCCCAGTGGGCGTCCCCATTGGGATCTGGAAGTTGATCTGTGTTGGGGACACGTAGAAGAGCGGCGCTGCCTGGCCGCCCACAAGCACCTGCACGTTCGCGAGAGTGGTCGGCAGCGGCAAGTCCTTCGCTCCGGCGGTGCTGGTCGCGAGTCCGGTCCCGAAGATCGTCGCAATCCCGCCCGGCGAGATGGTCACCGTAAACGAGGCCCCGCTTACTAATCCGCCCTTGTTGATCACCGGTCCGTTCACTACGCTCAGCGGGAAGGCAAGCGAATTCGACGTCTGATAGTTGCCGTCACCTGTGTAGCTCGCATTCACTTGGTGGCCGCCGGCCGTCAGGGCCGACAACGTGATGGTTGCGCTGGCTCCTCCGGACGACGCGGTCAAAGCAGCGGTCTGACTTGCGCCGCCGTCCACGCTGTAGGTTATGCTTCCGCTAGGAGCGGTCGCTCCGGTGATGCCGGTGACCATAAACGTGATCGCGACTGCGGTGCCCGACGATACGGTGGTGTCCGGCGAAGCTGTTGCCGCGAGCTGAGATGCCACCTTGAGGACCGTCAGAGTGACGGTCGCCGTCGCGGTGCCGAGCGTCGTGGTATCCGTCGGTGTGAAAACGACCGTGAGCGTCTGCGAGCCCGCCGCCAGGATCGTCCCGGCCGCCGGCTTATAAGCGAAAGTGCCGGGCACGCTGGCGGTCGCATTCAGTTGAGTCGAACTGAGCGGCGTTCCGAACGTGATCGGCGCCGGCGTAGGCCAGGTGATTGCCGGTACGTTCTTGCCCACCGTTAAACCAACCGTGGTATTTCCCGCACCCTGGTAATTGGCATCGCCTGGGTAGCTTACGATGACGGCATGGTTGCCGAGGGCCAGGCCCGACACAGTAATTGTTGCGGTGCCGTCCGTCAACGCCGCAGTCTGTGGAGCGCCGCCGTCCACGGTGTAACTCAATGCGCCGCTGGGCCAGGCAGCCAGATTCATTCGCTGCACCAGGTAGTTCAGAACAAACGATGTTCCAACGGAACCCGCATTCCCAGGAGTGAGAGAAGTGAGAGACAGATACGTCGGCGCCTTTTCGACGGTCAACGAGCCGGATTTAACCACGAAGACGTAACCGGTCGCAGCCAAGGTACCGACGGTCCCCGTAACGCTGTAAGTACCCGGCGGAGAAAGCGAGTTGGCGTTAGAACTGGCTATCGGAGTACCGGTGACGATCGCAATTGTGTCCGCGCCGGTGAAACCGGTAATCGTATACGAAAACACATTGGTTCCGCCGTATGGCCGTGTGCCTCCATCCAGCGCAACGGTCAGAATGCCTTGAATGCCGATGATGACGCTCTTGGTGGCGTTGTTATAGTTGGTTGTATCTGTCGGCGTAAATGTCACTGACAAGGTTTGCGCACCCTGACCGAGGAGTGTCCCTGCGGGAGGATTGTAGGCAAAGGTCCCCGGTACATTGGCCGTGGCATTCAACTGCGTGCCACTGAGGGGTGTTCCAGCGGGAACCGGCGCCGGCGTCGCCCAGGTGATGACCGGCGTCGCCTTGTTCACCGTCAGGGACACGCTGCCCGTGGCGTTGTTGAAGTCCACGGTATCGGTCGGCGTGAAGTTGA
>CAZRND010000135.1:0-13160 GCA_964601345.1 uncultured Acidobacteriota bacterium | reverse complement strand
TTCTCGTCGCCACCACGATCATCGAGAACGGGCTCGACATTCCGCTCTGCAACACGATCCTGGTCAATCGCGCCGACCGCATGGGCCTTTCCGAGCTGTATCAATTGCGCGGGCGCGTGGGACGGTCGAACCGTCGCGCGTACGCATACTTGCTGGTGCCCACGGAAGGCGAGCTGACGCCGCTGGCGCGACGCCGGCTCAGCGCGCTCAAGGCATTCAGCGACCACGGCGCGGGAATCAAAATCGCGGCGCTCGAGCTCGAGTTGCGCGGCGCGGGCAACGTGCTCGGCGGGGAGCAGCATGGACACATCCACGCCATCGGCTTCGATCTCTATTGCACCATGCTCGAACGAACCGTCCGCGAGCTGAAGGGCGAGGACGTCGCGCCGGAAGTCTCGACCGTGATCAACCTGGGCGTGAACCTGCGCATCCCCGACGATTACGTCCCCGACGAGAGGCAGCGCCTGCGCATCTACAAGCAGATTGCCGGGGCCGAGGATCGCGCGGCGATGGAGAAGGAGCTCGAAGACCGCTACGGCCCGCCGCCTCCCTCGGTGCTTCAACTGCTCGACTACGCGGGCTTGCGCGCCGTGGCGACGAGACTCGCCATCCGCAAGATCGAGCGGCGGCGCGGCATGCTGCACGTGGAGTTTCACCAGGACGCTCCGGCCGATCCGAAGCGGCTGATGGATTTTCTCGGCCGCCGCGAGGGATCGCAGTTCTCGCCCGCCGGTGTGCTCAGCGTTCCCATCGCCGAGAGTTCAGGCCCCGGCATTTTGATGGAGGTGCGATCCGTGCTGGAGAATTTTGTCCGTGGCTAGCCTGACCGAATATCAGGGCAAGCAAATCCTGCGGGATCACGGCATCGCCGTGCCCAAGGGAGTGCTCTGCCGCAACCGCGATGAATCCCGCGAAGCTGCCCGGACTTTGAGACTGCCCGTCGTCGTGAAAGCGCAAGTGGCGACGACGAATCGCGCCGGCGCCGGACTGATTCGCTTTGCGAATTCTCCAGAAGATGCTTTCCTCGAGACGGACGGTCCCGTGTTGGTCGAAGAGCGTTTGCCGATCGTTCACGAATACTACGCGGGATACATGGTGGACGATCGCGCGCGCGGCCCCGTGCTGCTCTTCAGTCGCGCGGGAGGCAGCGGCATCGAAGATCGCGCGGACTCGATCACGCGTCTGGCGATCGGCGACCTGGCCGAGGCGCTGAAAGGAACGCCAGCCGCGGTACCCGCCGGCGCCGCCGATGTGCTCGAAAAGCTGGCTCGCGCGGCGCGCGCCTGCGAGGCGCACACCGCCGAGATCAATCCGCTCGCGCTCACCGAGGACGGACGTTGGGTGGCCCTCGACTGCCGCATGCGCGTCGACGACTACGCCGTTTTCCGGCATCCGGAGTTGGGAATCGACGTGGCGCGGGAACTCGGCCATCCGCCCACCGCGCTCGAGCGCATCGCCTGGGACGTCGAGAAGGACGACTATCGCGGGACCTTCTATTTCGTCGAGACGGCGAATCCCGCGCCGGGCATCCGTATCGGCTTTCATGGATTGGGCGGCGGCGGATCGATGGCCAGCCTCGACGCCGCCGTAGCCGAAGGCCTCAGCCCGGCGAACTTCGCCGATACGAGCGGGAATCCGCCGGCCTCGAAGGTTTATCGCGCCGCGCGGATCATTTTGGCGCAGCCCGGCCTACGCGGATATTTTCTCTCCGGCGCGGGAGTCGCCAGCCAGGAGCAATTCCATCACGCTCGTGGTCTGGTGAAAGCTTTTCGAGAAGCGCCGCTCACGGTTCCGGCCGTCGTGCGACTGGGTGGAAACGGCGAGGAGCGCGCGATCGCCGTGATGCGCCGTTATGCGGCGGAGGCGCCCGTGCCGGTCGAGGCTTATGGCGCCGACGCGACGGCAGAATTCTGCGCCCGCCGCCTGCGGGAGTTGATCGGATGATCTATTTCTTTCGAACGCGGACGGGAACGATCACCTTCGATCACGACGTTTGCCGCGATTGTGAATCGAAGGCCTGCATCACCGAATGCGTCCCGCAGATTCTCAGCGCGAAGGACGGCCTGCCCGTGTTGAACATCACGCGAGAAGAAGCGGCGCGCGGGCGCTGCATCGAATGCCTGGCGTGCGAAGTGGAGTGTTGGTATCAAGGCCGCGGAGGAGCGCGCATCGATCTCCATGTCCATTTTGATTGACGGGACGAAGAAAGTTCTCGTGCAGGGAATCACGGGACGCGAGGGCTCGGCGCGCGCGCGGCTGATGCTCGACTACGGCACGCGGATCGTGGGCGGCTCGTCGCCCGGACGCGGCGGGCAGTCCGTGCACGGACTGCCTGTCTTCGAAAACGCGCGCGAGGCCGTCGCCGCGCTCGGTCCCATCGATGTCAGCGCGATCTTCGTGCCCGCGCCGCAGGCCAAGCCCGCGGCGCTCGAAGCGATCGCCGCCGGCATTCCGCTCCTGGCGCTTATCGCCGATCGTGTTCCGCTCTACGACGTGCTGGCGATCGACGCGGCCGTCCGCAAGGCGGGCGCCCGCTTCATCGGGCCGAACACGCTCGGCGTGATCAGTCCCGGGAAGGCCGTCGTGGGAATGATGGGCGGATCGGCGGCGTCGGCTCGCGCCTGGTTCCGTCCCGGCGACGTCGGCATCGCGTCGCGAAGCGGCGGACTCGCCGCTTCGGCGGGCTACTACGCCTGCCGCGCGGGACGCGGCGTCAGCAGCATTGTGCACGTCGGCGGCGACATGATCGTGGGCATGCCGCTCGCCGATTGCGTGCGCCGCTTCCAAGCCGATCCCGAGACCGGCAGCATCATGATCCTGGGCGAGATCGGCACGTCGCAGGAGGAACAGGTCGCCGAGTTGCTCGAAAGCGGCGAGGTCACAAAGCCGCTCACGGCCTACATCGGCGGACGCTCCGCGGCGGGCGGCACGCGATATTCCCACGCCGGAGCGATGATCGAAGCGGGTCGCGGCGGCTATCAGGGCAAGGTCGATCGCTTGCGCCGGGCCGGCGCGCGCGTGGTCGAGAGTTTCGAAGATTTATTTGTCTGAGTCGAGCTGGCGGTATTCGCCGCTATAGAAGAGTAGCGGCCGACCGTCGCGCGTTTCCAGCGTCTCCACCTGCCCGAGGAAGATGGTGTGATCCCCCGCTTCGTGCGCCGCGATCACCTGGCATTCCAGGCGCGCCAGGCAGGTCTTCAGCAGTGGCGTTCCCTGCGCCGTGCGCTCGAAGGGCACGTCGCCGTTCTGCTCGGTGCGAGCAAAGTATTCGGAGAGCGATCGCTGATCTTCGGCAAGGATGTTCACGCCGAAGCGCTTCTGCGCCCGCAGCAGTGTGAGCGCCAGCGCGTTGCGCCCGACGCAGACCAGGATCAGCATCGGATCGAGCGACACGGACGTGAACGAGTTGGCGGTCATGCCGTGGACCTGTTCCGGGCCCCGCGCCACGGTGACGACCGTGACGCCGGTGGCGAAGCGCCCCATGGCCGCGCGGAATTCCTGTTGGGTTGGCCGCTGCAATGGGAAAAAATATACTATAGCCCCATGCCAGGGACAATCGCGGTCGTGGGAGGAACGGGCCCGGAAGGATTGGGGCTCGCGCGGCGATGGGTGCGCGCGGGACAAGACGTCATCATCGGCTCGCGCGACTCGAAGCGCGCCGAGGAGGCCGCCGCGTCGCTTGGCAGCGCCCGCGGTATGGAGAACGCTGCTGCCGTAGCAGCGGCCGGCATCGTGGTGCTGACGATCCCCTTCGCGGGGCACGCCGCGACAATCAAGGCGCTAAAGCCCGCTTTCAAGCCCGATGCGATCCTGATCGACGCGACTGTTCCGCTCGCGCCCGCCGTCGGCGGGCAAGCGACGCGCACGCTCGGCGTCTGGCAAGGATCGGCTGCGCAGCAGGCGGCCGAGCTTGCGCCGAAGGGCGTGGCGGTGGCGGCGGCGTTTCAAAATCTTTCCGCCGAGTTGCTGCAGGGCGAAGGTCCCGTGGACGGCGACGTGATTGTCTGCTCCGACGACGAGCGCGCCCGCCAGGCGGCGAGCGAGCTCGCGCAATTGATCCCCGGCGTCCGCGCGCTGAACGGCGGCCGCCTCGAGAACGCCCGCATCGTCGAGCAGATCACCGCGCTGCTCATCACGCTGAACATCAAGCACAAGGTCCACACCGCGGGATTGCGCATTACCGGGCTATAATCCCCGAGGAGGCTCTATGTCTTATCGTAAAATCACGATTCTCGCCGCATTGATTCTGGGCTGCGCGCTCTCCGCCGCGGCCGCCGATGTCACCGGGAAATGGTCCGCGGAGTTCACCACGCAGCGCGGGCCGCAGAAGTACACCTTTGACCTGAAGGCCGCGGGCGACAAACTCACCGGTACGGCGACCTCGCCGCGCGGAGCGCAGGAGATCAAGGAAGGCAAGGTCTCGGGCGACACCATCTCGTTCGTCGAGATCCTCGACGTCCAGGGGAACCAGATTCGCATCGAGTACACCGGCAAGGTGAGCGGCGACGAGATCAAGTTCACGCGCAAGGTCGGCGATTTCGGATCGAGCGAAGCCACGGCCAAGCGCGAGAAGTAGCGGACGAAAAAACCGGCACATTTCGAGTTACCACGGGCGTGATCCGTCGTCTAAGGCTGCATGATGGATCTGCGCCTTGCCTTGCGGTCCCTGCGAAAGTCGCCGGTTCTGGCCCTGGTGGCGATCGTCTCGATCGCCTTGGGCATCGGCGCGAACACCGCTATGTTCACGCTGGTGGACCAGGTGCTGCTGCGGCTGCTGCCCGTCGAGAAGCCGCAGGAACTGGTGCAGTTGCGGATGGAGGGCGGCCGCTTCGGCAGCCAGAACGGCGACGGGGTTCACACGTTCTCCTACCCGCTCTACGTTTATTTCCGCGATCACAATACGGTCTTTTCCGGGCTAACCGGCCAATATCCAAGCCGCCTCAGCATGACTGCCGACGATCGCAGCGAACTGGTCGGCGCGGGATTCGTCGCCGGCAACTACTTCGACGTCCTCGGCGTTCGCCCGCATGTCGGACGCCTGCTCACTCCCGACGATGACAAGTCTCGCGGAGGGCATCCCGTCGTCGTGCTGCAATACAACTACTGGATGTCGCGCTTTGCCGGGAAAAAGGAGATTGTCGGTTCCAAGATTCGGCTGCGCGGCGCGGCGTATACCGTGATCGGCGTTGCGGCCGCCGATTTCGAAGGCACCGACACCGGACTCCCCACCAACGTCTGGGTCCCGATCGCGATGTACCCATCGCCGGAGGACCTGGACAACGAGCGGACCTCCTGGTTCTATCTCTTCGCGCGTCTGAAGCCTGGGACGACAAGGGAGCAGGCCGAGACGGCGATGAAAGTGGTCTATCGCCAGCGACAGGAAGACGAGCTTCACGGCCAGTTCTTCCAGAAATTTCCCGATACGCGCGAGCCGTTCCTCCGGCAGACCTTCAAGCTCATCCCCGCGTCGCGTGGACAATCGCAAGTCCGCGAACGCTTCGAGCAACCGCTGATCGTCCTCGAATGGCTGGTCGGCCTGGTCTTGCTGATCGCCTGCGCGAACGTAGCGAACCTGTTGCTGGCGCGGGCAGCGTCGCGACAGAAGGAAATCGCGGTTCGCGCCGCGCTCGGCGCGACGCGCGCGCGGCTTGCCCGGCAGTTCCTGGTCGAGAGCCTTGTGCTGGCAGCAGCGGGAGGCGTCGCCGGATTGTTCTGCAGCTTCTGGCTGGCGCGCGGACTATTGAGCCTGCTGCCTTACGATCCAGCGAACATGACGCTTTCGGCCACGCCCGACTTGCGGATTCTGGCATTCGCGACCGCGGTCACGCTGCTCACCGCCCTGATCTTCGGCATCGTCCCGGCACTGCAGGGCTCGCGCGTGCCGGCGGCGATGACGCTGCGCGAAGAGGCTGGATCGGTGGCCGGAGGGCGCAGCCATGTGCGCCTGCGCAAATTTCTCGTGGCCCTGCAAGTGGGACTCTCCACCATGTTGCTCGCCGGGGCGGGACTCTTCGTCCGTACGCTGCAAAACCTCAAGAATGTGGACCTCGGTTTTAAGACCGAGAGCGTCGTGATGTTCGGCATCACGCCCGCCACGCCGTACGATCCTCCGCGAAAGCTGCAAACCTTCCGCACGGTGATCGAGAATCTGTCGGCCATCCCCGGCGTGAAGGCCGTTGGCGCGAACACCACGCGCCTGCTGATGGGCGGACGTTGGGACAGCCAGATTTCGATGGTCGGCGCCAAGTCACAGGACAGCCGCACCCCGTGGAGCTACTTCAACGCCGTGAGTCCGGGATACTTTGCGGCGCTCGGCATCCCCATCCGCAACGGGCGGGATTTCACCTGGAACGATTGGGGCTCCGAGCAAGCCCGCTGCCTGGTGAATGACGCGCTGGTCAAGGAGTATCTGAGCGGAGAGAATCCGGTGGGAAAGATGATCGGCCAGGGTCGGGAAGTCACGCCGAACGTGGAGATCATCGGCGTCTTTGCCAACGCGCGCTATGACAACGTGCGCGGGAAGATTCCGCGCCAAACCTTTGTGACGCTGGCCGGGACGTATGCCAAGAACTTCAACAGCATCCAGGTGTATGCGCGCACGGAACGCGATCCGCGGCAATTGTTCAACCAATTCCGCGAGACGGTGAAGCGCGTCGACTCCAGCCTGGTTGTCTACGACATGCGGCTGCTCGACGACCAGCTCAACAATCGGCTGGGCCAGGAGCGCATGCTGGCGTTCCTCTCCACGGGATTTGCTTTGCTGGCGACGCTCCTCGCTGTGGTGGGACTCTACGGTGTGCTGGCGTTCGTGGTGGCGCGCCGCACTCGCGAAATCGGCATCCGGATGGCGCTCGGCGCGCGCCGCGGCAACGTGATTCGCCTGGTGGTGATGGAGATGATGACGATCGTGATCTTCGGACTGGCTGCAGGCGTTGTGGCGGGCATTCTCTCGGGACGCTATGTCGAAAGCCAGTTGTTCGGAGTGGGTGCCTCGGACGTGACCGCGTTTGTCGCGAGCGTCGTCGTGCTGTTCGCGGCGGCCGCTCTCGCGGCCTTCGTGCCCGCCTGGCGCGCATCGCGCATCCACCCGATGCGCGCCCTGCGGTACGAATGATTACTGCTTCTTGAGGATCAGCGGCAGCTTCAGGCCCTGCACGACATATTCGCCGGCGATCTCCGCGCCGCCCTCGGCGAGCGTCCCCGTGAATTTCGACCGGATCACCAGGATCTCGAACTGCAATTGTTTCTCCTTCTGCGCGATCGTCGTCAGCGGAAATTCCTGATTGTCCTCGTCGACGCTGACGAGCGAGCCCTGGGCGACGCCGTCCGCGCCGCGCGCCAGCTTCACGATGGCGCGCAGCTTGCGCCCGTTGGGAACATCCAGGGTTCCCTGCCACGTGCCCTCGAACTCCTTCGCGAGCGCCGTGCTGGCGGGCGGCAGCTTTACGTTGGCGTCACCCTTGCGCTTCAGCTCGAAGGCCGCATCGCCACGGTTTGACTTGGCCATGCCCGCGAGCGTGTTGCCGTCGTCCGAGAGCTTGGCTTCGAACGTAGGCGGCATCGGAAGTCCGGAGATCACGAACCGGACGTCTTTCTCTTTCACGGAAATCCGCGCCAGCGGAACGTCGTTCAATCCGGCGTCCGGAAGGTGAAGCGAGCCGATCCACTCTCCGCCGGCTTTCTTCGCCAGGTCCACCGTGAGTTGCATTTCGCGGTTCGGCATTTGGAGCGTGCCCTCCCAGTGGGCTTGTTGTGCAAATGCCGAGGCGCTCAGAATCGCGAACAAGATCACAAGACGTGTCTTCATGAGTTTTCTCCCTTCAAGATTTTTCCGCACTGTACGCAATGAGACCAATTTGGATCCACCACCGCATGACACGCCGGGCAGGTGTTGACCATCGCCCCGCCGCACGCCGGGCAATAGGCGCCGCCTTTGTTGCTGACCGACGCGCCGCACTGGGGGCACTTGCGGGGCAGCGGTTCGCGCAGGATGAAGTACAGAATGATGCCGATGCCGTTGGGGATGAAGATGCTCAACAGCGTCCACATCACGTGCCGCATCCCGCGCCGCTGGGCGTCTCCATTGACGTAGCCGATGAGCAGCACGTAGCCGCCCAGGACCAACCCCATGCAGATGGAGAAGCACACCTGGAAGGGCTCGGGCCAGTTGCTCTTCGGCATCGCCACCGTGAGCAGAAAGACGGCGAGCCCGCCGCCGAGCACCGCCGCGGTCAGCCATGCTGGGAGCGGGATTACATTCGTTTCCGAATTCTGATTCATAGAGTCCTCTCTGTCTCGTTGCGTTTTCCAAGTACCGCCGCGGCCGACGCCGCGGTCATCCACGCCAGCACGGTCGTAAAGAGAAACCAATGCCAGCCTTTGGCGAGATCCATGCCCATCACCGGAAGCGATCCGGCGAAGAGAATCCGCACGAACGACCACGCCGCCGTGCCGACCAGCCATCCGAATACCGCGAGTCCCGCCAGCACGAATGCCTCGAGTCGCGTGTTGGCGGACGCTTCTTTCTGTTCGAGCACGCGCGCCCGAGTGCGCTCCATGAGAGCCGGGGGCAGGATGGGCTGCGGTAACGCCGCGAGTCCGCGCGTGAACGAGCCCCATACCGCCAGTTCCTTGCGGCATGCCTCGCACGTCTCGGCGTGACGCTGGACCTGCGCCAACTCCGCCGGATCGAGCGCTCCGGCGGCGGCGAGAGTCAGCATTGCCTGAATGGTTTCGTGTTCCGTCATATTCGCTGCTCCACTCGTTCCCGCAAACTCACCAGCGCCCGCATCAACCGGCTCTTCACCGTCGAGAGCGGGACGTCAACGACTTCGGCAATCTCTTCGAGCTTCATTCCTTCTTCAAAGCGCAGCGCCAGAACCTCGCGATGGATGTCCGGCAATTCCTGGATCGCAGCCGAAAGGATCGCGCCGCGCTCCGATTCGAGGAGTCCTTCCAGAGGATCGCGACCGCCCGAGCGCAGCCGCTCGGCGCCGGTGACGCCTGACTCGTCCGGTACGTCGAGGCTCGTTCCGCTCTTCCGGCGCAGATGATCGATCGTCAAGTGATGCGCGATCGTGAAGAGCCAGGTCTCGAATCGATGAGCGGAATCGTATTGGCCGATTTTTTCCATCACGCGCAGCCAGGTCTGCTGGAAGAGATCGTCGGCCAGGGCCCGGTCGCGCACCAGCCGCACCAGAAATCGGTAGAGGCGCTGCTGATTTCGCGACAGGACTGCGGTCAATGCTTCCGGGTCGCCACGTCGCAGCCGCGCGATCTCGTCCATTGCCGTTAGGTTATACGAGTGATCCTGGGAAAAGACCCGCGCCGAGCTAACTCCTTAAACGTGAGGCGAGTAGGCCGGTCGCCGCGGACAGATCAAGGTCAGCGACGAGCAGACCTTCCGAGCCGTAGGGCTGATGAGAGAGCAAAGTTCCGTCCGGTCGCGCCACCGCCGACGTGGTCGGTGACAGGCCGCAAGCGTAATTGACGGATGCGAAGTAGATTGTGTTCTCCGCGGCGCGGCAGAACATGGCCTTCTCGTGAAACGTGTTCGCGGGATCGGCGAACATCGCCGGCTGGTGCGAGCCGGGCTCGGGCGGGTGATAGTGCGGATGAAAAACGACCTGCGCGCCGTGCCGCGCGGCGTAACGTACGGTTTCGGGATAGCGCCATCCTTCGTGGCAGATCGACACGCCGAAGGTAAGCTCCCCCGCCTGAAAGACGCGGCGACCTTCGCCCGGCGTGTAGGTTTCATCTTCCGATGGATCGACCTGGACCTTGTCCTGGAATCCGGCGCGCGATCCGTCGGCGTTGATGACGAGCGCAGTGGCGTGCAGCTTGCCTGCGGAGAGGCGTTCCGTTCCAAGAACGACGGCGACCTTGGCCTTTCCCGCGGCATCGGCGATTGCGGTCCAGGCGCGTTCAAGGAACGCCGAGTCGGGCGGCGGCGGCCGCTTGCCGAGTCCGCGGTATCCGGGCACGTAGCACTCGGGAAAACACACGATGCGCACTCCTTGCGACGCGGCTTCCCAAAGGGTACGCGTCGCGAGGGCCACCGACTCCTCCGGCGCGGCGGGATAGCGGAGATTCGCGAGCGCGATGCGGAACTTCATTCGTAAAGAATACTTCACTTGTTTTCGATGGGCGGCGCATAATACTCTCCCATGCTAATCTTCTGGCTGGTTGCTCTCATATATAAGGAGGGAGCGTGATGGACATACTCAGCGGAACGTTCGGCAAGGTCTTGCTGGCGCTGTTTATCCTTGCCGTCATTGGAGCCTTATACAAGGTGATCCTGCGCGTGTTCTTCGGCACGGTCATCGTCGGCAAGGATCAAGTGGGAATCGTCATCAAGAAATGGGTTCTCCTCGGCAAGAACAAGACCTTGCCAGGCGGCGCGATTGTCGCGCTGCATGGAGAGGCCGGCCTGCAAGCCGACACGCTAGCGCCGGGAATTCACTTCGGGCTGTGGGCGTGGCAATATGCCGTCAAGCTGGTTCCGTTCACCGTGATCGAAAAGGGCAAAATCGGCATTGTCGAAGCGCGCGACGGCAAGCCGCTCTCGGGTGGCCGCGTGCTCGCTAAAACGGTGCTCTGCAATTCGTTCCAGGATGCCCGCGCGTTTCTGATGAATGGCGGAGAGCGCGGCCCGCAAATCTCGATCGTTCCGCCGGGCAGCTATCGCATCAACACCGAGTTGTTCTCCGTGCTCCTCAGCGACGTGCTCGAAGTGCCCGACAACACGGTCGGCATTGTCACGACCAAAGACGGCGCGCCGCTTCCTCCGGGCGAAATCGCCGGCGGGGTTATTTCCGGCCACAACATGTTCCAGGATGCCGAGACGTTCATTGACAACGGCGGCAACAAGGGCCTGCAGGAACAAGTCATCCTGGCGGGGCGCTATTTCATCAACCCGCGGTTCGCGACCGTCGAGGCGGTGGACATGACGGAAGTGCCGATCGCCAATGTCGGCGTCGTCATCGCTTTTGTCGGGGAAGAAGGCGTCGATCAGACGGGCGAGGCGTTCCAGCACGGCAATCTCGTCAAAAAGGGGCAGAAGGGCGTGTGGGTCGAGCCGCTCGATCCCGGAAAATATCCCATCAACCCTCTGACGCACCGGGTCGAGGTCGTTCCGACCGCGAACATCGTTCTGAACTGGGCCACCGGCAAGACGGAAGCGCACAAACTGGACGAACGCCTCTCGACGATCACGGTGCGGTCCTCGGACGGCTTCACATTCAATCTGGATGTGAGCCAGATCATCCACGTCCCTCGAAACGAGGCGCCGAAGGTAATCGCGCGATTCGGAACGATGGTCAATCTCGTGACCCAAGTCCTCGAGCCGACCATCGGCAACTACTTTCGCAACGCTGCGCAGACTTCCGACGTGATCGAGTTCCTGAAGAAGCGCAGCGAACGGCAGGAGCAGGCGAAAGAGTCGATCAAGAAGGCCCTCGAAGTGTACAACGTGGTTGCGATCGATACGCTGATCGGCGACATCACGCCTCCCGAAGCGCTGATGAAGACGCTGACCGACCGGAAGATCGCCGAGCAGGAGAAGGTGACCTACCAGACGCAACAAATGGCCGAGGAGACGCGGAAGGAGCTGGAACAGGCGAGGGCCATGGCGGCGACGCAATCGGGCGTGGTCACCGCGCAGCGCACGGTCGAGATCAAGGAATTCGAGGCGCAGGCGCGCGTGAAGCAGGCGGAGGGCGAGGCGCAGTCCAAGAAGATCAACGCCGAGGCGGACGCGAATGTGACGCTCGTAGTCGGCAACGCCGAGGCGGCGAAGGTCAAGGCCGTGGGATCGGCCGAGGCCCAGGTGGCGCAGGAAAAAATCCGCTCGATGGAGGCCGGCAACTACGCCACGGTGCAGATCGCGCAGGCCCTGGCGTCGAACAAGGTCAAGCTGGTGCCCGACATTGTCGCCGGCGGCGGCGCCGACGCGGGCAGCTTAGTGAACCTGCTCCTCGTCAAGATGCTGCAGTCCGATGGGGGCAAGGGTTCGTCGTAGGAACCGGTGCGTGATATGATTATCGTATGCGAAATCGGATTTCCAAGGTTTCGGCCACTGCGGCTGCCCGCGACTTCTCCCGGCTCCTGGACAAGGTAGAGGCAGGGCTGGAAGCCGTGATCGTGCGGCGATCGCGTCCAGTTGCCGTGATTGGGCCGGCTCCCTTCGCGCCGCGCCGCGCTTCGGAGTGCCTGGCGATCAAGCTGGCGCGCCCGTCTGTTGCTCCCGATCCGGGGTTTGCGCGCGATTTGGAAAAGATCATTCGCGGGAACCCGGCTGACAAACCTCCTTCGTGGGACTGATCCTCGATTCCACCGTCTTCATTGGGGGCGAGCGTCGCGGCCAAACCCTGCCCGAGATCCTGAAGCGAGTCTCAGCCGCCTTTCGCGATCCGGAATTGGCCATCGCCTCGGTGACCGCTGCTGAACTTCTGCATGGAGTTTGGCGAGCAACAAAGCCTGAGGTCCGCGCGCGGCGGGAGGAATTCGTGGAAGAAATCCTGGCGCGCATTCCTGTCTGTCCTCTGACGCTGCCGGCGGCCCGAATTACCGCGCAGATAGACGCTAGCCTCAGATCTCGAGGCGTGACCATCCCAACCGCAGACCTGTGGATCGGCGCTGTCGCCTTGGACTTAGGTTTTTCGGTGGCCACCGCAAACATCCGGCACTTTGGAAAGATCAAGGGCCTGCACGTTCATCATTTGACATAAGGAAAGTTAGAGGCGCTTACGGGAGCGATGAAACGATAGCCGCGCCCCCACAGCGTCTCGATGAACCTTGGCGCAGCATATGAATCTCCCAGAATTACACGCAGTTTGTTCATGGCCCGGTTGACGCCATGTTCAAAGTCGACATTGGTGCCCGAAGACCAGAGAGTCTGCCTGAGTTCGTCGCGTGTGACGAGTTCTCCCGGCCTAAGCAAGAGAGCCGCCAGCACGCGGAATGATTGCTGTTCTAGTCGGACCCTGAGTTTCTGCGCAGTTCGCCAGCGTGCAGGGCTAGCTCGAACACGCTGAAGCGGAGAATCCAGTAGCCTTCAGCAAGGCAGGGCCATAGCCCTTACAAGCTATTCGGCACATGGAGTCGAACTTTGCCATAGCCTGTTCGCCTCCACATGCGCCGACGGCGATCACATAGCCGGG
>CAZRND010000134.1:0-13199 GCA_964601345.1 uncultured Acidobacteriota bacterium | reverse complement strand
TAGGTTCTCTCCTTCCCAAACCCGCTTCAGCGCGTTCTCGCCCGCTACGGTCAGGATGAGGCGGTTGCCGGAAAACTCATACGTGCGCTTTAAGTCCGTTCCGGGCCAAGTGGGAATCAGCGACGCCTTCACGTGGTGGGTGACGGTGCGAGTCGTCTCATCGACTTCGTACGTTCCCATGTAGGCCTGAAATCCTTCCTGCTGCGATGTTCGCTCGGGACGCATCAGGAACGCGGACATGTGTCCGGCATTGTCGTAGGTGATTCGCCCGACAGGATTCGGACCGTAGACCTGCGTAACGTCTCCGTTCGCCGCCTTGCGCTCATAACTAATCAGCTTGTAAACACCGGCGAACTGGGCGGACGTTTGCGCCCTCCGCTCCGGCAGCGCCCACGCCAGGACCACGCCTTGCACTGCGGTCAACAAATACTGCCGCCCGTCGAGCTCATAGGTCATGGGAGATGCCACCACGCGTCCACCGACATTCACATGCCAGAGCGTCTTGCCGGTGAGGGGATCGAGCGCCAGCAGGTTGTCGGAATTGTCGGCGGTGAAAAGAAGATTCCCGGCGGTGGTGAGGATGCCGGACGCGTTTTCGCCCTCGCCCAGCTCGTGCTTCCAACGGACCTGTCCAGTCTGGTAATCGATCCCTTCGATTAGCGAATTCGCATACAGGTTGCGGTCGCGTCCCGCCCATCCCTCGGGCTTGCCCTCCGCCGTCATATAGAAGACGCTCCAGATGCGCCGCGCGATCACGAAGAAGAGTCCACTGTTGGGATCGAAGCTCGGCGCCATCCAGTTTGTCGCGCCATCCGATCCCGGATTGACGAGCGCGCCGTCCGGCTTTGGCTCTTTCTCTTTCTTGGGACGCGGCTGTCCGTGCGCATCGACGCCCTCGGCCCAATTGGTCTCGATGAAGGGCGTGGTGACGAGATGCTCGCCCGTCGCGCGATCGAGCAGCACGAAGTAGCCGTTGCGCGACGCTTGCGCCAGCAGCTTGCGCTGCCGTCCTTTGTAGACGGCGTCGAAGAGCACGGGCGTCTGGACCGCGTCCCAATCGTGCGTGTCGTGGGGCGACGGCTGGAAATGCCACTTCAGCTTGCCGGTGTTCACGTCGAGCGCGACGATGGAGCAGGTATAAAGGTTGTCGCCCGCGCGCGTGTCGCCGGCCAGCACCGGCTGCGGATTTCCCGTGCCCCAGTAGATCAAGTTCAGCTCGGGATCGTAGGTGCCGCCCATCCAGGTCATGCCGCCGCCATGCGCCATGGCGTCGGTGCCTTGCGGCCATGTCTCAGCGCCCGGCTCACCCGGCTTCGGCTCGCTGTACCAGCGCCACTGCAGCGCGCCGGTTTCAGGATCGCGCGAATCGAGGAAGCCGGGGATGTCCTGCAAATCGCCTGATACGCCGACAATGATGCGATTACCAATGACAAGCGGCGCCATCGTGGCGAAGTATCCCATCTTCGGATCGGCTAGCTCCACGTCCCAGCGCACCGTGCCGTCCTTGGCGTTGAGCGAGACCATGTGGCCGTCGGGCGTGGTGAAGTAAAGCCAGTTCTTGTACATGCCCACGCCGCGATTGCCGATGTGATCGCCCTTCGATTCGCGGAAGTAGTGCCAGATGCGGCGGCCGGTGCGCGCGTCCATTGCCCAGACGTTGTCGGGCGTGGTGAAGTAAAGGATGCCGTCGACCATCAGCGGCGTCGCCTTGATGGCCACCGAATTCATTTGCGCCAACCAGGCGAGGGTGAGTTGCCCGACGTTGTCCTGACTGATCTGGGCCAGCGGGCTATGGCGCCGTCCCGAATAGTCGCCGTTGTAAGTAGGCCATCCGCCCTGCGCGCAAACTTGCGCAGCGAACAGGAGCAGAGCGATAGAAGTCCGTTTCATAGCAGCTCCGTTTACTTCAATGTCTGAAGGTACGCGAACACGTTGTGCATGTCGCGGTCGGTGTACTTTTCTAGCAAGGCGCGGTGCTGCGCGAGGGGATCGTGAATCTCGACCTTCACCTTGTTCTTCGGCCAGGAACGATGCCAGCCGTCTTTGTCGGTGATGGAGATATCGAATTCGTCGCAATGCACGAGCTTGCCGTCGATCTTCTGGCCACCCGGCAGCGTCACGGTTGCGGTGCGCTTGCTCGGACCGCCTGGATAAAGGAACCGCTGCTGCAGATCGAGCGGCCGGTACTTCTTCGAGATGCCGGCGAGATCGCCCGTGGGCGAATGGCACGACGCACAACCACCTGCGCCGGTGAAGAACGTTTTACCGGCGGCGGCATCGCCCGTGAGCAGTCGCGAAAGAGGATAGTCGCGCGAGACACGATTGCTTTCGAGCGCCACCTTGGCCTGATTGTGGAGGAAGGCAACGATATCGGCGACCTGAGCGTCGGTGAGAGACGGGAAGGGAGGCATGCCCTTGTCGGGGCTGCCTTTGCGAATGGCGGGAGCCAGCAGGTCGCCATTCACGTCGTGGTTCAGGATCGTGGACCGGATCAGGTCGGGCGCGCGCGCGCCGGTGGCATCTTCGCCGTGGCAGAATCCGCAGGCGGACTTGAACTGGTCCTTGCCGCGCGCGACCGGCGTGGGCGTCTGTGCGAGCGTCAATGCGGCTACGGCGGCAATCGTGAATATTAGATTAAACATGCGCATAGGCAGGCTCAGGATAACCCAAATCGTGGTACGTTTCCCTCATGAAGCGAACACTTCCTGCCCTCTCGATACTGGCCCTTCTGGCCGTCCTGCTCGCCGCAGTTGGCGACAATGTTGTTCTGCCCGGCCGAAGGGCCGAGTACAACCTGCTTCCGAACGGTTGGAAGCTGACCCCGGCCGGCGAGCACGTCACCGTGGGAGACCTGCCGCTGCGGATGATGCTTTCGCCCAACCGCCGGCACATTCTCGCGGCGACCAACGGTTATAACGATCAGGGATTGGTCTTACTGGACGCAGCCACGGGCGCGGTGCAGGATCGTCTGCCGCTCTGGCAGACGTTTCACGGTCTCGACGCTCGCTCCACGAGTGCCACGGCGGCGGCCGTGTATCTGGCGGGAGGGCGTTCCGGGAAAGTGCACGTGATCCGAGCGGAATTCAGCAAACTGGCGCTCGAGGACACGTTGAACCTGCCTGTTTTCGACGAACGCACCGGGTACGTCACCGGCCTGACCTTGGTTCCGCAGCGCAATCTGCTGCTGGTGCTCAACGCCGGGCAGGACACCCTCTACTATTACGACTGGAAGACGCGCGCCTTCACGCGCACGCTCACGACGCGTTATCGCCCCTATCACATCGTGGCCGACAAGGCCGGCGTGTACGCTTACATCTCGAACTGGGGCGACAAGAGCGTCAGCCGTCTGAACATCGCGACCGGCGAATTCGACGGCCTGATCCCGGCGGGGGATCATCCTTCCGACATGGTCTTTTCGCCCGATGAGAAGCGGCTCTTCGTCGCCAACGCCAACAGCGACACCGTCAGCGTGCTCGACGTCGCGAAGCTCGAAGCGCGCGAGACCGTCGCCATGGGCTTGACGCCGCGTTCTCCGCAGGGCGCGCTGCCAAACGCGCTGGGCATCAGTCCCGACGGAAAGACGCTGGCTGTCGCCAACGCCGGCAACAACGATGTCGCGCTGGTGGACGTTGGTGGAGACGCCGCCAAGGTGCTCGGATTCATCCCCACGGGCTGGTATCCCACGTCGGCGCTCTTCTCTCCGGACGGCAAGAATCTGTTCGTCGGCAACGGCAAGGGCCTCGGATCGAGCGCCAATCCCAAGGGTCCGGTGACGACCCTACCGCCCGATTCCGGATGGGAATATCAGTTCATCCGCCGCTTGATTCCGGGCGCGATTTCCAGAGTGCCGGTGCCCGATTCCGCGCGCTTGGCCGCCTACACGCGGCAGGTGCAGGACAACGCACCCTACACCGACGAGCGTCTCGAGACGGCCGCCGGCGCCCGCGCCGCGGCAAACTCGATCCTACCTGCGCGAAACTCGGTCGCATCGCCGATCAAGCACGTGATCTATATCATCAAGGAGAATCGCACCTACGACCAGGTCCTCGGCGACATGAAGACGGGCAACGGCGATCCCTCGCTGGTGCTCTTCGGCGAGAACGTCACGCCCAATCATCACAAGATCTCGCGCGAGTTCGTGCTGCTCGACAACTTCTATGTCAACGGCGACGTGAGTGTCGATGGGCATAGCTGGTCGACCGCCGCCTTCGTAACCGACCTGCTCGACAAGATGTGGCCCGCGCAGTATTCACATCGCGGCAACATCATGCAAGATCCGCAGCAGAAACTGGCGCGGCCGCGTGCCGGATACATCTGGGAGCGCGCCCTCGACAAGGGGATGACGGTCCGCAGCTACGGCGAGCAGGTCAACGTCAAGAGTCTTCAGGGACGCACTGCAACCGACTACAGGCCCAAAGATCCGGAGATGCCCTGGCGCGACAGCGACCGCGCCCGCATCTTTCTTCGCGAATTCGACCAATTCGAGCGCGACGGCAACCTTCCCCAGCTCATTGTGATGAGCTTGCCGGAGAATCACACTGCCGGTACGCGACCGGGCGCGTTCACACCAATCGCGCAGGTGGCCAGCAACGACTTTGCGCTGGGGCAAATCGTGCAGCGCGTGAGCCGCAGCAAGTTCTGGAGCGAAACGGCCATCCTGGTGGTCGAGGACGATGCTCAGAACGGCCCGGACCACGTGGATTCGCATCGCTCGGTGGCGCTGGTCATCAGCCCCTATTCCCGGCTGGGCCGCACCGACAGCACGTTCTACACAACGTGCTCGGTGCTGCGGACCATCGAGCTTTTGCTCGGCCTCGATCCGCTCACGCAGTACGATGCCGCCGCGTATCCCATGTTCGCGAGCTTCGAGAAGAAGGCCAATCTCTCTCCCTACGAGCCGCTCGATGCGCGCGTCGATCTTTCGGCTAAGAATCCGCCGAACGCGTACGGAGCGCAAGCATCGCTCCGCATGAACTTCGACGAGGTGGATGAGGCGCCCGAGGACGAATTGAACGAAATTCTCTGGAAGTCCATCAAGGGGCCGAACTCGCCGATGCCGCCGCCGGTGCGGCGTATGCTGCCTGTGGCCGCATATCGTCCAGCACGTTAACGAAAGGCGCCAGACGATCGCGCGAAACCGACCGCCATTTCAGAGAGATGAGGAAGACGATAAGCAGTGTCTGCAAAAAGATCGACTCGTTCGTATCCGCTTCTCTTCGCACCAACGGCCATCCCCGCAAGAAGAACGGAAAATCCTAGCTGCTTCCACCGTCTCCGATTTGCCACGTCGTGCTAAGATGTGCCCATGGACGTGGAAAGGGCTATCCAGTTCATTCTCGACAGTCAGGCCAAGTCTGAGGCCCGGCACGACAAGGCTGAGGCGCGAAACGAAAAGGCCATGGCGCGTCTGGATCGGATGGAGAAACTCACTTTGCAGTTGATCGGGCTGATGAGCCAACAGACGGAGCATCACGCCAAGCTATCTCGCGAGACGGACCGCCGTTTCAGAGAGACCGATGAGCGTTTGAAGGAAATGACGAACACAATCAACACTCTTGGCAAAAAGATCGATGCCTTCGTGTCTGCTTCACTTCGCACCAACGGCCATCCCCGCAAGAAGAACGGAAAATCCTAGCTAGCTTCCCACCGTCTCCCATTTCCCGCTCGAGTGCGACCGCTCGGCGGCGTCAAGGACCAGGTTGTTGCGGTAGCCGTCCTCGAAGTTCGGAACGGGCGGCTCGCCCTTCTGCACGGCCTTCAGGAACTCGTAAATGATGTGGGTGTGCGTGTGCTCGTAGCCGATGATGTGTCCGGGCGGCCACCACGCCGCGATATACGGATGCTGTCCGGGCTCGGTCGCCTGAATCGTGCGAAATCCGCGCGAGTCAGGTGGATCATCCTGTGAAAAGAACGACAGCTCGTTCATACGCTCAAGATCGAAGACTACCGATCCCCGGCTGCCGTTGATTTCGAATACGTTGCTGTTCTTGCGTCCCTGCGCGAAGCGGCTCACTTCGAAGGACGCCACTTGGCCACCCGCCAACTTGGCGAGGATGAGCGCCGTATCGTCCACGGTGACCGGCGCGAGCCCGCTGCCGGTGACGCTGCCCCACGCGCCCTGATCGGCGGCCGGCAGCGGACGTTCCTTGATGAACGTATGCAGCAGCGCGGTGACCGATGTCAACTCTCCGACAAGATACCGACACAAATCCACGATGTGCGCACCAAGATCGCCAAGCGCGCCGGCGCCGGCTTGTGCCTTGTCGAGACGCCAGACGCGCGGGAACGCCGGGTCGATGATCCAGTCCTGCAGATAGCGTGCTCGGAAGTGATAGATCGTCCCGAGACGGCCCTGGTCGATGAGCGACTTCGCCAGCATGATCGCCGGCACGCGGCGGTAATTGAAGACCACTCCGTGCACGACCTTGGCCTTGCGCACGGCATCGAGCCTCTCTTTGGCTTGCGCCGCCGTATTCGCCAGCGGCTTCTCGCACAGGATGTGTTTGCCGGCCTTCGCGGCGGCTATCGCGATGGTATGGTGCAGGTGGCCAGGAACAGAAAGATCCACGGCGTGGATGTCTTTCCGCTCCAGGACTTTTTCCCACGACGTTTCGACTGATTCCCATCCGAAGCGCGAAGCCATGGCTTGCGCTCCGGCGGCGTCGCGTCCGCAGATCACCTTCATGCGCGGCGTCGGGCAGTCGGGGAAGAAATTGGCTACGGTCGCATAGGAGTGGCTATGCGCCTTGCCCATGAACTTGTAGCCGATCAGGGCGACGTTGATTTCGGACATGGAGCCCCCGTCTACTTGACGCCCAGCAGCTCCACGTCAAAGAGCAGGATGGAATTCGGCGGAATCAGGCCGTTCCCCACATTGCGGTCGCCGTAAGCGAGATTGGCGGGGATGGTCAGCTTGCGCTTTCCGCCGACTTTCATGCCGGCTACACCTTCGTCCCATCCTTTGATCACTTCTCCGGCGCCGAGTTTGAATTCGAACGGGCCCCGGCCCACCGAACTATCGAACTGCTTGCCGTTCGTCAGCGTGCCCGTGTAATGGACTCGGACCGTTTTGCCGGCCTTGGCCTCAGTTCCCTCACCGACCTTGACATCTTCGTACTTCAAACCGGAGACTGTGGTCACGGCTTTACTCTCCTTTTTGGCGGCTTCCTTCTTTTCGGATGCGCCCTTCTTTTCGGGAGCGGCCTTTTTTTCGTCGGTCGTCTTTTCCTGTGCCACGGCCAATGCCCCGGCGAGAAGTACGGTCATGAGAACTGCAAGACTTTGTTTCATCAAAATTCTCTTAATTGGTTATGTCCACCATGCTTGTCCGGGTTTCTCACGGAGCAGGATGCGGTGCAGGAAACCGGCGGCCTTGGTGAGGCCCTCCTCCACCGACATGAGGCTGTCCTCATGCTCAATGGAGAGAACATCATCATATCCCACCATGCGCAGCGTGCTGACGAAGTTATTCCACCACTCCGCGCCGTGTCCGTAGCCAACCGTCCGGAAAATCCAGGCGCGATGGATCTCGTCGGTGTAGGACTTGGTGTCGAGCACGCCGGAAATGTTGATGTTGTCCTGCCAGAGCATTGTGTCCTTGGCATGGACGTGGAAGACCGCATTGCCGAGCGTGCGAATGGCTACCAGCGGATCGATGCCCTGCCAGAACAGGTGGCTGGGATCGAAGTTGCATCCGATGTTGTCGCCCGCCGCGGCGCGGAGGCGCAGCATCGTCTCCGGCGAGTAGACGACGAAGCCGGGATGCATCTCGATCGCGACGCGCACGCCGTGCTCGCGCGCGAACTTCGCGTGCTTCTCCCAGAAGGGCAGCGTCTTCTTTTCCCACTGCCAGACCAGCAGTTGCGAAAAGTCCGGCGGCCAGGGGCAGGTGACCCAGTTCGGATACTTGGCGCTGTCGGAATCGCCGGGGCAGCCGGAGAAATCGATCACCGTCTTGACGCCCAGCTTCTCAGCGAGCTGAATCGTCTTTCGCGAAGTGTCCACGAACTTGTCGCGCACCGCCTTCACGGGATGCAATGGATTCCCGTGGCAGCTCAGCGCGCTGATCGAGATGCCGTTGTCCCGCAGCTTCTTCTGAAATGTTTCTCGTGCCTCCCGGTTGGTCAGGTAGTCGAGTTTGCAGTGCGGATCGGTGGGATAGTTACCGGTGCCGAGCTCCACCGTGGAGATGTTGAGCTTCTTGATGCGGGCGATCACTTCGTCCAGCGTGAACTGGCCCATGAGAGCCGTAAATAGCCCTAGGCGCATGTGCGCTCCTTATTCCTTGTTTAACAAATCACGGGATAGGTTATCATCTAGGTAGGCATGTTTTCGAGGCGGAACTTTTTTTCGCGGCTGGCCCGGATCACCGAGAACCCTCAGCGGTGGCGCGAAAAGCGCGTCGCACAGCTCAAGGCAGCGGCCCTCGAGGCCGCTCCTCTCGACTGGACCGACCAGCAGCGCGAAGAAACCGGCTGGGCCATCGAGCAGAAGCTCTCCTATCTGAGCGATGAGAGCCTCCGCCAGGAGAACATGAACAAGTACGTCGAGAACATTGTCCGCACCAAGGAGATGTTCTACGCCGCCCAAGGCGCCGAGGCGCAATACCTTCGCCGCCAGCAGGCGGGGAACGACTATGACACTTATCCGTACGAGGAGAATCCCTGATGACTGTGATGAAGAAGTTTGCCGTGTTTACCGCCATTCTAGTTTTGGTTGTTAGCGCGGGCCTGGCGCAGAAGAAAGGCGCCGCGAAGGATGAGAAGAAGGGCGCCGCCGGTGACGCCGCCGCGGGCGGAAAGATATTCAAGGAAAAGTGCACCATCTGCCATTACGCCGACAAGGCCGACAAGCGCATCGGGCCCGGCATGAAAGGCGTCTTCAAGCGCGAGAAGATGTGGGACGACAAGCCCATGAACGAAGCCAACGTCCGCGAGATGATCCTGAAGGGCGGCGGCAAGATGGTGGGATTTGAAGATCAGCTCGACAAGAAAGAAATTGACAACGTAGTGGCTTACCTCAAGACTCTCTAACGCGTCTCTTAGGTGTAAATGTCTGCCGATCTCGAACGGGCCGTCACGGCGGCGCTGGATTCCTTTCGCCAGATGCGCCGGATGCCGGCCCACCGGCGTCGAGCCATGCTCGATGGGATGCGCGCCCGGCTCGACACCCGTCGCGAGGAGATAGCCCGCCTGATCACTCGAGAGAATGGCAAACCCATCCGCGACTCGCGAGCGGAAGTCGGGCGCGCGCTCTTCACCTTGGCCACGGCCTCGGAAGAGGCTGGACGCATCGCCGGCGAGTTGCTCCTCATGGACTTGGTCGAGGCCGGCGAAAACCGCGTCGGCTTGGTGCGGCGGTTCCCGATCGGCCCGATCGCGGCGATCACACCATTCAATTTTCCCGTCAACCTGGTGCTTCACAAGGTGGCGCCTGCGCTGGCCGCGGGCAATACCGTAGTGGTGAAGCCATCGCCGCGCACTCCGCAATGCGCGCATGAGCTGGCGAAGATCGCTGCGGAGGCCGGCGTGCCCGCGGGCGCATTTTCCGTGGTCGAAGGTGGCGCGGACGTCGCCCAGGCGATGACCGCCGACCCGCGCTTCCGTATGCTGACCTTTACCGGCAGCGCCGCCGTCGGCTGGGACCTGAAGTCCAGGGCGGGTAAGAAGCGGGTGACGCTCGAGCTCGGCGGCAACTCCGGCACGATCGTACACTCGGATGCCGACCTCGACCACGCCGCGCAGCGCGTCAGCGTGGGCGGCTTCACATTCGCGGGACAATCCTGCGTGGCGGTGCAGCGCATCTTCGTCGAGGGGAGCGTCTACCAGCCCTTTCTCGATCTGCTGTTGCCGCGAGTGCGCGCGCTGAAGACGGGCGATCCGAACGACGAAGCTACCGACGTTGGTCCGATGATCGACGAGGCCGCTGCGGCCCGCGCCGGGGCCTGGGTGGCGGACGCTGTCCGGCAGGGCGCGAAAGTCCTCGCAGGGGGATCGAGGCAGGGTCTGCTGTTTGCCCCCACGGTGCTGGCAGAGACGCGGCCCGACATGCAGGTGAATTGCTTCGAAGTCTTCGCGCCGATCGTCACCGTGACGCCCTACGATGACTTCGACGCGGCCCTCGACGCGGTGAACGCTTCACCCTTCGGACTCCACGCCGGAGTCTTTACCCGCGACAACGAGCGCATCTTTCGTGCCTTCGAAAAGCTCGAAACAGGCGGCGTGATCGCGAACGACGTGCCCACTTACCGGCTCGATCACATGCCCTACGGTGGCGCGAAGGAGTCGGGTTTCGGGCGCGAAGGCCTGCGTTACGCCATCGAGGAGATGACAGAGATGAAGATCCTGGTGTTAAATATAAGGTAACGTTATGAGACGGCTCGCAATTCTTCTGGGGATCCTGATGTTTGCCGCGGTTGCGGCGATGCCGCGCAGCCAGGGCCAGGGTCAAGCCGCATCCGCCGAGGAGTCCCTTGCGGCGGTGGAAACCATTTTCAAGCAAGTCTCGGAAATCACCGGCCTCGCCATCAAAGAACCCGTGCGCAGCGCCGTTGTGACCCGTGATCAGATCCGCACCTACATCGGCGAGCGGATGAAGCAGACCACCACGCCTGAACAGCTTCATGCTCAGCAGGTGGCGCTGCAGAAATTCGGTCTGCTGCCGAAGGGCTTCGAGCTGGAACGCTTCGTAGTGGACTTATTGTCGGAGCAGGCCACGGCTTACTACGATCCGCGACGCAAGGAGTTTTATCTCTCCGACTGGGCCCCCTTGGATTTGCAGAAACCGGCCATCGCCCACGAGCTCACGCACGCCCTGCAGGACCAGCACTTCGATCTCGATCAATTCCTGCAGAAGAAAGGCATGAGCCAGGACGAACAGATGGCTCGCGTCGCTGTGGTCGAGGGGCAAGGCGTGCTGGTGATGATGGACTTCATGCTCTCAGCGCGCGGTGAGAAAGCGAAGGATTATCCGAACCTCTCCGAATATGTGAGAGACGCCACCGTGGCCGAGACGAGCAAGTTTCCGGTCTTTGCCGCTGCGCCGGCCTACTTGCGGGAGAGCCTGCTCTTTCCGTATACGGTGGGGCTGACCTACGTGCGCGCCGTTGCCGATAAGCAGCAGACCGCGACGTTCTACGCCGACATGATGCGCAATCCTCCGCACTCAACTCACGAGGTGCTGCATCCAGGCACGCCGCCGATGCCGTATGTCGATATCAAAGCGCCGGCGGTGCCCGAGCAGGCGCTCCGCGGTTACAAGAAACTCGACTCCAACGTGCTCGGCGAGCTCGATCTCTTTGTACTGCTACGGCAGATGCTCGGAGAACCGGTGGCTAAGTCGGTGACTCCCGGCTGGCAGGGACTCAAATACGAGGTGTTTGAGAACGCCGAAGGCGCGGTGATCCTCGCACACAAATCCATCTGGAAAGACGCGACGGCCGCGCGCGCCTTCGCCGACGCCTACCAGAAGGTCGTAGTCAAGAAGGGCGGGGAAGCAGATACGAAGTCTCAAGTGCGCGGCGAGACGGTGGAGTTTATCGAGGGTTTGCCAAAGGTCGCACAATGACAACCGCCGAAGAGCGACTTCGCAATCCTCTCCCCGGCGGCGCCATCGAAGCCGCCCGGGATTACGGCATCGATCTGACGTTGATCATCGAACGTCTGAGGCTGACGCCGGACGAGCGCATCCGCGACCTGCAAAGGTTTATGCAGTTCATGGAAAAGATGCGCCAGGCAGTCAAGGAAGCCCGTGGTCGATCTTGAAAAGGTCCTACCCCTTCTGGTCCATTCGCAAAGCGACTTTGTTATTCTCGGCGGGGTCGCGGCAGACGCGCATCGGTCTGGGCATCTTCAATGGCTTCCAGAACCTGCTTGACAATCTTCGGATGAAGGATTGCAGCACCATGGAACGGAACGACGACGCGGCGATGGCCTTTCTGGTAGATGCGGTGACTGCTTTTGGACCGGAGCCACGCAAAACCCGCTTTCAGAAGAAATCACTTCCGACTCCGCGGCTGTAAGGCGCGGAGCTTTAGGCATGGACCTCCACGGCTGTGGTGAGAATCTCCTTGCTGAGGACGGTTGTGCGCTCCTCTTCGGTAAGCGTCTCCAAGAAAAGCTCGATCGCCTCACGGATATTCGTGAGCGCTTCTTCGACAGTTGCTCCTTGGGACTGGCAGCCCTTCAATTCTGGGCACCAAGCGTAACAGCCATGCTCGTCCTGCTCGATAACCACGCTTACTTTGCGCGCCATGAAGATTCATTCTAACTGATTGTAGGTCTACCCACAAATCCTACATTTGCTGCGAAAAACTAGTCCGCCGCTCCAATCTCTCGATCCTTCGCTCCTGGCCCCGGCCCGCGGAGCGGGCGCAGGCCAAGGCCGCGGGGAAGTCGCGGGCCTTATGCTCGTAATACTTCGCTAGTTCCACGCGCGATTCATCGGTAGCCAGCTGCTGCCACAACGGGATCGCCTCGGCGTAGTCGCCTTTTCGTTTGTGGATCGCTGCCATTTCCCAGCGCGCGCGGTCGGCGATCTCCACGGGAAGGCCGCGATCGAGCGCCTTTTCGAACAACTCTATCGCCGATTCGGGCCGGCCCGTCCGGCTGACCCAAAGCGCCAAGCTGAACAGATCCACGGCATTCGTAAGCGGCGCATGCGCCGGATCGCCCAGCGCCGCGAGCACCAACGACGTTAGGCACGCCAGCGCGACGATATCCATGCGATTGTGGTAGAAAATCGGCTCGAGGATCTGCATGTTCCCGCGCCGCAGATATTCGAAATAATACGCCGGGATCAGCGCGCCGGGGATGTCACCGTGCCGCTCGCGTCCCAGGATCGAAGCCTCCAGTTCCACGAGCCGGCAGCTCTTGAGACGCAGCTTCCAAAGACGCCGTGCGGAGTGCAGCAAGTCGAGGTGCTCCATGCGCTCGTGCGGAACCGGGCGGCGGGCCAGGCGATAGCGCGTTTCTAGCAGAGGCGCGTCAAAGGACTTTCCGTTGTACGTCACCAGCGCGTCAAAGCGCTCAAGGAGCGCTTCGACCGATTCGAGAATCGACGGCTCCTCGTCGAAATCGCGCATGAAAAACTGATGCACGCGAAAGCCGTCGCCGCAGATTTCTCCAATGCCGATGAGAAAAGCATACGTGCCGGTGCCGCCGGCGAGGCCGGTGGTTTCGGTATCGAGGAAAGCCCACTTG
>CAZRND010000133.1:0-13205 GCA_964601345.1 uncultured Acidobacteriota bacterium | reverse complement strand
AGACTGCACAACAACCTCGCGAAAATGGTGCAGGACCCCGACGAAATGGACCGCTGCATGGAGCTGACCGATCCTAAGCTCTTCCATTTCTCGCCCGACACGGCGCATGTACATCTAGCGGGAGGCGACGTGCCCGCGATTCTCGAAAAGCATAAGAAGCGGCTCATGCTCGCCGATTACAAGGACGCGAAACGCGCCGGCCTCGCCGCCGATTTCAGACCCAACATCTTCGATCTCGGCGACGGTGAAATCGACTTCCCCGCCTGCCATCGCGTGCTCAAGAGCGCCCGCTTCGAGGGCTGGCTCTGCGTCGATCTCGACATCGCCCGCAACGGGCCGCGCGCCAGCTACGAGCGATGCGGCTCCTACGTGACGCGCCTTCTCGAGCCCATATATGTCTGAGATCAACCGCCGCGACGTGCTGCGCTTCGCCGCCGCGGCCGCGATGCCGCCGGTACGCCTCCTCGATCCGCACGTGCATGTGTGGAAGCACGACGCGCGCTTCCCGTTCGCCGGCGGGGCGCGCGTGCCCGAGCGCGACGCCGCCCCGGGGACCCTCCTCCCCCTGATGAAACAAAACGGGGTCGAGAAGACCGTGATCATCCAGGTGATTCACTACCGCTACGACAACAGCTTCCTCGCCTCGGTGTTGAAGCAATATCCCGGAACTTTTCAGGGCGTCTGCCGCGTCGATCCGCTCGACCCAGCGGCGCCCGACCATCTTTCGCGCCTCTGCCAGGAGCAGGGCTTCCGCGGCGTGCGCCTCAGTCCCGCGGGCGACGCGGCCGGCGACTGGATCCGCGGGTCGCTCATGCCGCCGCTCTGGGAACGCTGCGAAAAACTCGGCGTCCCGATGACGCTGCTCGCGCCGATCGGGCGCGTGCTCGACATCGCCAAGCTGGTCGAGCGCTTTCCGCAATTGACCGTGGTCATCGATCACATGGCCGATTGTCCCGTGGACCATCCGGAAGAGCTCGAAAAGCTCGTCGCCCTGGTGCGGTATCCGAAAGTTTTCGTGAAGGTGTCGCACACCTGGTCGCTCTCGGAGGAGACTTACCCGTGGCGCGACGCGCAACGCCTGGTGAAGCGGCTCTACGACACGTTTGGTCCGAAGCGATTGATGTGGGCCACCGACTGGCCGATCATCGAGAATTCCCGCGCCCAATACCGCCAGGCGCTGACCGTGGTGCGCGACGACATGGATTTCCTGAACGCCGAAGACAAGAGTTGGATGCTCTCGAAGACCATCGAGCAGGTCTGGCCGTTCTGATTCCTCTGATAGACTGAGATGAATGGCTGAGGAGCGTAGTAACCGCATTCTGACGGTTCCGAATGCTTTCACGATGCTGCGCGTCGTGTTGCTGCCGGTGATCCTCTGGCTGATGAGCGAAGAGCGTTTCAACTGGGCGCTCACATTGCTGATCGTGGCCGGCATCAGCGACGGCCTCGACGGCTTTTTCGCGCGCTGGCTGAACGAAAAGACGCTCTTCGGGATGTACCTCGATCCCATCGCGGACAAGCTGCTGCTCAGCTCTTCGTTCCTGATGCTCTCGGTGACCGGCCAGATCCCCTGGCTCGTCACCGGCCTGATCCTGGCGCGCGACGCGACGATCATCATCACTGTCGTCGTGCTGGTGCTGACCACAACGCTGCGCAAGTTTCCGCCGAGCTTTCTCGGCAAACTCAACACCGTGGTGCAGCTCATCGCGCTCTACGTCGTGATGCTCGACATCGTCTATCGCGGCCAACTGCTGCACTGGTCGCGCGAAGTGCTGATGTTCCTGGTCCCGGCGCTGGTGATCGGATCGGGCGTGCATTACAGCTTCCAGATGCTGCGCAAAGTCACCGTCGAGCAAAAGGAAGGCAAGCCGAACGCTTAGTGGCGAACTGTCAAAACTCTCACGGCTTTGTCAGCTTCATCTATTTCGAAAAGTAGTCGGTAAGCGCGCATTCGACTGGGGAGCACCAGTTGGCGCAGCTTGCGGCGAGTCCGTCGGCTCTCCTTGGCTAGAGGACATCGAAACGGCATTCGCCAGAGCTTTGCCAAGACTCGCGCCGGATCGACGGCATTGATACTCAAGAAGATGTGATGGAGGTCCCGCGCGGCCCGATCGGTCAGTTCAACGCGGTATGCCATGTTTTCGACGCAACTCTTCGAATACTTCCCGGGCAGGGCGGGTTCGTCCTCTGGCGACATCGTCGAGGCCTTGTCGGATCGCCTCATACACATCCGCGCGAGCGGCAATATCGAGCAGGTCCTGATAGGCAGCGGCGTCTTGCACAATGGCCGCCGCCTTGCCGTTTACGGTAAGCACGACCGGCCGCTTATTCTTCTTGATCCGGCGGAGAAACTGGGCCGGCTTTCGACGGAAAGTCGTCAGCGGTTGGATGTCCTGAGTGAGGCGCATCGGAATCTTGGCTTCTTGCATACCTCGCTAGCATAGCACCTTTTAAGGTGCTCACTTGTTGAACCTCGACGCGGCAGTCGTTGCCTGATATGATCAACCTATGGGCATGACTATCACCGAAAAGATTCTGGCTGGACACTCCGGACGCGATCGCGTGCGCCCGGGCGATCTGGTCTGGGCCAAGGTGGACCTGTGCATGTCGAGCGACGTGACCACCGGACTCTCGGTGCAAAGCTTCAACCAGATGGGCGCGGCCGGCGTCTTCGACAAAAGCAAGCTGGTGCTGGTGAACGATCACTTCGTGCCGGCGAAAGACATCAAGTCGGCTGAAATGTCGAAAGTGCAGCGCGAATTCGCGCGCACGCACGACATTCCCAACTATTTCGAAGTCGGCCGCTCCGGCATCTGCCACAACCTGCTGCCGCAAGAAGGCTTCGTGCTGCCCGGCTCGCTCATCCTCGGCGCAGACTCGCACACCTGCACCTACGGCGGATGGGGATGCTTCGCCACCGGCGTTGGATCGACCGATCTCGCCGCGGCGTGGGCGCTCGGAGCGAATTGGCTGCGCGTGCCGGAGACAATCCGCGTGATCATCAACGGCAAGCGCGGACCGTTTGTCGGCGGCAAGGACCTGGTGCTGCGCGTCATCAAGGACCTCGGCATGGACGGCGCAACATACAAAGCGATCGAGTACATGGGCGAAGCGATTCGCGACCTGCCAATGCACGGCCGTTCCACCGTCTGCAATATGGGGATCGAGGCGGGCGCCAAGAACGCCGTCATCGCCGCCGACGAAAAAACCGACCAGTGGTTGCGCGGACGCACCAGTGAGAAATATCAAAAGGTCCAGTCCGACGCGGACGCCGAGTATTGCCTGACGCTCGAATACAACGCCTCCGATCTTTCGCCGCAGGTCGCCGTGCCCTTTCTGCCGAGCAACGTGACCGCCGTCGAGAAGCTCGCGAAGGAAGACGTGAAGCTCGACCAGGTTTTCATCGGCTCCTGCACCAACGGACTCATCGAAGACATGCGCGAGGCGGCCGCCGTGATGAAGGGGCACAGCGTGCATCCGAACATCCGGATGATCGTGATCCCCGGCACGCAGCGCGTCTTTCAGGAGTGCGTGAAGGAAGGCCTCGCGGAAATCTTCGTCGAAGCGGGCGCGGTCTTTTCCACACCGACCTGCGGCCCGTGCCTCGGCGGCAGCATGGGCGTGCTCGGCGTGAAGGAACGCTGCTTGAGCACGACCAATCGCAACTTTTACGGGCGCATGGGACATCCCACGGCCGAAGTCTACCTGGCGAATCCGGCGGTGGCCGCGGCCAGCGCCATTGCCGGCAAAGTCGCCGACCCAAGGGAGTTGTAACCATGCCGGGACGAGCTCACAAATACGGCGACGACATCAACACCGACGTCATCATCCCGGCGCGCTACTGCAACACGATCGTCGAGAAGGAACTCGCCGCGCACGCGCTCGAGGATCTCGACAAAGACTTCGTCAAGAAGGTGAAGGCCGGCGACTTCATCGCCGGCGGGCGCAACTTCGGGTGCGGCAGCTCGCGCGAGAGCGCGCCGATCGCCATCAAGGGCGCCGGCGTCGCGGGCGTGATCGCCGCCAGCTTCGCGCGCATCTTCTACCGCAACGCCATCAACATCGGCTTGCCGATCTTCGAATCGCCGGAAGCTTCCGAGAAAATCCAGACGGGGGACGAGCTGGAAGTCGACGCCGTCGCGGGCGTGATCCGCAACCTGACCCGGAAAGAAACCTACCGCACCGCGGCCTATCCCGAGATGGTGCAGAACATCATCGCCGCCGGCGGCATGATCGAGTTCGTTAAGCAAAAGCTGGCCGAGCGCGGCGGAAACCGGTAATGCGATATCTCGTCCGCGCGCGCGTGAAGCCGGGACGCGAAAAGGCCCTGCTGCGCGCGATCGAAGACGAGTCGCTCGGCCGCGGCTCCGTCGCCGGCGACGAATACCTGCGCAACATGAAGGATGCGCGTCTCTGCGCGGACCAGACCGCCCGCTGGGTCGAAGTCTGTTATTGTCCCACGCCGCTTCAGGAAGAGCGGCCCTACTGGGAAGAATACTTCGAGCTGACTAAGGTCCAGGATGCTCACGATCGTCGCCGCTGCCGGGATGAAAACGGCGCCGAGCCCTGGGCCTGCGGTGAATGCGACTGCACCGCCCGCCTCGAGCGCAAGCTCGAATCGCTCGGCCAGCCTTTCCTGGAATCGCTTTTCACCAGGCGCGAGTGACAGCGAGATCCGGCATAGGATAGTGCTTCGCGTTCAGCGTATAGATCTTGCCGCCGGTGACCAAGGCAGTCGCGGCCAGGAGACAATCGTTCACATCGGAGTTATGCGAAGCGTGCCACTGGCGATAGAGCGCGGCGCCAAAATCAACAATCTCCTCCGTAACCGGCTGGGTCTTGAAATGCGATAACAACTCAAGAGTAGCGGTGATCTCGCTCGGGCGCGCAAAGAACAGGATTTCGGTCCGCTGCGCCGCGCCAATCCACAGCTCCTCGCGTACCCCGTTCGAGAACCGCTTCAGAAAGCGAGGACCACGGGGATCGCCTCGAAGATGCCAGACCAGGACATCGCTATCCACGTAAGCGCGCATGGCGGCTCTTGTGATGTCGTTCGTAGGCATCCTGCATGGCTCGTTTCATCCGCGCCACTGTTTCCTTGGCCGGCTCGTCCCGTTTCCAAATGCCGCAGGAACGTTCCCATATATCGTCCACCGGCTTCACTTGCTGGAGACGCATTTCGATCGCTTCTTCGAGAAAGCGCTTCTTGGTGATGCCCAAGGTGCGCGTACCATGCTCCAGCTTGGCGATCGCTCTCTTGTCGAGGCGAGCCGAGAAGACCTTGTCCATGTTTACATGATAACGTAAGATTGAGCTGGAATTACCGCCCAAACGCCGAAATCTGTGCGTAACTTGCGCGTAACTCTGGGGCTCTTCTGGCGTCTAAGGTGTTATGCGCAATACCCTAAGTCTTGTACTCCTCTACACCCTTGGCTGCTGGGCCCAGAGCGGCCCGGCGGCGCGGCTCGCGACCGAGATTCCCGCCTTGATGGAGAAGGCCGAAGTGCCCGGCGTGGGTGTGGCGGTGATCGAGTCCGGACGCGTGAGTTACGTCCACAGCTTCGGCGTGAAGAGCGCGGCTACCAAGCAGCCGGTCGACGAGCGCACGGTCTTTGAAGCCGCGTCGCTCACCAAGCCGGTGGTTGCGTACGCCGCGCTCAAGCTCGCCGGCCAGGGCAAGCTCGATCTCGACAAGCCTCTCAGCGATTATCTTGCCGCGCCCTACATCCAAGATGCCCGGCTCGGCCAGATCACGGCGCGCCGTGTGCTCACCCATACCACGGGATTCCCCAACTGGCGACCGGACGGCAAACCTCTCGTCACCGTCTTCGCCCCCGGCGAGCGATTCAGCTATTCGGGGGAAGGCTTCGTCTATCTCGGTTTCGTCATGGAGCGCATCACCGGCACGCTGCTCGACCGCCTCGTTGCGCAGCTTGTCTTTGAGCCGCTCGGCATGAAGGACAGCAGCTTGGTCTGGGAAAAGCCCTTCGATCAGCAATCCGCCACGGGGCACACCGAAGCCGGCGTCCCGCGCACCAAAGGAAGGCCTTTGCAGCCCAACGCCGCGGCCAGCATGCAGACCACGGCCGCCGATTATGCGCGCTTCATGATCGCGCTGATGAACGGCACGGGACTCAAGCCGGAACTGGCGCGCGCCATGATCTCCACGCAAACCCAAGTCGATAACGGCTGCGCGAACTGCGTTGGACGCCCGGTCACCAAGCCGTCCGAAACGATCGCCTGGGGGCTCGGCGTCGGGATTCAGCACACCGCCTCCGGCGAGTCGTTTTGGCATTGGGGCGATAACGGCGGGTTCCGCTGCCTGATGGCGGGATACCCGGCGCAAAAGAAAGGCGTCATCGTCTTCACCAACAGCGCCAACGGCCTCGCAATCGCGCCGCGCATCGCCGAGCTGGCCCTCGGAGAAAAACTTCCCGCCTCCGCGTGGGTCAGCTACGCGTCTTACGATTCGCCGATCTTCCAGGTTCGGCGCGCGTTTCTGAAGGACAGCCTCGAGGCCGGCGTAAACCTCTATCGCCAGGCCGCCAAGAACATCACCGAGTCGGACATGAACACGCTCGGATACACACTGCTCGGAATGAAGAAGAACCGCGAGGCCATCGAGGTCTTCAAGCTGAACGTCGATGCCTTTCCGAAATCCGCGAACTGCTACGACAGCCTCGGCGAAGCCTACATGACAAACGGCGACAAGGAACTGGCCATCGCCAACTACGAGAAGTCCGTGGAACTCGAACCGAAGAACGAAGGCGGCAAGGAAGCGCTGAAGAAACTGCGCGCACAGTAAGCCCTACTGTTTCAGCGTACGAACATAAGCAATCACGTTTTCGAGATCCGCCCCTGCCAGGCCGGACACGGCCTTCATCTTCCCGACGCCTTCCGTGACCACCTTCTTCAACTCATCGTCCTTCTTGGCCTGCACTTCTTTCGACCCGAGGTGGCGCAACTCCACCTTCATGATCTTGGCCATGGCCTGATTCCCTTCGCCGGCCGCGCCGTGGCAGGCCTTGCACTTGGCCAGGTAGACATCCTTGCCTTTGCCGGCGTCGCCGGCCGCGAACAAAACTCCCGACAACAGGCAAACCATTAGCACAAATCCCCTCATGTGAACAACTCCTTTCAGAATCGGTATTCCAGCGTTGCCGAGAAAATGTGTGAGCGGTAGCTGGGCTGGTCGGCGCCGAGGAACAGGTAGCGCGCGGCGGCCGTATCGCCCACCACGTAGCCGGGATAATACAAGCTCGGATACTTCACCGACAAATTCGCCCCGCCGACATTCACGCATGGCGCCGACACAACGACGGCGCCCGCGCCGATGCATCCCATGTAGGGCGTCATCGGCGTCGTCTGGTAGTCGCGATTGTCGAACTGCTGGTAGCGGTACTCGAATTTGGGCGTCAGGTTGTTCGTGATCTTGAACTTCAGCACCGCGGCCAGCTCGTGGACCCTCGTGGTCGTCTGCGGATAGTCGTCGGGAGTCGAAGTGCCGGTGAGACTGAATTGGTTCGGTCCCGAGGCGATCGTCGGATCGCCCAAGGCGCGCGAGTACACGTTCCCCTTGCCGGCCGAGAGCGAATAGTAGGGCGAGAACCAGACGCGCTTGCCGGCGAAGATATCGAGGCCCGCGGCATAGGTATCGAAAATGTCGCGCGTGACACTTTCCCAGTCGTTGTTCGCGGTGTCGCATCCGGCGCAGGTCAGGATCGTCTGCGTGCCCGAGGCCGGCGTGCGGCTTCGCGAAACCATCCGCTTGTGATAGTGCTCGCGGGTGTACTCCGCGAATCCGGAGAGAGCCGGCGAGACGGCGTAGGTCGCCTCCACCGTATAGATCCAGGAGAGGTCGTTCAACATTCCATAGAGGTAATACGGATTCGTCCGTCCGGCGATGAAGTTCAGCGCTGTCGGACTGTTCGGCCCTCCCTGCTGGTTGAAGTTGCTCTGGATCGTCTGGAAGGTACCGGTAAACGTAAATTGCCGCAGGTTGTACTGGATCATCGCGTCGCCGCGGTCGAGGACGCGCGCCGCCTCGTCAAAGCGGCGAGCGCAACGCTGCGTCGTGGTGAAGACCGTGCTGGCGGATGTGCAGGCAATCGGCAGGCCCGTCACCGGATCGGCGGCGGTCTCATCCTGATACTCGTTGGGACGGCGATCCTGGTGGCGGCCCGAGATGCGGATAAGGAGGTCGCGCGTGGGATTGATGTCCACCGTGCCGAAGACGGTGTGCTCGAAAGAATTTTCGACATCCCGGTGCGTCCGGTCGAACCAGTCACCTTCCCATCCGAAGCGCAGCGAGTTCTTGAGTGAGAAATTGTAGTTGCCGCTGAGCTCCAGCGTCTTGCGGTTGAATCCGGGATTGCTGCGACCTCCTGAATCCACGAGGCCGGGCGCAGCCTGTCCGGTGGCAGTGGAGTTCGCGGCGATCGTGTCGCCCTGCACGGGATACAGGTCGAAGACCCGCGTGTTGTTGTTGTAGTCGTAGTGGCGATACTTGGCTTCGAGCTCGAGGTTCTTGCCGACCTTGCTGACGGCGGTCCAATTCATGGCCAGAGTCTGTTTGTCGCCCTTCAGGCTGCCGGGAAGCGAAGGCAGTCCGGTGATCGCGGAGTTGGCGGTGTAGGGAAGGAACGGGTCGTCCTGGCGCAGCCAGCCTCCGTTGGCCGTCCCCATGATTCGGACATGTTTGGTGGCGTCGAAGGCGCCCGCGAAGGTGAGATAGTTCGCCTGGTTGGACGGATAGAGCGCCATTTGGCCGTGCGCCGAAATCGCGCCGATGGCGCAATTCGCCGCGGGCGCTGTAACGGTGCAGCCGCTCCCCGGCGGAATCAACTGCACGGGAACATCCGCCGTGGCCCAGGGCGAATCGAACAGGACCGATTTCGTGACCGCTTCGAAGAACGATCCGTTGTAGCCCAACTGGAAGCCCCAGCTCCTCTTGCCGTACTCGCTCATGACCTTGACGACGTTCGTGCGGTAGTTGATGGGTTCCGGCAGCTCCACACCCGTTCCGGGGCTCTGGCGGTTCGCAGTCGTGCCGGGCTGAGAGCTGCCGGACGCGCTCGGGCTGGAATTGAAGATGGCCCCGATCGGCCTCGATCCGGTCTGATGCTCGCGCGAAAAAAGGAAGTTCCAGGTCCAGTCCGGCGTGGCGTTGACGGTGAACAGACCCGAGATGTTCCGGCGCTGGAGTTGGGGCGTGAAGAAGGGCATGCCGGGAATCACCTGCGTGGCGATGTAACTCGGCAGGCTGTTGTTGATCTGCGCCGTCGTCCCGGTTGAGGACGCCGTTTGCAATGCCTGGCGGACGACCAAGGGCATCGTGAGAACTCCCGGCGAGCTCTCGGTGTAATACGAACGCGCGGTATTGGTGAAGGTATGCGGGATCTCGTCGTAACGGATCTGCACCTTGAATTTGTTCCACTGTCCAAACGTCGCCAGGTGGCTCTGGTTCTTGTAGAAGCTGCTCTCGGTCTGGTAGTTCAAATAATTCGGCGTGCCGAAGATCTCATCGAGCTGGATGCGCGCCCGCCGGATCATGAAGTTCTTCCGGATGTCGGCGTACTCGTTCATCTTCGAGGTAGCCAGGTCGGGCTTGAAGGAAAGGTCGGGCCGGCCATAGACGTCGCCCCAGTACGACCGGCCGCCGAATTCGACCATGTTTTGCGCGGCAAGTGCGGGACCGATCATCAGGATGAGGAGTAGAAATCTTTTTCTCATGGCTGTCTCCTAGCGCAGGAAGAAGTTCCCCGACGGGTGATTCGACCCGTGAATCCTCGAGTGGCAATTGGTGCAGCCGCGGTTGAAGTCGCGGACCGCGGTGAGGAGCGTCGGCGTAGTGGGGTGGCGGCTGGTCACGTGGCAGGAGTCGCACACGCGGGGCATCCGCACCTTGAGCAACTGCGGATTGTTCGTCCCGTGCGGCTCGTGGCAGGTGGCGCAGTTCTCCATCACCGGCGGATGCTCCCAAAGGAACGGCCCGCGCCGCTCGGTGTGGCAACTGAGACAGTTCTCCGTGGTGGTGGCCTGCAGGAGCTGCTTCGGATTCGGTGTGCCGTGCGGATTGTGGCAACTGGTGCAGGTGACTTTGCCTTCGCGGTACGGCATGTGCGAGGACCGCTGCAGTTGCGCGCGACGCATCTGGTGACATTGCAGGCAGAGCTCCGGTTGAGGTTGCTTCGTGCCGCGCATGTCGGTCAGCGGCTGGTTGAAGCGCGCCTCGCTCGATGCTTTGCGGACTTGCGGTTGGTGTCCCACGTGGCAATCGACACAGGCCAGGTTCCGCGTCTCGTGCGGACTGCCGGTCCAGAACAGGCGATTGCCCTTGGCGTGGCACGACAGGCAGGCGTCGTTCTTTTGCTCGACTGTATTTCGGGAATCCTTCGTGAAGCGGATGGGGATGGTGTCCTTGCCGCCTCCGGCCTCGACGTGAGCCTGGCCGGGACCGTGGCAGGCCTCGCATCCGAGCTTCTCCTGTTCGTTCTTGGGATGCGCGAAAGCGCGGCCCATGATCGTGGCCTTGAAATGCTTGCCTTGGTCGGCGTGGCAGGCGAGGCATACGTCCATGCCGGCGTAGCCGCCATCGGCGGCGGCGGCGGCGCCCGCCCACAAAACTAAAAGTAGCGCGAGGAGAGTATGTTTTCTCACAGGTTCTTTACCTCGACAAACGTGTGGCACGTGTCGCAATCGTTCTTCGCCTTGTTTCCGTCGTGGCAGCGAAAACATCCAGGCGAGTCCTGATGACCGAGATTGTTGGGATAGGTTCCCCAATCCACATTCATGGATGGGAATACGTAAGCCGCCTGAATGTCAGCAACGGCCGCGAGAGGCGCGCCGGAGGCGAGCGTCGCGAGGGCGCGCTTCTTCATGAATGGAGCGTTGCGATCGAGGCGGCCATCGAGCAGTGCGTCTTCAATCGCCCGTTCCGCGGTCGGGAAATCGTGTCCCGCGCGATTGTGGCAGGCGGCGCATCCCGTCGCCGCGTGCGCCTTGTGGATCACACCGGTCTTCATCCGAAGCGAAGTCGCCGACATCGTATTCTTCTCGTCGTCCGCGAAGTGCGTTCTGATCACAATCTTCTCCGCGCCCTCCGCGGGGGGATGGTGGCAGGCCGCGCAATTCTCCTTGGCGTCGCCGTGGATCGGGCGCGCATATCCGCCCGTCAACAGGAGAATCAGTTGGCGCGTGCCGGCAAGTTTCGCATTCACCATCCCCGCCGCGCCGGGGCCGACGTGACATGCGACGCAGGCGATCCTGGAGTGCACGGACCGCTGGTACGCCGCGAACTGCGGCGCCATCACGTGGCAGGTCTGTCCGCAAAATTGCGGCGAATCCATTTGATGCACGGTGCGATAGGAAGCCGACAAGAGAATCACGGTGTTGATCGCGGTCATGACACCGACGAAGATCAGCGTCTGCCGGATCGTATCCATGGACGCGCCGGCGACGCCGCGTCGAAATGCTCCGGCGGCGATCAGCAACAATCCCGCGACGAGCACAGTCGGAAGCGCGACGAAGCCGACGAGCCCGGAATAGGGCCCCAGGGGCGCGCCGAGCAACTCGGCGGCAAAGAGGGTCGCGATCGTCAGGCCCGCCGCCGTGGCCAGCGCCACGCCGAGTTGCCCTAACCGGTTCGACGCCAGGTACGCGATGGCCGCCGGAAGGTTCACAGGTGCTTGTGCCTCCGACGTGCTTCATGCCACCCGGTTGCGAGCACCAGGCACGCCGCGATCAACACATAGGGCATCAGAATCAGGCTGACGAGAGCGGCCACTAGCTCCAGTACATGTTCCCAAATAGGCATCTGACACCTCCGCTTCCAGTTTCATTTCTGCTCGACAAAAACGCTGTGAGCGCCGACATGGGCTGGTGTGACGGCTGTCACAGGCGCGGTGCTATACTTTTCACCATGCCGCCCGCGTCGCCATACGGGCTTCAAGTGATTGATAGCTGCTTGACCTGCCATTTGCGGGAAGACCGGCTGTTTTGCAACCTTCCTCCCGATGCCCTGGCCGCCTTCGATGCGATGAAGCAACTGGGCACCTATCCGAAAGGATCGACGCTCTTTGTCGAAGACCAGGCAGCCCGCGGAGTCTTTCTCATTTGCACGGGCCAAGTGAAACTATCCATGTCATCGCGCGAAGGCCGGACTTTGATCATCAAGATTGCGGAGGCCGGCGAAGTCGTCGGACTTCCGGCGACGATTTCGGGACGCCCTTACGAGGTCACTGCCGAGACGCAGAGTCCCTGCCAGATCAATTTCGTCAAAAAGGAGGACTTCCTGGAGTTCCTCCACAATCATTCCGACGCGGCCTTGCGCGTGGCGCAGGAGCTGAGTGACCGCTATCATTCCGCTTGCCGGGAGTTGCGGATGCTCGGCCTGGCCGAGTCCGTCTCCGAGAAGCTGGCCCAATTGCTTCGGGATTGGGCCGCGAAACATGGAGAAAAGACCAGGGAGGGCGTCCGCGTGCGCCTGATCCTCACCCAAGAGGAGATCGCGCAGCAGATGGGAACGTCGCGCGAAACCGTCAGCCGCCTCATCTCCGATCTCAAGAAAAAGAAAGTCCTCAGCATTCGCGGATCGTCGCTCACGATCCACAAGCCTGACGCTCTCTGCTAGACTTGCGTCCATGAGATTCTCGATTCTCGTTCTAATGGGCGCGGCGCTCTCCGCCCAGACGCCCTCGTTTAGCGTCGTCGAAGCCGGCATCCCGGAGATGCAAAAGGCGATGGAGCAGAAGCGCGTTACGTCGCGCGAGCTGGTGATGCAGTATCTCGCGCGGATTGCCATGTACGAGGACAAGCTTCATGCCGCGATCACCGTCAATCCCAACGCGCTGGCCGAGGCCGGCGAGCGCGATCGCGAGCGCGCCCAAGGGCGCGTGCGCGGTCCGCTGCACGGAATCCCGATCGCGCTTAAGGACAACGTCCACACTACGAACATGCCGACCACCGGCGGCGCGCTCGCCTTCGACGGATTCGTGCCGCCTTACGAAGCGACGCTGACGAAGAATCTGCGCGAGGCCGGCGCGATCATCATCGCCAAGACCGGCATGACCGAGCTGGCCAACTGGGTCGCCGGATCGCCCACGCCGATGCCGGGCAACTACAACGCCGTCCACGGATTCGGAATGAATCCTTACGATCCGCGACGCGATCCGCGCGACGCGACGAGCGACGGCCGGCCCGTGCTG
>CAZRND010000132.1:3808-13467 GCA_964601345.1 uncultured Acidobacteriota bacterium | reverse complement strand
CTCGATTCCAATCCCACCAAGCTCATCGAGGTCGTGGAAATCGGCAAGCAACTGCTGATGACGCGCGGCGCGCTCACGACGTTTTCCATCGCCAACGACGTGGCGAAGTACTTCGCGATCTTGCCGGCCATGTTCACCGTCACGTATCCCGCGCTCGGGAAGCTGAACATTATGGGTCTGCACAGCCCGGAGAGCGCCGTGCTGGCATCAGTGATCTTCAACGCGCTGATCATCATCGCGCTCATCCCGCTGGCGCTGCGCGGCGTGAAGTACCGGCCGATGCCGGCGGCGGCGCTCATCCGGCGCAACCTGCTGATCTACGGATTCGGCGGAGTGATCGCGCCATTTCCCGGCATATGGCTCATCGACCGGTTGCTGGCCGTGCTGCATCTGGCGTAAGGAGAGACCATGTTTGAACAATGGGCGATTGCGGCGCGGATGACTCTGGTGCTCACGGTGCTCACGGGTCTGCTCTATCCGGCAGTGGTGACCGGCATCGCGCAAGCCGTCTTCCCGCGCCAGGCGCAAGGCAGCTTGATCGAGTCGAATGGAAAGGTCATCGGATCGGAGATCATCGGGCAGAATTTCACGAAGCCGGAGTACTTCCACGGACGGCCGTCGGTAGCGGGCACCGGCTACGACGCGGCAAACTCGGGCGGATCGAACTTGGGTCCGACGAATCCCAAGCTCGTCGAGCGCATCAAGGCGGACCTTGCCAAGTTCCGCGCCGAGAATCCCGATTACGCGGGACCGATCCCCGCAGACCTGCTGACGAGTTCCGCCAGCGGCCTCGATCCGCACATCAGCCCTGCGTCCGCCTTGGCGCAAGCACCACGCGTCGCCAAGGCACGAGGCGTGCCGCTAGCGCAAGTCCAGCAGCTCGTCGGGACGTACACAGAAAACCGGCAAGCCGGCTTTCTGGGCGAGCCGCGCGTCAACGTCCTGAAGATCAACCTAGCTCTCGACCGGCGCTGAGGTCGAAGCAATCGTGTGCAGGGCCAGGAAGATCAGCACCAGAGCCACGGCCGGCGAAAACATCCAGGGGTAAGAAGTCAGAACGAAATACTGCTGCAACGGCGTCAGCAGATTTCCCCACGTCGGCGTCGGCTCCACAATCCCGAGACCGAGGAACGACAGGTTGACCTCCGTGAGGATGTATACCGGGAGGCTCAGCAGAAACTGTGTGCGCGCGGTAGAGAGAAGGGCGGGCAGCAGGTGAACCAAGAAGACGCGTCCGTCACTGGCGCCCAGGGCTCGCGCGGCAAGGATGTAATCGCGAGTCTTCAGGCTGATCACGAGGCCGCGGAATAAACGCGCCGGTCCCGCCCATCCGAGAACACCAAGCAAAGCAAAGAGCATGAACGTGGCGGCTCCCGGACCGAGCCGCACCGGCAACGCCGCGCGCAGAGCGACCACGAAGTAGAACCACGGCAAGGCGAGGAAGACCTCGCTGGCCCGCATCACCACGGCGTCCGCGAGGCGGCTCTGATAGCCGGCCCATCCTCCAAGGGCAATGGCCACCAAGGGCGAAAAGAACAGAGCGGCCGGCGCCAGCAAGCGTGAGATCGTAGCTCCGTGGCAGAGGCGGGAATAGAGGTCCCGGCCCAACTCGTCCGTTCCCATCAGGAAAAAGAATCCCGTCCCACGCGTCGAGATGAGTCGAAGCGGCGCGTCCGGTTCTTCGCGCGCCAAGAACGCAAGGTGCACGTCGCCGTAGAATCCGGGGCGGGCGTAAGGATAGTCGCGGTGCTGGCGCGCAGGAGGATAGGGCGAAAGAAAATTCGGAAAGAGCGCTAGCAGATAGACTGCCGCGAGCAGGCCCCACGAAAGTCCTCGGCCGAGGCGGGTCACGATTCTCGCGTCCTCGGGTCGGAAAAATGCAGAAGCAGGTCGCCGATCACGTTTCCGGCGAGCAACAGAAATGCAGAGAGGACGGTCAGATCGACAACCAGGAAGATGTCGCGCCGGATGACGGCGTCGAACGTAAGCTGTCCGATGCCCGGCCAGTTCATCACGATCTCGACCACGAGGGAGGCGCTGAGCAGCGCCGAGATCGAGTAGCCGAAAAGCGTCGTGAGCGGATTGAGAGCGTTGCGCAGCGCGTGATGAAAGAGAATCCGGAATTCGGTCAAACCTTTGGCCCGCGCCGTTGCAATGTAGGGCGATTGCAAGGACTCGGCCACCGCCGTCTCGGTGTGGCGCAGTATGGACGGCAACAGGACGGCCGTTACCGCCGCGGCCGGCAAGAGCAGATGACGCAGCAGGTCGAGGAGGCCGCTGGAGCCGGAGGCGGTCATGCCACCCACGGGAAGCCCGAGGCGCAGCGCCAGCCCTAATAGGAGAAGCGAGAGGACGACCGAAGGTGTCGAAGTGAGCAGCGTCGACAAAGACCCAATCCACCAACCCGCTTTGCGAAACCAAGCGGCGACCGCACCGAGCACGATGCCGAGAAGCCACGCCAGCGAGAGCGCCACTCCGTTCAGCAGCAGAGTGTTGCCGATGCGTTCGGACAGCAGATCGCGGATCGGACGCTGATAGACGAATGAGTATCCGAAGTCACCGTGAGCGGCCGTGCTCGCCCAGTGCCAAAATTTGATATAAAAAGGTTGATCGAGGCCATACTGCACGCGCAGGTGCGCCAGCGTTTCCGCGGAGATTTGAGGATTGGCCGCCAGCTCGCTGAGATAATCTCCGGGCGCCCGGCCGAGCAGGAAAAAAGTCAGCAGCGGCACCATCAGCAGGACGCCTATGGCATTCACGAAGCGCCCGGTCTTAGCGCCGATCATCATTTTGCTGGTCCTTTGGACGCCGGTGGGGAAGGCGCAGAATCTCGCCGGAAAATCCGGGGGACGGGTGGTGGTGGCGATCGGTAGCGAGCCGAAGACGCTGAACCCCGTGACGGCCGCCGATCAGCCGACCCGCGATGCAATCTACGCGCTCTCGGCGGACTTGATTCATATCAACCGCGCAACGCTGCTCACCGAACCCGCACTGGCGGAGAACTGGCGAGTGTCCGCCGATGGGCGGCATTATACCTTAACGCTTCGGAAGGGCCTGCGCTTCTCCGACGGCGCGCCGCTCACGGCCGACGACGTGGTCTTCACCTTCCAGGTATACCTCGACTCGAAAACAGACTCGCCGCAGCGGGATCTCCTGATGATCGACGGGAAACCGATCCAGGTGATCAAGCTTTCCGCCGAGAGCATTCGCGTGGACCTTCCCGCGCCCTACGCTCCGGGTGAACGGCTCTTCGATTCGTTTTGGATCCTGCCGCGGCACAAGCTGCAGAAGGCATTTGATGAGGGGCGATTGGCGCAAGCATGGAGCACCGCCGCGTCGGCCGCCGATCTCGCGACAGCGGGACCGTTCCGCTTGAAGGAGTACAAGCCCGGCCAGCGCCTGACGCTCGAGCGGAATCCTTATTACTGGAAAAAAGATTCGGCCGGACACTCGCTCCCCTATCTCGACCAGTTGGAATTCACCTTCGGAGACCAGAACGCCCAGGTACTGCGGCTTCTGGGAGGCGAAGTCGACGCCGTGGCGAAGATCCGCGCGGAGGATTTCGCCAACCTGGAAAAGAACCCCTCGCTCTCGGCCGTCGACGGCGGACCGTCGCTCGAATCCAATTTCATCTTCTTCAATTGGAATGCGCCTCAGCCGCTCTCGGGATGGTTTCGCAATCTGAAATTCCGGCAGGCGGTGGCCTATGCGATCGACCGTCAGGCCATCGCTCGCCTGGTGTATCAGGGACGCGGCTCGCCGCTCTGGACGCCGGCCGCGGGGGCCATCCGTCTCTGGTTCACCGACAAGGTCACGCGCTATCCCTATGATCTCAAGAAGGCAGATCAGTTGCTGCGGGACGGCGGCTTCCGCCGGCAGGGCACAGGACCCTTGCTCGACTCGGCGGGACGGCCGGTGCGCTTTTCCATCATGGTCTCGGCCAGCAATCAATTGCGGCGCAGGATGGCCGCGCTGGTGCAGGAAGATTTGAGCAAGGCGGGAATCGAGGTCCAGGTTCTGCCCACGGAATTCGGCGCCATGATGGATGCCGTCAACAACACCCGAAAGTTCGAAGGCGCCTTGTTCGGCTTGGGCAACGGTGACGCCGATCCCAACACGGAGATGAACGTTTGGACGAGCGGCGGCTCGCTCCACGTCTGGAACCTCAAGAAGGACGGCGCCGCTCCCGAGGCGTGGCAGACCGAACTCGATCGCCTGATGGATGCGCAGATGACCGCCACGTCGCAGAGCAAACGGAAAGCCGTCTACGACCGGGTGCAGCAACTGCTCTCGGAGAACCTGCCGGTGACTTTTCTCGCCAGCCCGAATGTGCTGGCCGCGGCCAAGCGCGGCCTGGCGAACTGGAAACCCGCAGTTCTCGAGCCGGTCCTGGTTTGGAACTGCGACCGTTTCTTCTGGCAGACTCGCTAAATCACCACGTTGGTGGCGGTGCCTGTGGCGGCAAAGACATCGGAAACTTCGCTTTCGGCAATCTTCATGAAGCACTGCACGACCGCGGGATCGAATTGCGTTCCGCTCGCCAGGATCAGCCGCCGCATCGCTTCCTCGAACGGCAAGCCGCGCCGGTAAGGCCGCGAAGAGACCATGGCGTCGAAGGTGTCGATGACGGCGACAATTCTCGAAGCCACCGGAATCTCCGAACCGAGCAACTTGCCCGGATAGCCCCGTCCATCGAAGGCTTCGTGATGATGCAGGATGAAGAGGCTGGCGCGATCCAGGTGCGGGAACATGCGTACCACCTGCCATCCGAACTCCGGATGCTTCTTCATCAGGTCGTACTCGTCGTTCGTCAGCTTGTCGGGCTTCTTCAGGATCGAGTCGGGAATTCCCATCTTGCCGATGTCGTGGAGCAGAGCGGCGGTTTCGATATCGCGGACCGCCGTTTCGCTCATTCCCAGTTCCCGCGCCACGCGCATGGCCCATTCCGCCAGGCGCGTGCTGTGGAACCCCGTGTTCATGTCCTTCAGATCCAGGAGCTGGTTGAAGGCGCATACGAGTGAAGTGTGAATCGTGTCGAGCTCTTCTTCGAGTTCCTTCACCCGCAGGGTCGCAGGAGCGAACGTTTGAAGCGTTTGGAAAGTGGCTGTGGCTGCCATAGTGTTTTCTCCTTCGCCCCTACTTGGACTGCATCCATGCCTGGACCGCTTGGTACACATCCAAGCGTCCGTTTCCCAGACCCAAGGAAGCGGCCAGCGCCTTGGCGTGAGCCGTTGCGCTGCTCGCCTGGGTCTCCGTGCAGGACGCTTTCAGATCGAGCAGCAGCGCCGCCGCGCCGGCAACGAAAGGCGTGCTGAAGGAAGTGCCCCAAGCCGCCGCCCAGCTACCGTACGGGTACGTCGTGACAATGCCTTCTCCCGGCGCAGCGACCCACACCAGGCTCGATCCGTAGTTGCTGAAGGTCGAGCGGTTGTCGTTGTTGTCGGTCGACGCCACGCCCATCACGAGATTCGTATAGCCCGCCGGATAGACGACCGTCTGCTTGCCGTCGTTGCCGGCCGCGGCGATGCTGATCGCGCCGCGCGAGACGGCGTAGTTGACGGAGTTGTAGATCTCGTTCGAATAGTTCGGGAAACTGAAGCTCATGTTGATGACTTTGGCGTTGTTGTGAGCGGCATAGTAGATCGCCCGAATCACATCCGAGGTATAGCCGGTGCCGTCCGCGTTGAAGGCTTTCAGCGGCATGATATGCGCTCCGGGCGCCACCAGGTGAATCACTCCTGCCACCATCGTTCCGTGGCCGAAGCCGACATACTCTGAACCGTCGAGCACCGCGGCCGTCGATTGGTCGAGTACCGCGGCCGTCGACTGATTGACGAGGATCGGCTGCGTATTCGAATCGAGCACGGCGGCTGTTGACTGGCTCACATCGCCTTTCTCGTCGGCCCCGTTCTTGTTGCGCGTGAAGTCATAGCCCGGAACCAGAACATTTTGCAGCACCGGATGCGTCGGATCGACGCCGGTATCGATGACCGCCACGATGCCCGAACCTCTTACGTTGAAGGCATTCTGCGCGTCCGCGATCCGCGTCAGCCCGGCAGCGGCTTGCAGCAGGTATCCTTCCCGGACCGTCGTTCCGTAGTAGTTCACGGGCCTGTTGTCATACAGGGCGGCCGGAATCCCTGAGGAAGCAGACTGCCTCAACTTGGCGGTCTGGTCGAGCTCCACGCTCACGATGCCAAGGTTGACCTTCAGAGAATTCAGGAAGGAGCCAAGATTCAGGTTGAGGGGAACCGTGATCAGGAAGACCTGGCCCTGGTCGTCCCCCAGTCCGCCTACCACGTTGCATCCCAGCAACAGGCAGGTGAGTTTGAGATGGCTAAGGCCCAGCTTGTCTCGAACGATCAGCCGCGTGTCCGCCGCCGCACGCGAGGCCGAGAAGATTGTCATCAGCAAGAATAAAGACAGTCCCAGGTGCTTCTTCATAGCAATTCTCCTAAACGTCCCAAGATTCGGCGGAGCAATGTGTATGCATACATTGTTCTCACCGTTTACAGCAAAAGGTCTATGGTACGGTGGTACCTCGAAGCGGTAACTTTAGGGGGGATGCTAATGGGGGGACCTGCAGGTCGGGGAGGGGGACGCCGACCACGTCCTGTCCATCGAGTTTCACCAACAGAATCAAGTCTTTAGAAGACTCATACTCCATGTCGAACTCGCCGAAGTCGTTCGTTACTTTCTCGACAATAGCCTTTCTTCCGTTCCAGAGGGAGACTCTGACGCCCTTGAAGCCGCTTGATTCTTCCTCTGAAGAATCAAGCACTTGTCCGACCATGAAGGTTATGCCGGCATCGTTCTTCTGTTCCAAGCGCAGATCGACAAAACACCGGCCTACGCCGTACAGGAAGCAGCGGGTTCCTTGGGCCGGGAAGCGCGTCATGGACCGAACTCCAACCAGGGATGGAGTGAGAAGGCTATCGAAAAGCATGCTGGCAATCCGTATCCCGGCGGATACTTTGCGCGGCTTGTGGATAGCGAAGAATCCCTTGACGGAGCGAACGGCGCTCTCTTGAGGCTGATAGGAAGCTTCCCGGCCGGCCATCACTTCTACTTGGCGCCACATTTCGAGCGCTTGGCGGCACTTCCGGCAGTTCGTCGCCAGGTGGGCCTGAAGGGCAGCCGTGACCTTGGGCGTCGCCGTGCCTCGGGCGAAATCGACCCACTCTTGTTGCGCGGGATGGCTTGTCTTCAGTCCCATGTTTGTCTCTCGCCGAATAAAGAGTACGCCACCGCCAAAAAAATATAGGGTGTTTTGGAAAAACTTTTAGGGCATATCCGAAATCTTGCCAACTAACAGAAAAGGCGCCCAATAGTAGGGATGCGGGTAGGTCTCGCGCAGGCCCTGCATGGCCTCCTGAAGGGCCAGGGCCTTGTTGGCGTGCTCGGAGAACCGCCGGTAGAACATCTTCATGAACTCCGAGGTGCTCCGATCGTTCACGTCCCACATCGTCAATAGGAGGGAATGCGCGCCGGCGTAAAGCAATCCCCTGACGAGTCCCAGCAGTTCATCGCCTGCGGATAAGGCGTTGATTCCCGTGGCGCACCCGCTCAAAGTGACCAGTTCGGCCGGTAGCTTGAACTGATACAGGTCGTACAGGCTCAGGTAGGAATCGCCCAGCCGGATCGCCGAGAACATCGGGTTGTCCTGGCGGAAATAGCCGTGGGTGGCCAGGTGAATGATCCGCGCCGCCGGTCCTTTTTCCTTCAGCGTGGCCTGTCCGGCTTGGGTCCCCAGGAACAGCTCGGGTTTTTGAAGCGTCGCAGCCACCGACTGGACTTCGTCGAGGATGCTCGGAGCCTGTTGATCGGGAACGCCGAGGATCAACGATGAGCCGCCGGTCTTGGCCGGCTTCTCCTGGCAGAGCGCGAAGATGCCGGCGCTCGGCGCATACGAGATGGTGAAACGGTCAATCAGGTATTGCTCGCCGTCGTAGAGGGCGTGGAACGGAAGATAGTGGAGTACGTCGTGCGGCACGATCACCAGGTGGCGCGCGTTCAGCAGAGGGAGGAGCGGAGCGAGGATCTCCTCGTGAAGCTCCTTCAGATGCGCCTGCGTCGCTTCGAGCAGGGAACTCTCGAAGTTCCGCACGAAATTCATTCCCAGGCGGAACTTGGAGAGCTGGAACTGAAGCAGCCGCAGAAAACCGGTGACGCGGGAGACGAGTGTCAGCGGGACAATTTCCAGCGTGCCTCCCGTCACGACCGTGGCGATCATCCGGTCGCGAACGCGGAAATACTCCACCAGCGCGGCATCCGGACCGAGCGCACTGCGAACCGTATCGACCTCCGCCGGAGCCGGCGCGCGGAGCCCGATTTTTTCGGCCTCCTCGGCCGGCGCTTCGCGCAGGACTCGCAGCAACTTCTTTTCTTGCTCGCGCGCTTGCGCCTCGAGTTTTTCCACCTGCTCCGGCGAGCGGATTTCGCTCGAGAGCTTGGCCTCCTCGATGCGGTGGTAGAACCAATTCAGTTCCTCGCGCAACCCGCGGATTTTCCGGACCAGCGGGCTCTGTCCCGGGTCCGCCGAGGGCAAGGAATGTTTGCTTCGGAAGAGAAGGTCATGCAACGTGCGGGACTTGGCCTGCTCCATGTACCCGAAAGCCTCCACGGCTCCGCCCGCTCCGGTGTTCAGGCCCAGGCACAGGTGCACGAGAGTCTCGTACACCTCGCTCTTGTTCTTCATGAAGGTGATCTTCAACTCTTCGCTGTGCAGGCCGCTGCGCAGGGCTTCCATGGAGTGGCGGGCCGCCAGAACCGATTCGAAGGCATCCGCGAAGTTGCCTTCCGCCTCTTGAATCTGTCCCATGAGCTGATAAGCCTGGCAGTGGAGCACCGGAGCATCGAGCTGGGAAAGGACTTCGAGCGCTTGAGTGCATTCTTTTCGCGCATCGGCCGGCTCCCCGGTCTTCAGGTGCAGGCGCGCGAGCAGCAACCGGCAAAGGACCGCCTTGCTGGACAACGGCGACGTCAGAAAGAACTCGAGAGCCGCCACGCAGAGGCGGCGGGCCTCGAAATAGCGTCCTTCGTTGTAGAGGACGAGCGCTTGATAAAGGTCCAGAACCGAAGGCCACACATGGTTCTTCTCGCGAACGAACAGGGCCCGCGCTTTCACGAACAATTCGAGAGCGTGGCCGGACTTCCCCAACTGCCCGGCGGCCATCGCCAGGTAGGCCTGAGACTTTGCCGCCTCATAGCCCATCCCCAGCTTTTCGAAACGCGCGGCGGATTCCTGGGCCGTCCCGACCGCTTCCTCGCTGAGGTTCAGTTCGAGGTAGATCTCGGAAAGATCCAGATAGCAGAGCGCCAGGTGGTGGAGGTCGCCGTTCTTTTCGCAGGACTCCCGCGCGGCGCGCAACATTTCGATGGCCTGGCTGTATTCGCCGCGCACGTAGTGCAGCCAGGCGATGTTGTAGTCGGCCTGCGCCACGAGCAGCGGCATGCCGTGCTCCTCGCAAAAGGCCCGGACGCGCGTGTGCACGTCGAGGGCGCGGTGAAAATCGTTCAAGCTGATCAGGCAAACGGCCATGTTGTGCAGGGCAACGGCAATGCCCTCGTTTTCCTGAAGCGGCAGCAGCTTCCCTTAGGCCCCTTCGGAACGCTCGCAAACCCTCGCCGAGCCGTCCCTCCGGTTGTTCACGTTTGTC
>CAZRND010000132.1:0-3798 GCA_964601345.1 uncultured Acidobacteriota bacterium | reverse complement strand
CCCGGTGACGCCCAAAGCGAGATTTGCACCGATTTTGCCCACCACGGAAAGCGGTCCTGCCGGTGGGAGACTGTGGCCACGTTGATTTCGGGGCGCGCCAGTGGAAGTTCGTCGCCCAGTTGGGTGAAGATTTCGCGGGCTTGATCCGCCAGCGCCAGAGCGCGGTCGTACTCGCCCAGCAGCGTGAGAGGCTGAAGCGAGACGCTCATCGTGCGCGCCGTTTCGATCTGATTGCCCACCTTCTGAAACAGCTTCAGGGCCTCTTCATGCAAGGAAGACGCTTCCTGGTTCCGGCCCATCACGTAAAGGACGTTTGCCTTCGCCCGCAAGCCCAGACCCAGCGAAAGCGGGTCTTTGATTTTCGCGGCGATGGCGGCGGCGCCTTCCGCGAGATTCAGGGCTTCCTGCATGTCCACGCGGACTCTTTCCCGAACGATCTGGCTCAGCTTCTCGACTACACTGGCGCGAAGCAGGGCGCGGTGCCTGGCCAGGAACGTTTTCCGGAGTGCTTCACTCGAGAGCTGAGCGAGTTCCGGGAAGAGTTTTTCGGCGGTTTGGGCTGGTTCCTTCCGTTTCAATGGAAACCCGATTTCTCCAACTGCGACTTCATTTTGTCGAGACACCGGCCGCGGATAAAGCCGATCGACCCCGTGGCAATCCCCAGGCTCTTGGCGACTTCGGTGTAGGGGCGCGCCGGCTCTTCAAAAAACAACATCTCGATCAAGCGGCGGCAGCGCTGCGTCAGAAGCCCGATCGTTTCGCGCAACAGATGCTCCTGCTCACGCTCCTGCAGGATTTCGGCGATTCCGGGCTCGGCCGAAGTTTCCTGCGCGATCTCGTCCTCTCCCCCGTCGTTCGCGAACTTTTGCCGGTGCCGCCTCCAGTGAAAACATTTGTGCGACGTGGTCTGCATCAACCACTTCGGCAGCGCTTTCGGTTCCCGAAGCTGCGGCAGTTGCGAGATGAGCTCCAGGAAGACAGCCTGAAATATGTCGGTGGCCTCGTCTTGCGAAAAGCCCAGACGAACGGGAATGGAGTAGATCAGGTTCTTGTACTTGTCGACGAGCGCAGACCACGCGTCGTTGTTGCCCTGCAGGCACTCCCGAACCAGCCGGTCATCCGGAGAGGAGCTAGTGAGGCCCGCCATACCCGTCCCTATTGTAACGGTATCCGGCAAATTCGCGTGGTACTCTCGACTCATGATCCGGGCGGCCGGCGGCGTTCTCGTCCGCAAGTCGAAAAAGGGCGACGAAGTGATGCTGGTCTACCGCGACCGCTACGACGACTGGTCGCTCCCCAAGGGCAAGCTGAAGCGAGGCGAATCGTTTGAGGATGCGGCGGTACGCGAGGTAGAAGAGGAAACTGGTTGCACGGTGCGCCTTGGCGACTTTGCCGGAGAGGTCCGCTATGAGGCGTGGGGCGAGCCGAAGGTCGTGAAGTTCTGGCGCATGACGCTCGTGAAGGAAGGGCGGCTGGATGCGAACGACGAGATCGGCGAGGCGGCCTGGTTCCGGGTTCCCGCGGCTATCGAGCGGCTGACGCACGCTTACGAGCGGGATCTGCTCTTACGCGCCTTCCCAGCGTTGTGACGTTTCCAGGTGTACGCCGAATTGATCGAGCGTCCGCATGACGGTCTGATTCACGATGTCATCAATAGACTTGGGATGATGATAGAACGCCGGCACGGGCGGGATGATCGAGACGCCCATGCGTGCAAGTTTTAGCATGTTGTCGAGGTGAATCTCGTTGAGCGGAGCTTCGCGGACCAGCAGGACGAGTTTTCGGCGCTCTTTCAGGATCACGTCGGCGGCGCGATGGATCAAGTTGTCACCTTGTCCTGAGGCGATGGCGGCGAGCGTCCGCGCGCTGCACGGCGCGACCACCATGCCGGAGGTCAGAAACGATCCGCTCGAGATCGCCGCGCCCTGCGCGCCGGCCGGATAGTGGCAAGTAGCCATCGCCTGGACTTGCTCCACTGTGTACGGAGTCTCGTGCGCGAGCGTCTGCGCGCCCCACTTGCTGATCACGAGATGCGTCTCAACGCCCGCTTGCTTCAGCAACTCGAGCGTGCGCACGCCATAAATCGCCCCGGTCGCCCCGGTGATCCCGACAATGAGCTTGGTGCGCGGCTCAGACATCGGGAGCCATTCTAACTGCGAATGGGAACGGCCGCCAGACTTCCTCACGAAACAAGCCGGTCATATTCGGCATGCGTGCCAATCCAGATCCAAGTCATCTTCTCGTCGGTGAGCTTGCCAACCGCTCTGTAGTGTTCGCCAATACGCACGGTGAACCGATCGTCACTGCCCCTCAGTTTACGAAAATGGAGGGACGGATGATGAGGGTCGCTACGCCACAATTGATAGTTCTTGGTGGCGAGAATTTGGACGCTTTCTGGCAGATTGTGGAAGTAGTTCCAGAATCGGCGAGTCGCGACGGATTTCACTTCCGGGGTGGCCACTCGCGCAGCTCGCCGCGAGCGGATTCATTCTCTGCTTCCTCAAAAAGGAAATCGAGCTTGCCCGCGACGGAATCGCGGTCCAACTGCTCATCCCAATGTTGTTGGTCCAGCTCGCGGAACCACTTCGCAATGCGTCGAAACTCATCGGGTTGCAGCGCAGTGATAGCCGCCTCGAGTTCCTTAACTCGATCCATAACAGAAGTTTATCATTTCCCGCAGTCGTCCGCTCGTGCGGAACATGATAAAATTCATGTTTCCGTGACTTTGCACCCGTTGGGACACGCACCATGGCGCGCATTGGGATACATACCTCTATCGCCGGATCGTTTGCCGAAGCAGCCGAGCGGGCGCACGTCCTGAAGTGCAATACCTTCCAGATTTTCTCCACCAATCCGCGGCAGTGGCGGATGCAATCCGTAACGGCCGGTGATGCCCGCGACTTCGCTCGCGCGCGAGAGAAGCACGATCTCTATCCGCTCGCGATTCACGCCAATTACCTGATCAACCTGGCCTCGGACGATCATGTGATCCGGCCGCGATCCATCGCGGCGTTTCGCGGGGAGCTCGAGCCCGCGATCGCGCCCGACGCCCAATAATTCATCCTGCATCCCGGCAGCGTCCAAAACGGCGTCCGCGCTCACGGCATCGCCCATGTCGTCGCAGGCCTTGAAGAATCGGCGCGGCGCTTGAAGTTCGAGCGCCTGCGCATCCTCATCGAGAACACCGCGGGCGGCGGAGGATCGCTCGGCTGCGATCTCGCCGAAGTCGCGGCGATGATCGAGCGGACCTCGCTGCCGATGGGTTGCTGCATCGATACAGCGCACAGTTACGAGGCCGGTTTCGACCTGGCCCGTCCCACGGGACTCGCCGCCTGGACCGCGCGCATTCGCGAGACCGTGGGTTTCGATGCGGTGCGCGTGATCCACACCAACGATTCGCGCACGCCGCTCGGATCGCGCCGCGACCGCCACGAGCACATCGGCAAAGGACACATCGGGCGCGCCGGATTTCGCGCCCTGCTGAATCATCCCGACCTGTGCGGGAAGGCTTTTATTCTGGAGACGCCCATCGACAAGGAGGGCGACGACCGGCGCAATCTCAACGCCGTCCGCCGCCTGATGGAGGAACATGCCTGAGAAGCAATATAACGCCCAGGCCATAGAAGAAAAGTGGCAGAAGGCCTGGGACCGGGAGAACGTCTACCGCGCCGAGGCGGACTCGGCGCGTCCCAAGTACTACGTCCTCGAGATGCTGCCGTATCCCTCGGGCACGCTGCACATGGGACACGTGCGCAATTACTCCATCGGCGACGCGCTGGCCCGCTACAAGTGGATGTG